>NZ_JADOTX010000001.1:5862136-6170669 GCF_015751765.1 Micromonospora ureilytica
CCGACGAGATCAGCGTCTCCGACGGCAGCGGCCTGTCCCGGCTCAACCGGATCAGCCCGTCGCTGCTGACCGATCTGATCCGCTTGGCCGCGACTCCGGACCATCCGGAGCTGGCCGGCGTCTTCGGTGGTCTGCCGGTGGGCGGCTGGTCCGGAACCCTGAACGAGCGCTACCGCAACACAGCGGGCACCGCCGCGGGCGCGGGCAGCGTCCGGGCCAAGACCGGCACCCTGACCGGCGTGCACTCCATCGCGGGCCTGGTCACCACCGCCGATGGTCGGCTGTTGACCTTCGCGGTGCTCACCGACAAGGTGCCGGGCGACCGGGACACCGCCCAGCCGGCGCTGGACCGGATCGCCGCCGCGCTGGCCGGCTGCGGCTGCGGCTGACCGTCGCCGGTCCGGGGTGCCGCGGTCGCCATCGGTGTCGATCGAGGGCGCGAGCCCGGGCCGGGGTGTCGCGGCGCGGGTACGGTGGGTCCATGGCGCAGTTCGTGGACTGGGATCTGGCCGCCGCCACAGCGGGGGCGTTGAGCAAGTCTGGCCCCCGCGTGTCGTACGCCGAAGCCAGTGACGTCGTCGGCGACCTGCGCCGGCTGACCGACGAGGCGGCTGGGCACGTGGCCGACTACACGGGGCTGCGGGCGCAGGTGTCGCATCCGCCGGTCCGGGTGGTCGATCGCCGCGACTGGGCCGCGACCAACATCGCCGGGCTCCGCGAGGTGATCACTCCGCTGATGAGTCGGCTCTCCGGCGACAAGCAGGCGGGCGCGTTGACCGAGGCGATCGGGTCCCGGCTGACCGGTGTGCAGGCCGGCACGGTGCTGGCCTACCTCTCCGGCCGGGTGCTCGGCCAGTACGAGGTCTTCTCGGCTGACCCGGGCCAGTTGCTGCTCGTCGCACCGAACATCGTCGAGGTGGAGCGCAAGCTCGGCGCCGACCCTCGGGATTTCCGGCTCTGGGTGTGTCTGCACGAGGTCACCCACCGCACCCAGTTCACGGCCGTGCCGTGGATGCGGGCCTACTTCCTCAGCGAGGTGCAGGCGTTCGTGGACGCCTCGTCCAGCGGGAGCGAGCACCTGGTCGAGCGGTTGCGGCGCGGGGTGGCCACGTTGTCCGAGGCGGTCCGTGACCCGGAGAGCCGCACCAGCGTGCTGGACATCGTGCAGACCCCGGCGCAGCGGGCCGTACTGGACCGGCTCACCGCGTTGATGACCCTGCTGGAGGGGCACGCCGAGTTCGTGATGGACGGCGTCGGCCCGCAGGTGATCCCGAGCGTGGAGCGGATCCGGGCGTCGTTCAACCGACGCCGGGAGACGGGAAACCCGCTGGAGAAGGCGATCCGCCGGCTGCTCGGGGTGGACGTCAAGATGCGCCAGTACGCCGAGGGGCGCAAGTTCGTGCACGGCGTGGTGGAACGCGTCGGCATGGACGGTTTCAACTCGATCTTCAACTCGCCGCTGACCCTGCCTCGGCTGTCCGAGTTGGGCGACCCGGACGCCTGGGTCGCCCGGGTGCACGGCCCGGCCGGCACCATCCCGGCCGCTGGCTGATCCCCCGCCGGTGGCCGCGCTCGCTCCGCCGGTGGCCGCGATCCGGGTGGCGGTACGCCGCGCCCTGACCGGCCTGCCGTCCGGCGGTCCGGTGCTGGTCGCCTGCTCCGGCGGTGCCGACTCGCTCGCCCTCGCGGCGGCCACCGTGTTCGTGGCACCCCGGCTGGGCCGCGCCACGGTGCTCGTCAGCGTCGACCACGGCTTGCAGGACGGCTCCGCGGAGCGCGCGGAGGCGGTGGCCACCTGGGGCCGGGAGGTTGGTTTCGCATCGGCCACGGTGGTCCGGGTGGAGGTGGCCGGGCGTCCCGGTGGGCCGGAGGCAGCCGCCCGCGAGGCCCGCTACCAGGCGTTGGCCGAGGTGGCCCGACAGCAGAACGCGGTCGCGGTGCTCACCGGGCACACCCGCGACGACCAGGCGGAGACGGTGCTGCTCGCGCTCGCCCGGGGCGCCGGCCCACGAGGGCTGGCCGGGATGCCCGCCCGACGCGATCTGGGCGGGGTGCCGCTGCTGCGCCCCCTGCTGGAGATCAGCCGGGAGCAGACGCGTGCCGCCTGCGCGGTGCTCGGGCTCAGCCCGTGGCAGGACCCGCACAACACCGACCCGTCGTACGCCCGGTCGAGGGTGCGCGCCGACCTGCTGCCGGCGCTGGTGCGGGCGCTCGGACCCGGCGTGGTCGACAACCTCGCGCGTACCGCCCGGTTGGTGGCCGCCGACAACACCGCGCTCGACGAGTTGGCCGGGACGGCGCTGGCGGCGGCCCGGTGTCCCGACGGAGGGCTGTCCGTACCGGTGCTGCTCGGCCTTCTCCCGGCGGTCCGCGGCCGGGTGCTGCACTCCTGGGCGCGTGAGCTGGGCGCCCTGCCGGGTGCGTTGTCCCACCGTCACGTCGCCGCCCTGGACGCGTTGGTCACGGGCTGGCACGGCCAGGGTCCGACCGACCTGCCCGGGGGTGTCCGGGTGCTCCGCCGGGCCGACCGATTGGCCCCCGTCATCCCCGGCTGAGCCCTCTGGTCAGCCGCTGTGCGCCCGGTCCCGGAAGGTCGTCCGGTAGCTGTGTGGGGTGGCGCCGACCCGGCGGCTGAAGTGATGGCGCAGCGCGGCCGCGTCGCCGAAGCCGGACTGGTCGGCGACCGCCTCCACGCTCAACGGGGTCTCCTCCAGCAGCCGCCGGGCGAGCAGCACCCGCTGGTTGGTGAGCCAGTCGTGCGGGGTGGTGCCGGTCTCGGCGCGGAACCGGCGGGCGAACGTGCGGGGCGCCATGCCGGCGCGGGCAGCCACCTCCTCCACCGTGATCGTCCGGTCCAGGTGACCCATCAGCCACTCCAGCACCGGTTCGAGGGTGGGTGCCTCGGGTGCCTTCGGGATGGGCGCCTCGACGTACTGGGACTGACCGCCGTCGCGGTGCGGCGGGACCACCATCCGCCGGGCCAGCCGGGTCGCGGTGGCCGAGCCGTGCTCCTGGCGGATCAGGTGCAGGCACGCGTCGATGCCCGCCGCCGTGCCGGCGCTGGTGAGTAGCCGGCCGTCCTGGACGTAGAGCGAGTTGCAACGCACCCGGGCGCGCGGGTGCCGACGTTGCAGCTCGTCCACGTACCGCCAGTGGGTCGTGCACTCGCGGTCGTCGAGCAGCCCGGCCTCGCCGAGTAGGAAGGCGCCGGAGCAGACGCTGAACAGGTGCGCTCCGCGGGCGTCGGCCCGGCGTAGCGCGTCGAGCACCGGGCCGGGGACGGTGGTGCCCTGGCCGTGCGCGGGGATTGCCACCAGGTCGGCCTCGTCGACCGGGCCGAGGTCCGCGTGTGGGGTGAGGTGGAAGCCGGACGAGGTACGCACCGGAGCGCCGTCCGGGCTGCACACCTGGAAGCGGTAGGCGGGAAAACCGTCGGCCGTCCGGTCGGTGCCGAACACCTCGGCGAGTACGCCGAGCTCGAAGGGGGCGACCTGGTCGAGGGCGAGGACGGCAACGGACCGCAGCATGTGACGAGGGTAACCCGACAGGTGGCAGTAAATCGATGACCAATGGCATTCCTGCCACTGTCCGGTCGCTTCGTGAGGTCGCAGACTGGTCTCAGTCCGGTGCGCACCGGCGGCGAAACCGACAGCAATCATGCGAAAGTGAGCGCCGCCATGGAGTTCCTCGTCTTCCTCCTGTTCCTCGTCCTGCTCGTCGCCGCCTCGGCGGCCGGCCTCACCGTCGACAGTCACGATTCGGCCGACTGGAAGCCCACCGACGATGGCCGCCGCTGGCGGTCACGCACCAACTGACGTGATTAGCCTTGTTTGCGCAGAAAATCCTTGGCGGGACCGCGCCAAAAGGTGCGGCCCCGCCGACGGAGGCCATCCGACGTACGGCAGGCTAGGAGTCATGGCTGACGGCTCCTGGTACGACGCCGACATCGACCACGTGATCATTTCTGAGGCGCAGATCCGCGAGAAGACGGCGGAGCTGGCCAAGCAGGTCTCCGCCGACTACGCCCACGTGAACGACGGGCTGCTGCTGGTGTGCGTACTCAAGGGCGCGGTGATGTTCATGGCGGACTTCGCCCGGTCGCTGGGCCGCAACGGCCCCCCGGCGGAGCTCGACTTCATGGCCATCTCGTCCTACGGACAGGGCACCACCTCCTCCGGGGTGGTCCGCATCCTCAAGGACCTGGACCGGGACATCGCCGGTCGGCACGTGATCGTCGTCGAGGACATCGTCGACTCCGGGCTCACGCTCTCCTGGCTGCTGCGCTACCTCGAGTCGCGCTCGGCGGCGAGCGTCGAGGTGGTCGCCCTGTTCCGCAAGCCGGACGCGGTGAAGGTGCCGGTCCCGGTGAAGTACGTCGGCTTCGACATCCCCACCGAGTTCGTGGTCGGGTACGGCCTCGACTTCGCTGAGCGCTATCGGGAGCTGCCCTACGTCGGGGTGCTCAAGCCCGAGGTCTACGCCCGCTCCTGACGACCGACCCGACCCGTTGGGCGGCCCGCCGGCCGGCATGAGCCCAACTCGCATCGGTACTCATCAAGCCGACGTTCAGCGCGCTCTCAGCTGATGCGGTTACCGTGTAGCACGGTGGCCCGGAGGTTACTCCGCGCTCGACCCCCTCGATCGCGTGACCGGGCGCTCGGGTGGCCGAGCCGGACTCCCCGCCACGCCGGCTTCCACCCGGACTCGCCGTACGTTGGCTGCGGGGCTGGTGGGCCTGCCCACGGTGCGTGTCGTCGATGTCGAAGGCGCGCCGAGTGCGGGGGCTCGCAGGCTCACTGCTGGCGTACGCGGTCTTTTGATGGTGCACGACTGCGGGGCTCGCAAGCTCACTCCTCGCGTGCACGGTGTACCGTCGAATGACCGCGGCGCGGCAGTTTTCGCGCCTCGGGGTCGAGGCCGGCCCGCACGGCGGCTCCGGCCGCCGCTCAGCGCGGCGACACCATCAGACGGTCAGGACGTCGATCAGGAGGATGCGGGCGCTCCGCGCTCGACAACAGTATGGAACGTACGCGTTTCTTCCGCCGACCGGTGGTCTGGATCATCCTGGTCATCCTCGGCGCCGTTGTGCTCAGTCAGCTGTTCACCGCTGGTCCCAGCTACCACCGCGTGGACACTTCCGTTGCGCTCGATCAGCTGCACACCGCCAAGATCAACAAGGTGGTCTTCCAGGACAAGGAGCAGACGCTCCAGCTGGACCTGGCCCAGAAGACCAAGTTCGGTAAGACCGAGACCAACAAGATCGAGGCCCAGTTCCCGTACCAGGCTGGCGACCAGATCTGGAACGAGGTGCTGGACGCCAAGGCGAACAACCGGGTCACCGGCCCGGCCGACGCCAAGGTCTCCTCGGACAGCATCTGGGTGAGCCTGCTGGTCAACCTGCTGCCGATCGCGCTGCTCGTCCTCCTGCTGCTGTTCTTCATGTCGCAGATGCAGGGCGGCGGCTCCCGGGTGCTCAACTTCGGCAAGTCCAAGGCCAAGATGATCACCAAGGACACTCCGAAGACGACCTTCGCGGACGTCGCGGGTGCCGAGGAGGCCGTCGAAGAGCTGTACGAGATCAAGGACTTCCTGCAGAACCCGGCCAAGTACCAGGCCCTGGGCGCCAAGATCCCGAAGGGTGTGCTGCTGTTCGGCCCGCCCGGCACCGGCAAGACGCTGCTGGCCCGCGCGGTCGCCGGCGAGGCCGGGGTGCCCTTCTACTCCATCTCCGGCTCCGACTTCGTGGAGATGTTCGTCGGCGTCGGCGCCAGCCGGGTCCGTGACCTGTTCGAGCAGGCCAAGACGAACGCCCCGGCGATCGTCTTCGTCGACGAGATCGACGCCGTCGGCCGGCACCGTGGCGCCGGCATGGGCGGCGGCCACGACGAGCGGGAGCAGACGCTCAACCAGCTGCTCGTCGAGATGGACGGCTTCGACACCAAGGGTGGGGTCATCCTCATCGCGGCCACCAACCGGCCGGACATCCTCGACCCGGCGCTGCTGCGCCCGGGCCGGTTCGACCGGCAGATCCCGGTGGACGCCCCCGACATGGAAGGCCGCAAGGCCATCCTGCGGGTGCACGCCAAGGGCAAGCCGTTCACGCCCGACGTCGACCTCGACGCGGTGGCCCGTCGCACGCCGGGCTTCAGCGGCGCCGACCTCGCCAACGTGATCAACGAGTCGGCCCTGCTCACCGCTCGCAAGGAGCAGCGGGCGATCTCCAACGACTCGCTCGAAGAGTCGATCGACCGGGTGGTCGCCGGTCCGCAGCGGCGGACCCGGGTGATGAGCGACAACGAAAAGAAGATCACCGCGTACCACGAGGGTGGCCACGCGTTGGTCGCCTGGGCACTGCCGCACGCCGCGCCGGTGCACAAGGTGACGATCCTGTCCCGTGGCCGCTCGCTGGGCCACACCCTGGTGCTCCCGACCGAGGACAAGTACACCCAGACCCGCGCCGAAATGATCGACACCCTGGCGTACGCACTGGGCGGTCGGGCCGCCGAGGAGCTGGTCTTCCACGAGCCGACCACCGGCGCCGGCAACGACATCGAGAAGGCCACCCAACTGGCCCGCGCGATGATCACCCAGTACGGCATGAGCTCCAAGCTCGGCGCGATCAAGTACGGCACCAGCGGGGACGAGCCGTTCCTCGGCCGCAACATGGGCCACGAACGGGACTACTCGGACTCGGTGGCCGCCGAGATCGACGGCGAGATGCGGGCACTTGTCGAGCTGGCGCACGACGAGGCCTGGGAGATCCTGGTGGAATACCGGGACGTCCTGGACAACATCGTGCTCGAGCTGATGGAGAAGGAAACCCTCTCCACTGCCGACATGGCGCGGATCTGCTCCCGGGTGGTCAAGCGCCCGCCGCTGGCGCCGTACAACGGCTTCGGCAAGCGTCAGCCGTCCACCGAGCCGCCCGTGCTCACCCCTGCGGAGAAGGACAAGCTCAAGGCACAGGCCCAGGCTGACGGCGCGCAGGCGTCGGTCGGCGGGGTGGCACCGTCCAACAACTCGGACGGCACGCACTGAGCAACGACCCGACGGCCAGCTCCCCCCACCGGGAGCTGGCCGTCTCCGCGACCGAACCCGACGGCGACGACGAGCTGGACTACGTTGCCGCACGGCTGATCAGCGGCAGGCTGACCGGCCGCCCCGTCGAAGACGCGGTCGACCTCGGCCGGATCGAGAAGGCCGTCCGCGAGATCCTCATCGCGGTCGGCGAGGACCCGGACCGCGACGGACTCCAGCAGACCCCGGCCCGGGTCGCCCGCGCGTACGCCGAACTCTTCGCCGGCCTCCGGGTCGACCCGGCTCAGGTGCTCAGCACCACCTTCGAGGCCAACCACGAAGAGTTGGTCATCGTGCGGGACATCGACGTGATGAGCCTCTGCGAGCACCACCTGCTGCCCTTCCGGGGCAGCGCGCACATCGGCTACATCCCCGGCCCCGACGGGCGGATCACCGGCCTGTCCAAGCTGGCCCGACTCGTCGAGGTCTTCGCCCGTCGGCCCCAGGTGCAGGAGCGACTCACCTCGCAGGTCGCCGACCTGCTGATGAGCAAACTCGCACCACGCGGCGTCGTCGTCGTGCTCGAATGCGAGCACATGTGCATGGCGATGCGCGGCATCCAGAAATCCGGTGCCAAGACCATCACATCGGCCGTGCGCGGAATCCTGCAGTCGGACTCCAAGTCGCGGGCCGAGGCGATGGCGCTGATCATCCCCCGCTGACACAGCGACGCACCACGGCCGGCCGACGCCCTTCCGGGACGGCCGGCCGTTGCGTTCCCGCACCGCCCGCGTTGTTCAGGCCGGACGGTTCCGGCCAAAGCGGGTCAGCCGGCGAGCAGGGCCAGCAGCAGGCCCGCCGTGGCCAGCACCGCCGGCACCAGGCACACCAACGCGCCGAAACGCACCGTGCGGTCCAGCCGTTCGGTGGGGCTGACCCGGAACAACCGTCCAATGGCGATCCAGCCGGCGACGAACGCGACCGCCGGCATCGGCAACCCGCAGATCAACGCCGCCACAGTGGCCGGCCCCGCCCCCGTCGCCGCCAGAACCGCGACCTGGATCAGTGGCACCAGCAACGCGAACGGCCCGTACACCAGGAGATTGCGCACTCGCGCCGGCCAGGACCCCGGCCGGATCCGGCGGCGCGCCGCCAGCGCCGCGTCCGCCGCCTCGGCCCAACCTCGCGCGGTCCGCAACGCCGCCAGCACGGCCGCCGGGCCACCCACCATCGAACGGGCCGCCTCGGTCAGCTCCGGCGGCGACGGCACCAGGGAGATCGGCGGTACGCCCAACTCGCGCAGCCGATCCTGCTGACTCGCCAGCCCGGTACGGACCACCGTCAACTCCTCCCGGGCGGCCTCCGCCGAGCGGGCCTGCTCACCTGCTGCGGCAGCCGCGCTGCGGCGTACCCCGTCCAGCTGGCGGGCGGCCGCAAGATACCCCGCCCAGGCCGTGCTGGGCTCGAGCACCGGCGGCTTGGCGTCCCCGGTCGCCGCGGCGGCCCGCTGCCGCCCCGGCCCGGTCACCGTCGCGTTCGGATTCACCTCGACACCCTCCACGCGCGCCACCCGATCAGCCGGCCACGTCGGCGAACGGCACCAGGACGGTGCCCCGCTCGTCCGGACCGTCCCAGAGCACCGCCCGGTCGGGGCGCGCCTGCCACTCGACCGGCCGACCGAAGACCGCTGTGAGCTGCGCAACCGGCACGTCCATCACGACCACCGCGGCCAGCTTGTCGACCTCGCCCGCCGGCTCGAACAACGAGGCGAACGGCGGCACCGCACGCCACCAGCCCAGCAGATGTCTCCCCGCCGGAGGCCCGTCCCGCAGAAGCGACCGCAGCCGTTCCACCGGCAGCTCCCGAGGACCCGGCCGGTCCAGCCCGAAGACCACCAGGTACGCGGGCAGTTCGTCGGCCGCGTCCGCGAACAACGTCGGCAGATCCACCAACTCGGCCGAATGCCGGGCCGCCAACTCGGCCGTCAACGCCTCCGCGAGCGCCCGGGAGCCCGGGTCCGGTGCCGCCACCAGGAAGCGGGCGCTGCCCGGTGCGTGGTGAGCCGACGTGCTCCGCGCCGCCGTCG
Organism: Micromonospora ureilytica; assembly: GCF_015751765.1. Classification (NCBI taxonomy): domain Bacteria; kingdom Bacillati; phylum Actinomycetota; class Actinomycetes; order Micromonosporales; family Micromonosporaceae; genus Micromonospora; species Micromonospora ureilytica. Next base: position 5,871,240 of record NZ_JADOTX010000001.1, read on the forward strand.
CCAACAACCCGCCCGCCGCGGTGCCCGAGCCCAGCACCGCGAGGTTGCGCCCCGCCGCCGGACCCAACGGCACGGCCACCGTCGAACGGGCCACGTCCACCGCACGGCCCAGCAGAGCCGCCGGCCCGTGCGCCTGTCCCGCCAGGGCTGCCCGGTGACGCGGATCGTTGCCCAGCAGTGGCCGGGCGTAACCCGCGAAGACCACCGGCGGCACCGACCCGGCCGGACGCGCCGCCCACAGCTCGTGCCGCAACTTCTCCACGACCTCCGGATGATCCTGCGGATCCGGATGACGGATCAACCGTTCGTGACCCCGGGTCGCACCCCGAGGGCCACCGAGCCCGCCGGCCGTGTTCACCACCGCGCTGCCCACCGGCAGACCCGCCGCCGAGTCGTTCGTCGGCTCCAGCACCGGACTGCCGCCCGGCAGCGCCACCCGCACCGGAAACTGCCCGAGCACCGAATCCCGATGACCAGCATCCGCGCGCGTACTCAGCCCCAACTCGCCCGCGCCCGCCAAGACCAGGTGCACGCCGTACGCACGACCGGCCCGGGCCAGCCCGTCCAACTGGGCGGCGACCTCGCCGGCCAGCCGGTCCCGCTCGGCGAAGAGCAGCGGCACATTGTCCACCACACAGACGATCCGCGGCAGCGGCTGATGCTGACGCAGCTCCGCGAAACGTTGCCCCCCGGCCCGGGCACCCGCATCCGAGCGGCGCTGAACCTCGGCCGTCAACTCCTCCAGCAGATCCCGCACGTACTCCCGGTCGGCGGCCATCGCCGCCGCGCGCACCTGCGGAACCCACGACCGGTCCCGCTCCGTCTGCAAAAACTCCACGAAGGACTCGCCGTCGCCGAGATCCGCCAAGTAGAACGCCAGGTCATCCGGGCCGTACCGGGCGGCCAGGCCGAGCAACGCGGTGGTCAGGAACGCCGCACGACCCGCCGCGGACCGGCCACTCACCAGCCAGTGCGGGGTCAACTCGGTGAAACCCAGCGGCACCGCCCGGCCCCCGGCATCGCCGACGGTCGTGGTCAACCCATCGGCCGAGTCCGACTCCCACAGCCGCTCACCCGTCGGCGGCAACAGAGCACCCAACGCCAACCGGGAACCCGCCTCCACCTGCTCGGCGAGCCGCCGACAGACCGCGTCGACCAACTCGGCCGGCGGGTCCGACTCGACGAAGACCGGCGAGTTCAGACCGCCCGGCGGATCGGCCCCCGGCCCGGCGAACGACGCCCCAGGCGGGTCGCCGAGCAGCGCGTACGCATTACGCAGCGCCAGCGAAGTGGTGTGCGGCAGCGGTGCCCGGGCCGAGTACGGGCCGGCGGGAGGCCAACCCGCCACCACCAGGTGCAGCCCAGCGGCCGGCCCCTGCTCGGCCAACGCCTCGATGCGCGCCAGATCGGTCGGGCCGGTCGACTCCGGCAACGCGGCCACCACCAGCAACAACGTCCGATCGTGCCGGCGTCGCCCACTCGCACCCGGCGTGACCCACTGCTCCGCCTCGGTCAACACCGCGCGCAGACCCGCCACATCCACCGCCGGCGGCGGCAGCAGGCCAGCATCCGCGAGCGCCCCGAACGGCGCCAACACCGCCCCGGTGGCATCCACCGCGCGAATCAACAGGGCACCCGCCGGTGCCGCACCCAACAACCGCAGGAGTACGGCCCGGAGCAACCCCGCCACCCGCGGCTCCCGCGCGTCCGCGTCCACACTGAGGTGACCGGTGCCGACAAGCGGCACCAACGCGGGGAAACGAGCGTCATCCAACGGCGCCGCAGTACCGACCCGAACGAACGGCGGCGGACCATCACCCGCCGGCGAGTTCACAGTGAGCGAATCCAGTGCCGCGCCCGCCCAACCCGGAGCCAACACAGCCGCAGCCGTCCGGAGACGATCGGCCACCTCGTACTGACGGCGCTGATCGGCCGGAGCCGGCCGCGTCTCGTCCAGGATCCCGGCAGCTGCGGTCGCGACCGCCGTCGCCCGACGATGCAGGGCTGCGGCGCGGTTCGTGCGAGCCTTCGGACCGGCCACCGCGTCCACCCCCTCTACCCGAGGTTGGCAACCCCTCCCCAAGCAGAGACGGTATCCCAGCCGAGGGCGCACCTCCGGGAGGTGCCTCGGCGCTGCGCCGGTGATGTCGTGGATCTCACCGGTGGGGAGGGGCCCGTCACGATCCGCTGCATCTGAGGCATTGGCTCCGGGGCGTCCAGCCGATAACTTCAGGAGGTGGAATCAGTGCAGCCCCCCGCCGGTTCCCAGGTCTCCCGCGTACCGGCCCAGCGGACACCGTCCGAGCAGCTGCCGCCCGCCCCGGCGCCGCCGGCACCGCAGCCGCCACGCCGTCGAATGCGGACGGCGCTCACGGTCGTCGCCGGCGTGCTCGCCCTGCTCTGCCTAGGCGGAATCGCAACCGCCTACGTGTGGTACGACCGCGCCTCAACCCCCGACCGCAGCGCACCCGACGTAGTCGTGGACAACTATCTGCGCGCATTCCTCGTGGATCGCAACGACACAAGAGCGGACCTCTTCACCTGCGAGAGCGGGCCGCAGTTGGAGGCGTTGGATGCTCTGCGGGCCGATCTGCTCGCACGAGAACAGCGTTTCGGAGCCACGATAACTGTTAGTTGGGGGCCCTTGGCGGTGCAGAAGCAGGGTGATGTAGCTGCCGTTGAGGTCACGCTGATCATCTCGGCCCGAATCGACGGGATGAACCAGAGCGATCGGCAGCCCTGGCAATTCGAGACCCGGCTAGCCGACGGCTGGCAGGTGTGTGGCGGCGCGCGCGCTAGCTAACGTCACTCAATCCACAACAAATGGACCGGCACTTCCAACGTGGTGGGTGACTGGCCGCGCCAGGCCCACCGATACCACTCCACCTCGGGTGTGACTCGCACGCAGATGTCCCCTTCGGCGCCCGAGTAGGTCTCGGTTACCGCTCGAAGGTCACGGTGCTCCAGGCCGCCCTCGACGTGCACCACCCGCCGACCGGTGACCGCGTCGGCTTCGAAGACCGGTGTGGGGGTCCGGTGTGCCGGGCCGTCCAGCGAGACCAATCGGATACCCGTATCCCGTGTGCCGTCCACCCCCGGTCGACTGCCGACGGTCTCCACCCAGACCCGCTCCACCGGCACCAGTGGCGCGAAGACCTCGACCTGGTCGGCTTCGGCCCGGTACCACTCGTGCTCGGGGATCACCGGCACGTAGGTTCGGGCGCTCTGCACCACCCGGTCGTCCGCACGCAGGTCGCCGCGCCACCCCAACCCCGGCAGGCCGACCAGCACCCGTCGCCCGCGTAGCTCGACCCGTTCGGTCGCGGGGACGATGGCCAGCGGTCTAGGTGGCTGCGGTGCCCAGTCGGGCTGGTCGGCGAACGGGTCGGGCAATGGTCCGGTCATACCCGCGATGGCCTCACTCAGCGGCGCGCAGCGGGGCGCCCCGCTCGCGCATGAACGGGACCGGGTTCACCGCGCCGGACGCGTTGCGGTTGTTACGCAGGTGCACCTCGAAATGCAGATGCGGACCCGAGGAGTTGCCACTGCTGCCGACCTTGCCGATCACCTGACCGGCCGTCACGACCTGATCCTTCTTGACGAAGGGTTGGACCACCATGTGGCAGTACCGGGTGATGTAGCCACCGGCGTGCAACAGGTCGACGAACCAGCCGCAGCCCCCCTTGCCGGGGAATCCGTCCACGTTGCAGTCTTGGCGGCCGCGGCGGTCCTCGTCGCAGGTCGAAACCAACACTCGACCGGTCGCTGCCGCGCGGATCTCGGTGCCCTTGGCCGCGCCGATGTCGACTCCGTTGTGGCTGGGCCGACTGGCGGTGCGAAAACCGGAGCCGACTCCGCCAGGGATCGGCGCGGTCCAGCCGGAGGCGGCGATCTGGCCGCGCTCGGCCGCATTGCACATCGCCTTGCCGTTGATCTCGACGGTGCGGGCCGCGCCGCCGGCCAACGCGTCCACGATCCGGCTGGCTACCTCTTCGTGTTTGGCGTACGCGTCCGGGTATGCGCTGACCTGCACCCGCTGCGCGACCACGGTCAGTGGTCGGCGTTGCCAGCCGTCCACCTTGACGAGCTTCTCGTAGAACTTGCGGGCCGCGTAAGCGGGGGTCAACCGCTGGGCGACCGTGCCCCACCCCGGCCGCTGCTGGAACAGGCCGAGCGAGTCGTGGTCCGCGCCAACGCCCTCGTGCGGCAGGGCCAGGGACTCGGGCACCCCGCTGTTCGCCAGGTTGCGCAGGGCGGACTCCTGCATCGCGGTGCCGAGGGCGATCACCCAACCTCGCGAGGGCACGCCCATGTCCTGGCCGACCTTGATGATGATCGCGGCATTGCGGACCTGGGTGTCGCCGTACTCGGCGAACCGCGGCAGCTTGCCCGCGACGTTCACCGCTCGGACCGGTCCGCACTCCATACCTGCCAGGGTGTCCCCGTTCTCGGCGTCGTCGCCGCCGAGCCCGGTGAGGAAGAACGCCGCGGTGCCGCCGGTGCAGCAGAGCAGGAGCAGCATCCCGGTGAGCACCGCGGCGACCACACCGAGCCGGAGAGGCCCGCGGCGGATTCCGGCGCTACCAATGTCGTTCATGGCCGCTCCCAGTCCAGAACGTCGACCAGCCAACCATCGTCGGAGGTGACCAGCTCCAGCCGGAGCCGGCCGGCATCAAGGGGGAGCAGCAACTCGACGAACGTCTCGGTCCGCTCTCGCATGGTGGGCGGACCGGCGACCTTCTCGGCGGGCACGCTCTCGGGCTCGGCGCCGATCAACTTCTCCCGCAGCGTTGGCGTGGAGAGCGGCCGTAGGCCAGCCTGCCACTCCTCGGTGGTCATCCCGGGGCGGCCCAGCCAGGCCTTGGTGAAGCGGTCGGCGGTCTGCTCGGGCGTGCGGGCGCCGGGCGACGTCACGGGTGACGGCGGAGCCGCACTGTTGAGCAGACCGTCGTCGCCGGCCGTCGGGTCCACGGTGATGATCGGCCCGTCGGGACGGTTGCTCAACCCCTCGGCTGAATCGACCGGGTTGGAGATCAGCCGGGCCGCCCCGAGCACGCCGATGACCACCACCCCGATCAGCAGCGCAACGCCCAGCCGGGACCGCAGCGCCCGAGTGAAGAGGAACTCCAACGCCCGTCGCATGACCGTCACCTCGCCTCTGAGCGCACCCGTGGTCCGGTGCGATCCGGTGCCCGCTCGGTGGAGCCCGGACGGTAGACCACGAACGACGGGTTCTCAGCCGGTACATCCGGCTCGGTCCAGGTGGCTGGCTGTCGGCGTCGCGGCTGCGGAGCGACCGGGCGGCCGCGCCCCCCGCCCTTTTCCGTCGGCGCTTCGTCGGGCCGCTCTCGACCGTCCGGGCGCGCCGCGTCTGCTCGTCGGCCCTCGGCCGCAGCGGTCGGCACCGGGGTCGGGTCCTCTCGCCGCGCCTCCGGTCGAAGCCGGGTCTGCGCCGCTTCGGGTGATCGTCGACGTCCGCCCACCGGTTCGGCGGTGCCACCTGGCTCCGCCACGTCCAGCCGTGCGGCGGTCCGCATGTCGCGGAAGAACCGGCGGTGCCAGGACCCGGCCGAACTGACCGCTTCGCTGCTGTCCTTGCCGCCGAGTTGGGTGATCCGCCGGTACGGCCGCAGCAGCAGCCATCCGACCACCCCGCAGAGCCACACCAGCACCACCTGAAGCCAACCGGGAAGGGCGGGGGTACTCATGATCAGATCGACGGCGAACAGGTAGATGGCGGCCCCGGTGCCGAAGATGGCGATGTTGAACACTGCGGCGACCACGGCGTTCGCCAGTCGCCGGAGGCCCGCGCTGGCAGGCCGGAGCAGACCGATGGTGCCGAGGATGGGCGCCGCGATCACCGCCCACCGGAAGATCAGGAAGCCCAGCAGTACCAGCACCGACGCGGTCAGGTCAAACATCGCGAAGAGCACGGCCGCGAGCACGGCGATGAAGCCAGAGCCGATTCGGTCCATATCGCGGGTGCCCGTCAGGAACTCGTACGCCTCCGGGTCCTCGGCCTTGATCTGCTCCGCGACCGTCATCCACTGCTGCTGCTTGGCCTGGATCGTCGCTGGCCGGGTTGCCGGGTTGGCGCGCAGCTTTTCGGCTTCCTCCCAGGAAAACGCCTTAGCGTCGTACAGGGCAGGGCCATACTTGCGGGCGGTCTCGCTATCCGCCGAGCCGAGCACTCCGCGCAGCCAGTTGCGGTAGAGCATCGCCTCGGTGGCAGTGTCGCTGGCCCGAACAGCGGGCGGTCTTTTATCCACACAAGCGTCTGGGTTGGGAACGGCGCAACGATCCGCCGGTGTATCCCGAGCTGCGGGACCCACCGCATCGTGCACCACGCCGAGCGAGGTGATCAGGGTGCCGTCGGCGATGTTCGCCGACTTGACCGGCCAGGCCGCCAGTGCGGTGACCGCCACCATCACCAGTAGCGCCCACCCAGCCGTCGTCATCGCATTGCTCATGTCCGACTGGCGTGAGCGCCAGAGCAGATAGAGACCCACCACGCAGAGTGTGACGATCCCGAAGACGCTGAATACCTTTTGATAGACGGCTTTGGTGGCCTTCTCCACCAGTGGGTCGGCCCAATCCCACATGGAGCGAGGATCCCAGGCCCGCTCGCGCAGGGCGTTCGAGGCGCCCACGACCGCCGTGGCGATCATGAGCTCCCCGTTGGCGACGGTCGTGGTGAACTTGTAGTCCGGATGGAGAATGGTGGAGGCACAGCCACCCTCCACGTCATACGTGTTGAAGCTGTAACCGCCGTAGCCGTAGTCGCTGTAGATGCCCTTTGGCCCGGCCAGCTTCGACGAGTCCGGGCGAGAGGCGAACCAGCCGGCGAGGCCAGAATCCGGTGCGGACGGCACGGGCGGCTTCCGGCAGTCGATTTCGGCCTGACTGACCTGCTTCAGCTTCGCTACGCAGGCGCGGAAGTCAGCTTGCCATTCCGCGGTCGTGCAGAGGTCAGCGCGGGCCTGGGCGGCGGGCGGTGCGGCGGCTGCGGCCTCCGCGCCGATCAGCGGCCAGGTGAGGGAGGCCCCGGCCAGTACGCCAAGGGCGAGCAGGAACGACACAGTCCTTGCCCAGGCCCTAGCCATGTCACGCCTCCAGATCCGGCAGGGGGATGCTCGGTAGGACTCCGGCCGCTGCGGCGATAGCGGCGGGCGTCGTGTCGAGGTGGTCCAGCAGCCCTTCGACGTACGAGACGTCGACTCGGACCTTCTGCACCCGGCCGTCGACGTCGCGCATCACGAACTCGCGGAAGCCGAGCCGGCTGGACGAGCTGGTGTCGGCGGCGGAGAGTGAGGCGAGCGTGCCCTCGTACCCGTCGTTTACCGGCACCCGCAGCAGTCGCAGAGCTTCGGAGGCGATCTCGGCGTCTTCGGCGATGCGGCCGACGAAGACTGTGGAGACGAGGTTCTGGACGTCGAGGCCGAGGATGTCTTTGGGGTTCTGCGAGGCGACCAGCGCGGCGAGGTTCCACTTGCGGGAGTCGCGGGCGAGTCGGACGAGGAAGGAGCGCCCGGACCGCCAGCCCTCCATGAAGTGCGCCTCGTCGAGGCCGACGAGCTTGCGGGATGACATCGAGCCGCCGTAGCAGCGCCGCACGGCGAGCCGGTGCGCGGTGTGCAGCATCGGCAGGGCCAGGGCCTCTTCGGCTGACCAGTACTCCCGTTCGATCTTGAGGTCGGGCAACCGTAGCCCGGCCATGGTGATCACGGTGAGTGCCGCGTCGGCACCGAGCAGCCCCTCCGGCGGTCGGCCGAAGAAAAGCATGGCCAGTGGCATCTCGGCGGTGTCCAGCAGGAGGTTGGCCAGTTCCTTGCCGGCGTCGTCGTCGAGCCGCCCGAGGCAGCTCACCACGTCGTCCAGGGTGGAGGTTTCCTCGGCGGGGACCTGGCGGACGGCGTGCCGGAAGAGGGTGGCGGTCGACGCCTCCCTGGCGACCTGCGGTGGGACGAGCATCATGCAGATGTCCTGGACGAGCATCCGCCGCTCGGCCCGGGCGTTGGAGACGGCGATCTCGAACTCCCGGTCACCGGCGGCGCCGCTGCCGAACTCGGAGCGCAGCGGCGTCGGGATGAGCGAGTAGGGCGCCAGGGTGCCGTGTTCCGAGCCGGTCAGGTTCAACACCCGGGAGTACGGCCGCAGTTCGGGCATCGCGCAGAGGCGGGCCAGCGGGCCGGACGGGTCGAGCAGGGTCACCTGGACACCTCGGCGGGCGGCCAGGTAGCCCAGGGCGCCGAGCAGTGTCGACTTGCCGCCGCCGGGTTCTGCGACGAAGACCGCGAGCCCGGAGCGTTCCCGGACCTCCATGGGGAAGTGCAGGTCGAGGAAGACCGGGCGGCGGCAGGTGCCGGCGGTGCGGCCGATGAGGTCGCCTCGCCGGTCGCCCACGTTCGACGCGGCCTGGGGGAGCGCGGCGGCGAGCAGTGGCACCGGCATGCGTCGGACGTAGCCGGTGTTGGCGATCGGCTCGCCGGGGATGAACTCGCGGGCCAGCCAGTCCTGGTTCTTCGGGTGCTGCAGCGAGATGCGTAGCTCCCGGGAGTAGAGCTGGATGAGCCGGCGGGCCCGCTCCAGGCATTCCTCCCTGGTCCGGCCGCCGACGGCGATCCGGTGCCAGCCGTGGGCACGGGCCGAGTCGACAGGCAGACCGGTGGTCATCTCGTCGCCGATCACCAGGGCGCGCTTGGCCAGTCGTTCCAGCTCTGGGGGCGCGTCGATGCCGTGCTCGGCGTAGTCGAGCTGTTGCGAGCGGATCATCCGCAGCCGGTGTTCGAGATTGCGGAAGGAGTCGCCGGAGCCGAGGATGTCGACGCGGGTGGAGATTTCCATCGGCCAGGGCAGCCGCTCGTGGAAGTGCAGCCAGGGCTCGTGCCGTTCGGGGATCTCCAGCGGCTCCATCCGACCGACGGCGAGCACGGCGACGTGCCGCTCCTCGCCGGTCATCCGGTTGACCAGCTTGACCGTCGAGCCGTACGGGGTGCGGTAGCGCTCGACCTGCTCGGTCATGGCGAGCAGGTCGCCGCGCTCCCAGCGCCCGTCGGTGACGGGGGAGAGGGTGCTCGGCGGCGACATGCACAGCGCCACCGAGCGGTAGAGCAGCCACTCCAGCTCCTGGGCGGTGACCCGCCGGCCGCGCATGCCGAAAGCGCCGAGCACCTCGTCGAACTGCTCCACGGTGCGGCCCAGCTTGCGGCGCTCCCCATCGGCGGTGCCCCGGCCGAAGGTGCGCAGCAGCCGCTCGGTGAGCGAGTCGCCGAGGGAACGGCGGGCGAAGGTGACACCCAGGTAGGTCTGCCCCTCGGCGTGGTTGACCGACATCAGGTGCCGTTGGGCGGCGACCAGGTGATCGGCCCAGCCGGTGGTGCCGGGTACGTCGGGAAGTGGTGCCGAGGTGTGCGTGTCGATCGTGCGCGCCCACTCGTCGGCGGGGAACGGCCGGGTGGTGCGGCGCAGGTGCAGTCGGAAGCCGGCCAGGCCGGCGTACTGCTCGGAGATCGCCGACAGCAGCGCCTCGCGCTCGGCGTCCGGCCGGAACGCCCAGCGGACCTCGGGCAGCCAGTACCAGGCCGTGACGGTGTTCGGCGTGAAGGTCAGGTGGCCGGCGATCTCGGTGATGGCCAACTCGACCGACGGATCCCGATCGCCGAATTTGATCTTCGGAGCGCGAACCCGGGTCGGCTTGATCGGTCGGTCCGGTCGGCTCGGCGTGCGCTGTCGGGGCGCGGCGACCTCTTTCCCGGTGGACGCGGTGCCGGTGTTCCTGGGCCGCTCCGGGTCGGTGGTCCGCCGCGCCGTGCGCTCCAGCGCTGGCCGATCGGTGGCTGCGATGCTGGCCGGCTGCTCGACCGGTGGCGTGGGCCGGCCCACCGGAGCCGTCGGGGTGGCCGTGGGTCGGCTGCCCGGCAGGGCTCCGGCCGTCCGGCCGGCGGGGCCGGTGAACGCCGTCGGCGAGCCACTGCCGGTGGTCGCCGCCGCCGGGCCACGGCCGGTGGACGGGTCGGGCTCCTCCGGCAGACGCAGCATCGGCCGTCGATCGCCGGCCTGATGCGGCACCCGGGACTCGCTGGCCGGGTGGCCACCGCCGTGCCGTGGCTCGACCGGCCGGCCACCGCTGCCGGGCTGGTCGGCGGGTGTCCACGGTGGCTCCAGCTCGGGAACCGCGCGGGCTGGTGCGGGGCTGGGGGTGGGTGGCGGCTGGTGCGGGATCGCCGGCTGTTCCCGGGTGCTCGGGCCGGCCGTGACGGCTCGTGCCGTGCCGGGTCGTCCCCCGCCGCCGAAGAGGTCCAGGAAGGGGGAGTCGATGTCGGCGTTCTCACCGGCCGACACGGCGGTGGGCTCGGCCGGTGGCGTCCGGCGGGAGACCGGCCGGGGCGCCTGGAACACGCCGACGGCACCGTGACCGGGCGACGTCACAAGCGCGGGGTCGAGGGCAACCTCGTCCTCGTCCTCGACGTAGTCGAATGAGTGCGCACGGTGACCGGCTGGCGCACCCGGGCGGCCGGCCGGGGAGCCCGGCGTGGAGGAGCGGCTCATGCGATCGCCTCGGTGACCGTCGGCAGACCCTTGCCCGCGTCCTGCGACGGACCGTTCGACGTACGTCCGGTCATGCCAGCTCCTCCCGAATCCTGATCCGGCTGCCGACCAGACGCGGATCGCGCTGCTCGACCGCCGGCTCCCGAGTGCGTCGCCAGTCGGTCAGCGCGGTGCGGATGACCACCCGCGCCGGCCGATCGGGGTCGACGTGCCGGAAGATGAACGACGTGGTCACGATGGCGAGCGCGATCTCCCAGGCTGGGAAGAGCTCGACCGTCAACGTGAACAGCCAGTGGATGAACATGTAGAGGGGGACCAGCAGCATGAAGAGCCCGTACTGGGCGTAGGGCAGGTGGACCGGAAGGGTGTAACCGGGCGGCCCGAGGTAGACCAGGCGGGCCCGGTAGATGTCGTCGTCGGTGCGCAGCCGCATCTGGTGAACGCGCCTATTCGAAGATCAGGTCGATCAGATAATCGCCGACGAAGAAGAGTGTTGCCGCGCCGGCGATGAAGGCGAGCCCGACGATGGCGATCGCGGAGCTGGTCAGCACCTTGGAGATCTCGCCCCGGCTGGCACGGCCGATGAAGATGACGCCCAGGACGGCGAGCAGGATCGGCGCGATCTTGCTGGCGAAGAAGGTGACGACACTGTTGGTGTCGATCCCCTTCGGTGCCGGCTCCGCGAGTGGAGTCGACGCCAGGGTGGAGAGCGCGTGGGCGACGCCGGACGACGCCGTCTCCATGAGCTCGAAGGCGATCACTGGAACCTCCCCATAGCGCGGCCGGCGGTGCCGCGGCGGTGCAATAGGCAAGCCTGGCGGGAAAAGTGCTCCACAGGGCATGGCGTTCTTGACCCTGTGTTCGTTACTCACCACGGAGGGTGGCGAGGTTTGGGCGGTTTTCCCCCGCTTCGGCCCTCCCTCCAAGCTTCGCCATCTCGATGCTGGCCAATTCCAAAGCGTACGGGCCGCCCCGGATTGCGACAAGCCGCGAAGGGACTGCCCGATGCTGCCCGAATGACCGATCGTACACCTGTTCTAATTGGCACGTCAGGGGCAGTGGTGTGGGGGCGACCCGGGTCGCTGGGCGCCGCTGCCGCGACCGGTACCGTCTAGTCGTGACCGATCTGGTGCGGGCCTCGGGCCCGGTGGTGATGGGCGTCCTCAACGTCACACCGGACTCCTTCTCCGACGGCGGACGGTACGCCGACCTGGACGCCGCCGTCGGACATGGCGTCCGTCTCCGCGACGCGGGTGCGCACCTGGTCGACATCGGCGGCGAGTCGACCCGTCCGGGCGCTGAGCGGATCGACGCTGCGACCGAGGCCGAGCGGGTGTTGCCGGTCATCCGCGAGCTGACCGCCGCCGGCGTGAGGGTCAGCGTCGACACCAGCCGCGCACGGGTCGCGGAGGCGGCTCTGGCCGCCGGCGCGGCGGTGGTCAACGACGTCTCCGGTGGCCTGGCCGACCCGGACATGGCCCGTGTGGTCCGCGACGCGCACTGCCCGTGGGTGCTGATGCACTGGCGTGGGCACTCCCGTGGGATGCGCGAGCTGGCCACCTACACCGACGTGGTGGCCGACGTCCGGGCCGAGTTGGCCGAACGGATCGACGCGGCGCTGGCCGCCGGGGTGTCCGCCGACCGCCTCATCGTCGACCCCGGGCTCGGCTTCGCCAAGACGGCCGCCCACAACTGGGAACTCAGCGCCCGCCTGCCGGAGCTCCTGGATCTGGGCTACCCGCTGCTCTTCGGGGCCAGCCGTAAGTCGTACCTCGGTGGGTTGCTCGCCGCGTCGGACGGCACGCCGCGACCGACCGCCCAGCGGGAGGCGGCCACCGTGGCCACCAGCGTGCTGGCGGTCGCGGCGGGCGCCTGGGGCGTACGCGTGCACGACGTGCAGGCCACCGCCGACGCGCTCGCCGTCTGGGTCGCCACCGGAAGCCCGCGCCTGGCCGTGCCGCCGCACGACCGGAAGCGAGCGCAACACGACCACGAGCATGGGGTACGGCGATGACGACGGATCGGATCCACCTGACCGGCCTGCGGGCGCGCGGCCGGCACGGGGTGTACGACTTCGAACGCGTACAGGGGCAGGACTTCGTGGTCGACGCCGTCCTGGAGCTGGACCTCGGCCCGGCTGCCGCCACCGACGACGTCACCGCCACCGTGCACTACGGCGAGTTGGCCGAACGCCTGGTCGCGGTGGTGACGGGCGAGCCGGTGAACCTGATCGAGACCCTCGCGGACCGGCTCCTCGCGGTCTGCCTCGCCGACGAACGGGTCGACGCCGCGACGATCACCGTGCACAAGCCGGAGGCCCCGGTGCCGCACACCTTCACCGACGTGGCCGTCACCATGACCCGGGCGCGTGCCAGGTGACCCGGGCGATCCTCTCGCTCGGCAGCAACCTGGGTGACCGCCTGGAGCACCTGCGCACGGCCGTCGCCACCCTCGGCGACGCGGTGCTCGTGCTCTCCGGGGTGTACGAGACTCCACCGTGGGGCGACACCGAGCAGCCCGCGTACCTCAACGCGGTGGTGCTCGCCCAGGACGAGAGCGCGACCCCGCGCGACTGGCTCGAGCGGGCCCGCGACGCGGAGCGCGCGGCCGGCCGGGTCCGTGACCCGCAGCGGCGGTTCGGGCCGCGCACCCTCGACGTGGACGTGATCGCGGTCTGGGGCGACGACGACGAGCCGGTGCTCAGCGACGACGAGGAGCTGACCCTGCCGCACCCCCGGGCGCACCTGCGCGCCTTCGTGCTGCGTCCGTGGATCGACATCCAGCCGTACGGTCGGCTGCCCGGCCACGGCTGGCTGACCGACCTGCTGACCACCGGTCCCGCGGCGGACGAGGCGTTGGAACTGCGTCCCCGGCCGGAGTTGGCGTTAGAGTCGACGGCATGACCGAGCGGAACCGGCCGGCATGACGCAGGCGAAGCCCTCACCCCGCGGGTCGGGCCCGGACGGGTCCCGGATGGGCCCCACCCGGATCTCGACCCTTGTCGTGGCCGGCCTGGGTGCGGCGGCGGTGGCCTGGCTGCTGATCAGCTCCCTCTACTACAGCGGCATTCCCCGGCTGCCCTGGCTGCCGGTGGTGACGCTGGCCGGCCTCGCCGTGCTGGAGGCGTACGCCGCGATCAACACGCGGGGCCGGATCGAGCGCAAGCCGGGCCGGGAGCCGGTCAACCCGCTGGTGGTTGCCCGGTTCGTGGTGCTGGCCAAGGCGTCGGCACTCGCCGCGGCGATCTTCGCGGGCTTCTACGCGGGGCTCAGCGGCTGGCTCTTCGTGGAGACCACCCGCGCAGCCCTGGACGATCGACCGGCCGCTGTTGGTGGCCTGCTCGCCTCGCTGGCCCTGGTCGGCGCCGCGCTCTGGCTGGAGCGCTCCTGCCGGGTGCCGGAACGCCCGGACGACGAGCGCGAGCAGGACCCATGGGAGAGCCACCCCGGCCAGCGCTGAGCAGGGGGTTACGCCCGGCTGCGGGCGCGGGTACGGTGCCTGCGATCGGAGAGCAAGGGCCGCCCAGGGTCCGTCCGCGCGCCGGACCGGGGACGGCCGGCCACTGGGGAGGCGGCGTCATGGGGTACGAAGAAGCGGGCCGGGACCGGTCGGCCGAACCCTCGTCGGGGGTGCCGGCCGCCGTACTGGACAACGTCTTCGACGACCCCACCCACGGTGAGCCTGGCCGGGACCGGATCGGCGTACACCTGGGGTGGGAGCTGCTGCTGCTGGTTGGGCTGGCAGTCGTGAGCTGGTTGCTCTGGCAGGAGGATCCGGCCGCCGTGCGCGACGGCAACCTACGGACGCTGCTGATCGACGCGGTCGGGCTGGGGTTGCTCGCCCTGGCGGCGGGGCTGAGCCTGCGTACGGCCGCACCGAACCTGGCGGTCGGCCCGGTCGCGGTGGCGGCGGCCCTGCACTACGCCGAGCAGGGTGATCGGGGCCTGCCGGCGTCGATCGGGCCGGCCCTGGCGGTCGCCGCGGTGGGCGGGCTCGCGCTGGCGCTGGCCGTGGTGGTGCTGCACGTGCCGGGCTGGGCGGCCAGCCTGGCCGGCGCCGCCGCCGTGGTGGTGTACATCGAACGCCGTTCGGCGCCGGTGCTGGTGCAGGGCGACTACGACCCCACCAGCAGCGCGGGGTATCTCTTCGCCGGCTTCGCCGCGGTGGCCGTCCTCGGCGGGCTGTTCGGCGCGATCCGGGCGATCCGCCGGCTCGTCGGCCGGTACCGACCGATGGCCGACCCGGCCCTTCGGCGGGGCGCGGTGTCCGCCGTGGTGACCGCCGTCGCCCTGGTCGTCTCCACGGTGCTGGCCGCTCTCGCCGGCGTGCTGCTCGCCGCCAACGACCCCGGGCCGGTGGCGCCCACCTCGGGGCTGGACTCGACGGTGCTGGCGATCGGCGTGGCCCTGCTCGCCGGCACCAGCGCGTATGGCCGCCGGGGCGGCGTGTTCGGCACGCTGCTGGCGGTCGGCCTGGTCACCGTCTTCCAGGTGTACGCGGTGGAGCGCGGCTGGACGTTGAGCAACTGGGTGGTCGGTGGGGCCGCGCTCGGCGTCGGGCTGCTGGCCACCAGGCTGGTCGAGACGCTCGGGCGGCCTCGACCGGGCAGCCCGGAGAGGCCGGAGCCGGTCAGCGACGGCACGATCAGCTCGGGTTGGACCATGCAGCAGCCGCAGTCCGTCGAGAACTGGCCTCCCACGCTGCCGACCCAGGCCGCGCCCCAACCGGTCGACCCGTGGCGGGATCCGCGCTGGGAGGACGGCCCGCGGCGGTGGGACACAGACGAGCGGTGACCCCCGTCGCGTCCGCCGAGCCGGAGCTGATCTCGACCGTTAGGCTCGGCGACATGACCGACACACCTGCCGCCACCCCCGGCGGAACCTCGTTCGAGGAGCTTGACGCGCTGTCCACCGAGGAGCTGCGGGAGCGGGCGTTCGCCCGGGCCCGGGAGCGTCGGGACGTGGGCTTCTACTGGTCGGTGCTGCGCCGCCTGCCGAACGCGGACGAGGCGACGGTGCTGGACGGCGCCCCGAACTCGATCGGCCCGACGATCGACGAGGCCAACGCGCTGTGGCGGGAGCTGACCGGTCACGGCTACGAGGAGTCGGCGCCGCTGCTGCGGGCCGCCTTCATCGACTACCTGATGAAGCACTGAGCCGCTCGGGGCAGCCCAGGTCGGCCCGAGCCACCGGTTCGGGGCCTGGGCGGATCGCGTCGCTCATCCACCGCTCCGGCCCGGTCAGCCGCTACGGCACGGCCGCCGGCACCGGGGCGCTCGCCGTGCTGCTGCTGGTGGGCATCTGCGGCAGTCCGGCGTACACCGGTTGGGCCGTCAGCCTGACCGACCCGGAGTCGGGCGGTGCCTTCTACGCGCGCCTGCTCGCCTGGCCGGCCTGGCGGCTCGACGCGGACGGGCAGGCCGGCGGGTTGTTCGCCGCCGACGTGCGGGCCGTGCTGTTGGTGGTCCTGGCGGTGGCCCTGCTCTACCTGTTGCCCGCCGCCCAGGTCGCCCGGGTGCCCGGCCCGGTCAGCCAGTTCTTCTCCGGCTGGGCCGCCTACGTGTTGGCCGGTGGGCTGGCCGCAGTGCTGGCGGCGCTGCTCGGCCCGGCGCCGTCACTGCTGGGGGCCCTGCAGGACGCCAGCGCCGGTGCCGGTTACGGCTTCCTCACCGGGTGGATCATCGGCATCGCCAGCCTCGGCGGTCGCGCCTGACCCGGCCGGGGCGGGGTCAGGCGCGGCGGTCGTGCCCGACCCGGCCGGGGTGGGTCAGCTGGTCGGGCGGCCGAGGTCGAGGAGACGCTGTCGGCTGAGCGCGCCCACCGGTCGGCCGGCGTCGGTCACGACGAGCCGGTCCCGGCCCGAGGTGAGCAGGACCGCCAACGCGTCGTACGCGGAGCCGTCCAGCGCGACGGTGGGCAGGTCCGCTGCGGCGTCCTCGGGCACCGGCTCCAGCGCCTCCCGGTCGAGCGGGGTGACGGCCAGCCGGCGGATGCCCCGGTCGGCGCCGACGAACTCGCGTACGAACGGAGTGGCGGGTGCGCCGAGCAGCGTGGCAGGGGTGTCGTACTGCTCCAGGTGCCCGCCCTCGGAGAGCACCGCGATCCGGTCACCGAGTCGGACCGCCTCGTCGAGGTCGTGGGTGACCAGCACGATGGTCTTGCGCACCTCGGCCTGCAGGCGCAGGAACTCCTCCTGGAGGTGGGCTCGGACGATCGGGTCGACGGCCGAGAACGGCTCGTCCATCAACAGCACCACAGGGTCGGCGGCGAGCGCGCGGGCGACCCCGACCCGCTGCCGCTGGCCACCCGACAGCTCGTGCGGGTAGCGACCACCGAACTCGGTCGGGTCCAGCCCGACCAGGTCGAGCAACTCGTCGACCCGGGCCCGGGTCTGGCCCTTGGGCCAGCGGAGCAGGCCCGGCACGGTGGCCACGTTGGCCCGTACCGTCTGGTGTGGAAAGAGACCGACGTTCTGGATCACGTACCCGATTCGACGGCGTAGTCGTACCGGGTCGACGTCGGTGACATCCTCGTCGCCGAGTGTGATGCGACCGGCGGTCGGTTCGATCAGCCGATTGATCATCCGCAGCACTGTCGACTTGCCGCAGCCGGACGGGCCGATCAGCACCACCAGCTCGCCGGCCCGGACATCCAGGCTGAGGTCCCGGACAGCTTCGGTGCCGTTCGGGTAGCGCTTCTGGATGCCCTGCAGGGTGATCGACGCCGCGCGAGGTGATTGGGCCACGCTGGCAGCCTCCGGGGTAACGTCCACGTATGTCCTTCCGCCTGAGCTACCGGGCCGACCCGGGTAACCCCTGGTTCTCCTGGCAGTACGTGCGGGACAACTCTGACACGATCCTCGCCGCGGTGCGCGAACACGCCTCCCTCACCGGGCGGGCGGTGTTGATCGCGGTGCTGATCGCCCTGCCGTTGTCCGTGCTGGCGTACTGGGTCCGTCCGCTCGCCGGGCCGATCCTCGCCGTCAGCGGGGTGGTCTACACCATCCCGTCGTTGGCCCTCTTCGCGTTCATCGCCCCCTACCTGGGCACCGGGGCGACCACGGTGCTTGTCGGGCTGGTCCTCTACGCGCTGCTGCTGATCGTGCGCAACGTGGTGGCCGGCCTCAACCAGGTGCCCCCGGAGGTCCGGGAGGCCGCCGAGGGCATGGGTTACGGCCGGTGGGGGCGCCTGTTCCGGATCGACCTGCCGCTGGCGCTGCCGGGCATCGTGACAGGCGTACGGCTGGCGACCGTCTCGACGGTGGCGTTGGTCACGGTCGGGGTGCTGGTCGGGCACGGCGGGCTCGGGCAGTTGATCTTCGCGGGTTTCCAGAACAACCTCTACAAGGCTGAGATCATGACCGCCGCGCTGCTCTGCGTGGCGCTCGCGGTCGTGCTCGACCTGCTGCTCATCCTGGTCGCCCGACTGGTGACCCCCTGGTCCACCCGGAGGGCACGGTGACCGTCGCGGCGAACCCGATCGGGCAGGCGATCACCTGGATCAACGACCCGCTGAACTGGACCAACCCCGGCGGCATGCTGGACCGGCTCGGTGAGCACCTGACGATCTCGGCCCTGGCGGTGGCGCTCGGCTGCCTGGTGGCCTGGCCGCTCGGCCTCTGGCTGGGGCACCTCGGCCGCGGTGGCGGCCTCGTGGTGCTGATCTCCAACGCCACCCTGGCCATCCCCACCCTGGCGCTGCTGACCATCCTGCCGGTGGCCTTCGCCAGCGGCTTCGGGCGGACGCCGGTCGTGGTGGCACTGGCCGTCTTCGCCGTGCCGCCGCTGCTGGCCAACGCCTACACCGGGGTGCGGCAGGTCGACCCGGAGGCTCGCGACGCGGCCCGGGGGATGGGCCTGTCCAGCTCGCAACTGTTGCGCCGGGTGGAGTTGCCGCTCGCAGTGCCATATCTGGCGGCCGGCTTCCGCACCGCGGCGGTTCAGGTGATCGCGACCGCGGCGCTGGCGTCCTTCGTCAACGGCGGCGGCCTGGGCCAGATCATCCGGACCGGCTTCGGTATCGGTATCGCGGCCGGCGGCGGGCAGATCGTCGCCGGCGGTGTGCTGGTGGCTGGGCTCGCGCTGCTCGCCGAGGTGGTCCTCGGCGGCGTCGAACGACTGGTGACCCCCAAACCGCTGCGGCGCGGGCGACAGCGCCTGGGGCGGCCCCGAGCCGCAGATGCCACCGGGAGCGCCTGACCCGTCCGGGTGAGCCTGCGTCCGGCTGGCGACCCAGGTCCGTCCGATCGGTGACGATGGGGTGACGAAGTCCATCCCAGGTTGTCGGTCGGTTGCGGAGCATGTTGGGTGGACATTCGCGGGCGACCGATAGTCAGGATCGCCCGTCGGACACGCGGCCGGCCCGGGACGGGCCGCGCCGGGACACGGAAGGCGGGCACATGCGCGCACGTACACGTCTGGCGATCGGTGCCATCAGCGCCGTCGCCGGGGCAGCGCTCCTCACCGGATGCGGTGACGCCGGCTCGTCCGGCACCGACGCACCGCAGACGAGCGCCTCCGGCGCCGGGTGCGCCCCGGTCGCCGGCCAGCAGCTCATCGCTCTGCAGGACGACAAGAAGCTCCAGAACTCCGACAACGTCATTCCCGCGGTCAACACCAAGGCGGCCAACCCGCAGCTGATCGCCGCACTGGACAAGGTCTCCGCCGCACTCGACACCCCGAAGCTCATCCAGCTCAACAAGGCCGTCAACGAGGACCGCAAGACCGCCAAGGTGGCGGCCGAGGAGTTCGCCAGCGCGAACAACCTCACAGCGGGCATCGCCAAGGGCCCAGGTGGAGACATCACGGTGGGTGCCGGCAACTTCGCCGAGAGCCAGATCCTGGGCGAGCTGTACCGGATCGCGCTCACCTCCGCCGGCTACCAGGTCAAGGTGCAGCAGATCGGCAACCGGGAGCTCTACGCGCCGGCTCTGGAGAAGGGCGAGATCCAGGTCGTCCCGGAGTACGCGGCGACGATGGCCGAGTTCCTCAACACCAAGGCCAACGGCCAGAACGCGCAGCCGGTCTCCTCACCGGACATCAACACGACGGTGACCGCGCTCAAGGCCGAGGGCGACAAGGCCGGCCTCACCTTCGGCACCCCGGCCGCCGCACAGGACCAGAACGCCTTCGCGGTGACCCAGGCATTCGCCGACAAGTACGGCGTCCGGACCCTCTCCGAGTTGGCGGCGAAGTGCTCCGGCAGCGCGACCTCGCTGGGTGGCCCGCCGGAGTGCGAGCAGCGTCCGTTCTGCAAGCCGGGCCTGGAGAAGACGTACGGGCTGTCGGTCGGCAAGTTCTCCTCGCTGGACCAGGGCGGCCCGCTGACCAAGAGCGGGCTGCGTGACGGTTCGATCAGCGTGGGCCTGATCTTCTCCTCGGATGGTGCCTTCGCCACCAGCTGAGCCCTCCCCGCACGTGCCGAGGACGCCCCCGCACCCGACCGGGCGGGGGCGTCCGCGCGTCCCGGGGACCCCGTTCCCTCCGATGGATGTCGTGGGTAGGCTGCACATCCATGCCAGCCCCGGCCACCTCTGACGCCCGGCGTCAACCAACACTGCTGACCATGCTCTTCTGGGCGGGCGTCGCCCTGGCGCCGGTGGCGGCGCTGATCCTGCTGGTGGCCGACGGCAACGGCCCGCTGCGTTTCGCCGCTGTGCTCGCCATTCTCGCTGTCGTGCTGATCGGTCTCTCCATCGCGCTGCGGCCCGAGGGCGAAGGCGACTCGGCGCGGACCGACGAGCTGCTGGACGAGATCGAGGAGCTGCGTCGAGAGCTGCGCAGCGAGATCGTGGCCGCCGCCCAGCGCGGCAACCAGGCGCTTGACCAGGCGCAACGGGCCCAGGAGGGGATTGCCGCGGTGCGCCGCCGCCTCGACGCCAGCGGTGCCGCCCTCGCCGGTGCCGCCCTCGCCGGTGCCGCCCCCGCTGTCGAGCCGGCGGGCCCCGGGCGGGCGCGGGTGGCCTCCGTCGAGCCGCCGGCGGACGTCGCGCCGGTGGCCCGCAGCCGGGTCCCGGGTGACGCGTCGGCCGGCCGCGCTCGGGTGTCCGGGCCCGACGACGCGCCCCGACGGGGGCGCCCCGAGCACGACACGCCCCAGTGGGGGCGCTCCGAGCACGACACGCCCCAGTGGGGGCGCTCCGAGCACGACACGCCCCAGTGGGGGCGCTCCGAGCACACGGACGAGGACGAGCCGGCGTACGCACGGGAGGCCCCCGAGCCACCGGCCGCCGCCGGGGTGTACGGCGGGGAACGGCCGGCCGCCACCGCGTACGGCTCAGCCCGCCCCCGGGAACACGACCGCCCCGAACCGGCGCATCGGCCGGGTGGCGTGGTCCGACACACCGAGACCGTGCACGTCACCACCCGGCACACGGTGGTGGACGGCGGCGCGGCCGAGCCGGCTGGGCGCTACGGCGGCGGGTACGCCGGTCAGTGGACCCCGCCCGCGCAGGAGTGGAGCCGGGGCGGTGACGCGGATGAGCGCCCCCGCCCGGCCGGCCGAGCGAGGAGCGAGCCGGAGGAGCGTCCCAGAGCCGGGTACGGCGACGAGCCGGGCTGGGCGGGCCGCCGCGACGAACCGGAGTGGACCGATCGGCGTGACGCGTACGGCCAGCCCGACGAGCCTGCGCCGGTGGCCCGGTCGCACCGCACACCGGAGAGGCCGGCGGCGAACTCCTGGGACAGCCCGGACGATCGGGGCTGGTCGGAGCCGCGCGACCGGACGGACGCCGCGGCGCCGCAGCCCGGGCCGCCTCTGCGGGCCGACGACACCGGCGAGTACTGGTCGCAGTTGCGGGCCGGTGACCGGTGGGCCGCCGTCCGCGACGACGAGAACGGCCGCGAGTTGCGGGTCGGCGAACGCCGGGCCGAGGTGCACGCCGACGCCAGCGGCACCGAGTACCGGGTGGCCGACCGCTGGGCCGCCGTCCGCCACGAGGAGCCGCGCCGTCACGAGGACGCCGGCCGGTATGAAGAGCCGCGCCGTCACGAGGACGCCGGCCGCTACGAGGAGCCGCGCCGTCACGAGGACGCCGGCCGGCGGGCCGAGCCGGGGAGGCCGGCGCTGCCGGTGGGTGGTGTGCCGGTGCCGGACGAGTGGCGCCCACCGCGCCAACGCGGCCACCAGGCGGAACCCGAGCCGGAGCGGACCGGCCGGCGGCGGGTCGACGAGCGCTACGGCTACCCGCCCCAGGACGACGTACCGCGTGCCGGCGGGGCGCCACCCAGCGACCGCTGGCGGTGACCGGTCAGGCGACTCCTGTCACTTGTCGATGTCGCCGACCACGAAGAACATCGAGCCGAGGATCGCGATCAGATCCGGGACCAGGCAGCCGGGGAGCAGGGTGGCCAACGCCTGCACGTTCGCGTACGAGGCGGTGCGCAACTTCAACCGCCACGGCGTCTTCTCACCCCGGGACACCAGGTAGTAACCGTTGATGCCGAGCGGGTTCTCCGTCCAGGCGTACGTGTGCCCCTCCGGCGCCTTGAGCACCTTCGGCAGCCGGGTGTTGATCGGCCCGGTCAGCTGGTCCACCCGGTCGAGGCACTGCTCGGCAAGGTCCAGCGACGCGTACACCTGGTCGAGCAGCACCTCGAAACGGGCGTGGCAGTCCCCGGCGGTCTTGGTGACCACCGGCACGTCCAGCTCGTCGTACGCCAGGTAGGGGTCGTCGCGGCGCAGGTCCAGGTCGAGCCCGGAGGCGCGGGCCACCGGCCCGGACGCGCCGAACGCGGCGGCGTCCGCGGCGGACAGCACGCCCACGCCGACGGTACGGGCCAGGAAGATCTCGTTACGCCGGATCAGGTGGTCCAGGTCGGGCAACCGGCGGCGCACCTCGCCGATGGCCGCGCGGGCCCGCCCGGTCCACCCGTACGGCACCTCCTCCTTGAGGCCACCCACCCGGTTGAACATGTAGTGGATCCGGCCGCCGGAGACCTCCTCCATCACCGCCTGGATGGTCTCCCGTTCCCGGAACGCGTAGAAGATCGGTGTGATCGCCCCGATCTCCAACGGGTACGAGCCGAGGAACATCAGGTGGTTGAGCACCCGGTTCAGCTCCGCGAGGGCCATCCGCAGCCAGGTGGCCCGCTCCGGCACCTCCATGCCCATCAGGCGTTCCACAGTGAGCACCACACCCAGCTCGTTGGAGAACGCCGAGAGCCAGTCGTGCCGGTTGGCCAGCACGATGATCTGCCGGTAGTCACGCACCTCGAAGAGCTTCTCCGCGCCCCGGTGCATGTAACCGACGATCGGTTCGCAGGCGACCACCCGCTCGCCGTCGAGCACCAGCTTCAACCGCAGCACACCATGCGTGGAGGGGTGCTGCGGGCCGATGTTCAGCACCATGTCGGTGCCGAGTTGCTGATCACCGGTGCCGGCGATCAGCCCGGCCCCGGTGCCGACGGTCAGTTCACGGAGGTCCCCGGCGTCGGTGGTCATGCCCGTCATCGTGCCACGGCCGGCCCGAGCGGGATGCCGACCGGCTGGCGCAACCACAGGTGCCCGCCGAGCCCGGCCGGGTCGGTCAGCTCGGCCACCGCCGACGCGGCGGCCAGCGCCCGCACGTAGCCGACCGGGTCGGTGCCGGCCAGGCTGAGCGACGGTCGCCCGCCGTCGGCCCCGAGCGCCCGCAGCGCATCCCGCTGCAGGACCAGTGAGTACGCACACCGGGCGACCGCCGCGCCAGCGGAGGCGACCGAGTCCATGGCCACGTGCGCGGTCACATCACTCGACCCGTCGGGCACCGGAGGCACCTGCCGCCCACCCCGATACCCGGTCAACGTCCCGTGCACGGGCCTGTTCTCCCGCAGGTGCCCGTAGTCGACTGCCACCGCGAGCCCTCGGCTGATCTTTCCTACTGCGTTGGCCCAGGCTTCGTCCCGCGGTCTGCCGATCTCTGCGCGGTGGTCGCTGTGGGGGGTTTCGGGGCAGCCCGGCCGGCTCCGGGCGGTCAGGCTTGATCCCTGCGCCGGCCGGGCTGCCCCGAAACCCGACTCGCCCTCGGTTGTCGCGTCGGACCAGGTCGCCCCCGGGTTCGGGTCACCGTCCGTACTGAGCGGGCTCGCGGGACTCGGCCACCACTTCGTCAGCCACTCAAGATCGGCGGGGCTGACCGGCTCACCGAGCGTTTCGGCGCCGCTGTCGGGGTCGACCAGCAGGTATCGCCAGCCGTCTTCGGTGTGCACTGCGACGTCCAGCGGGACGTTGTCCAGCCACTCGGTGGCGAGCAGCACTCCGGTGATTCCGGCGGGGATCTCGGTTGTCCAGTTGATCTCTTCGGGCAGGTTCTCCGGGCGGTGGGCGTACTCGACTGCTGTGAAGCGGACCCGCTCCGCAAGCGACGGACGGGCGGCGACCGACGACGGCTCGTCGGGCGACAGGCGGGCGGAAACCCCCACCGCGCCCCCGACGGCCTGGTGGATCGCTCGCAGCAGCTCCCCGCGCCCCGCACCCACGTCGACCACGTCGAACCGTGGCGGATGGCCGAGTGTCGAGTCCACCTCCGAGATCAGGCGCAGTAGGGCGCTCGTGAACGCGGGTGAGGCGTGCACGCTGGTGCGGAAGTGGTCGGCCGGCCCGGCGCCGGCGACGAAGAAGCCACCCGGCCCGTAGAGGGCTCGGCTCATCGCGTCCCGCCAGGCGATCGACATCCACCCACTCCGATTCCGGCCCACGTCACGATCATCCGCGCCGTCCCGCTCGGCAGCGGAGGGCGCGCGGTGATCAGTTGCTGAAAAGTAGGCCAGGAAACCTCCCAGCACCTACTTTTCATCATTTGATCAAGGTGGGCTCCCCGGAACTTGGTTCAGGCCTGGAAGTAGTGCCCTTCGTCCAGGTCGGCGATCAGGCCGGGGTGGACAGGGGACCAGCCCAGCAGTTCGCGTGTGAGCGCGGACGACGTCGGATTGTCCATCTGCGCGAACGAGCCGAGGAAGCCGAAGTAGTTGTCTGCCTCGTCGGGGCCGATGCTGCGGACCGGGATGTCCAGGTTGCGGCCGATGGCAGCGGCGATTTGTTGAAAGGGGACTCCTTCGTCGGCGGCTGCGTGGAGACGCGCACCGGCCGGGGCCTTTTCGAGGGCCAGCCGGTAGAGCTCGGCCGCGTCGAGCGTGTGCACGGCCGGCCACCGGTTGGTGCCCTCGCCGACGTACGCGGCGTACCCGTTCTGTCGGGCGGCAGCGATGATGGCGGTGATGAAGCCGTAGCGGTCGAGCGAGCTGTGCACCGTGGGCGCGAGCCGGACGATGGAGGAGCGCACCCCGCGAGAGGCAAAGCCGGCCACGAGGTTCTCGGCGTCGATCCGGTAGCCGCTCGGGAAGGTGTCGCGTTCGGTGCCGGGGCGGCCGACGATGCCGCCCATCGCGAGCATGGCCGTCCCGCTCGTGCCGACCAGGGGTTTGCCGGAGCCGTCCAGGCCGTCGGCAAGTGCCTGCAGGGCGTCCAGGTCGGCCTTGGCTGCGCCGGCCAGGTCGCCGTTGAGCATGAGGTCGTGGCGGAACGCCAGGTGGATGATCCCGTCGGACGCGGCGGCTTCCGCAGAAAGCATGTCGAGGTCCGACAGCTCGCCGCGGCGTGCCTCAGCGCCGAGCTTCTCGATCGCGGCGGCGGACGTGTCGGAGCGGGCCAGGCCGACGACCTCGTGTCCGGCGGAGAGCAGTGCCGGCACGACAGCGGAGCCGAGGTGGCCGGAGGCACCTGTGATGAATACGCGCATGGCGGTCCTTCGTGGGTAGGGGCATGTCACCTTGCGACATGACCGTACCTCGTGATGTCGCAAGGTGACATGGTTCGGGGAAATTAATGTCGCAGGGTGACATCGGATACCATCGCGGCATGGCTCGCTGGCAACCAGACGCGCGCGGCCGCTTGGAGGCGGCCGCTTTCGAGTTGTTCCGTGAGCGCGGCTTCGAGCAGACCACTGTCGCCGACATCGCCGCCCGTGCCGGCCTCGACAAACGCACCTTCTACCGGCTCTTCGGGGACAAGCGCGAGGCTCTCTTCAGCGGCAGCGAGCGGGTCGAGGAAGCCCTGGTCAAGGTGGTGGCCGAGACGGACGCCGCCCCGTTCGAAGCGGTCATCGCGGCCTTCCGTCAGATGGCTGTGGAAATCTTCGCGGACCGCCGCGAGCAGGTCCGGATGCGCCAGTCGATCATTGAGAGCAGCCCGGAGCTGCAGGAACGTGAGCTGCGCAAATCGGGCGCACTGATGGCCGCCGTCACCGCCGCACTCCGGGCCAAGGGCCTCGACGAGACCACGGCCACGCTGGCCACCGAGTCGGGTGGCACGGTCTTCCGCGTGGCGTACGCCCGCTGGGTCGCGCTCGACAGCGATGCCTCGCTCGCCGACCTGATCGCCGAGGTGGCCACCGAGCTGAGCGCCATCACGTCGGCCTCAGGAAGGCGTTGACAAGGGCCTCTCCTTCGGTGGTGAAGGTTTTCACACATGCTTGTCCGGGTTCGGTGGGCCGGGCGCATACTTGCGATCGACCGGTACCCCTTCTCGAGGACTGGATCGTGGTCATGAGCGCACCGTTGCGCCCGCGTCCGGCCGCCCCACACGGGCCCGCCGCATCGTGGGATCGCGCCGTTCCCGGCGCCCGCGCCAGCTCCCGTCTGCTCACCGTCGGTGTCGTTGGCGTCGGTCGGGTAGGCACCGTGCTGGGTGCCGCGCTCGCCGCCGCCGGGCACCGGGTGGTTGCCGTCTCCGGCAGTTCCGGAGCCAGCCGCGCCCGCCTCGCCCTGTTGTTGCCCGAGGTTCCCCGCCGTCCGGTCGCCGCCGTGGCCCACGCCGCCGGCGACCTGTTGCTGATCGCGGTACCGGACGACAGGCTGGCCGGTGTGGTGGCCGACCTCGCGGAGCGGGGCGCGCTGCACCCGGGTCAGATCGTCGCGCACACCTCGGGAGCGCACGGCCTGGCCGTGCTGGGGCCGGCTGTCGCGGCCGGTGCCCGGCCGCTCGCCCTGCACCCGGCGATGACCTTCACCGGTACGCCTGACGACCTGGCCCGGCTGGACGGCATCTCGTACGGGGTGACCGCCCCGGCGGAGCTGCGCCCGCTGGCTGCCCGGCTGGTCGCCGACCTTGGTGGCGTGCCCGAGTGGGTCGCCGAGTCGGACCGCCCGCTCTACCATGCCGCGCTGGCCCACGGCGCGAACCACCTGGTGACCCTGGTCAACGAGGCGACCGATCGGTTGCGTGACGCCGGGGTGTCCCGACCGGAGAAGGTGCTCGCCCCGCTGCTGCACGCCGCCCTGGAGAACGCGCTGCGGCTCGGCGACGACGCGTTGACCGGCCCGGTCTCCCGCGGCGACGCGGGCACCGTGCAGCGGCACCTGGCCCGGTTGGCGGCCACCGCACCGGAGTCCGTCCCCGCGTACCTGGCGCTGGCCCGTCGTACCGCCGACCGGGCGATCGCCGCCGGCCGGCTGCGACCGGTGGACGCACAGTCGCTGCTCGGCGTGTTGGCCGACAGCAGTCGGGAGGTGGCCGCGTGAGCGTGAGGAGTGAGCCGATCTTGCGAGCCCCGCAGTCGCGAACCGAGGTGCCGCTGTGACCCAGGTGGTGCACACGCGGGCCGAGTTGGCCGAGGCCCGGGCCGGGCTGAAGGGCACGGTCGGGGTGGTGATGACGATGGGCGCGCTGCACTCCGGGCACGAGACGTTGCTGCGCGCGGCCCGGGAACAGGCCGACCACGTGCTGGTTACGGTCTTCGTGAACCCGTTGCAGTTCGGGCCGAACGAGGACTTCGACCGCTACCCGCGCACCCTCGACACCGACCTGGAGGTGTGCCGGCGGGCGGGCGCCGATCTGGTCTTCGCCCCGTCGGTGGCGGACATGTATCCGGACGGGCAGCCCCGCGTACGCCTGGATCCGGGGCCGCTCGGCGCCGAGCTGGAGGGGGCGAGCCGGCCCGGCTTCTTCCACGGGGTGCTCACCGTGGTGCTGAAGCTGCTCCAGCTCACCCAGCCGGATCTGGCGTTCTTCGGCGAGAAGGACTACCAGCAGCTCACCCTGGTCCGGCGGATGGCCCGCGACCTGGACGTGCCGGTCGAGGTGGTCGGCGTGCCGACAGTCCGGGAGCCGGACGGGCTGGCGCTGTCCAGCCGCAACCGTTACCTGAGCGAGCCGGAGCGGGCCGCCGCGCTGAGTTTGTCCGCCGCGTTGCGGGCCGGTGCGCGGGCCGCCGACGACGGTCTGGACGCGGGGGCGGTGCTGACCGCCGCGCACGCCGCGTTCGGCGCCGGTACGCCCGGTGCCCGTCTCGACTACCTGGTGCTCACCGATCCCGAGTTGGAACCGGGGCCGGTGTCCGGGCCGGCCCGGCTGGTGATCGCCGCCTGGGTGGGCGCCACCCGTTTGATCGACAACTCGGCGATCCACCTCGCCCCGCGCCCCTGACCCGGCAGCACCACCCTCCACCGAATACCGCGAAAGGTCACTCCGATGTTGCGGACCATGCTCAAGTCGAAGATCCACCGGGCCACGGTGACCCAGGCCGACCTGCACTACGTCGGTTCGGTGACTGTGGACGAGGACCTGCTCGACGCCGCCGACCTGCTCCCCGGCGAGCAGGTGGCGATCGTGGACATCACAAACGGCGCCCGGCTGGAGACGTACGTGATCCCGGGCGTGCGGGGCAGCGGCGTGATCGGCATCAATGGCGCCGCCGCGCACCTGGTGCACCCCGGTGACCTGGTCATCCTGATCTCGTACGGCCAGATGGACGACGCCGAGGCCCGGTCCTACCGGCCACGGGTCGTGCACGTCGACGCCGACAACCGGGTGATCGAGTTGGGTGCCGACCCGGCTGCGGCGGCGCCCGGTACGGCCGGGAGCCCGGTGCCCAGTCCGTTGGCCGTGTCCGGAGTCTGATCCCGCGTACCGCGATTCCGGTCTGTCACCAGAAGGTCATTTCCGGTTACCCTGAGCGCGCTGGCGGAAGCTGGCCGGTGGCTGGGGGAGGCCGCTATGCGCAGTGCGATGACGACACTGTTCGCCGCTGTTGTCACGGCGGTGCTGCTGGTGGGCTGCGCCGGGTCCGGCGGTCTGGACGGTGATCTGACCGACGACTGGGCGGCCTTGCCGGCGCCGTCGGCGTTCACCCCGGCCGCCGGTGTGTGTCACGCCGCCGATTTCACCGATCTGGTCAGCCTGGCCAGCTACGAGCCGGTGGACTGCGCCGGCCCGCACCGACTGGAGACCGTGCATGTGGGGGTGTTCCCGGTCGAGCGGACGACCGCTCCGGCGGGTGGTTCGGCGGAGCTGCGGGGCGCGTTCGCCGAGTGCGACACCCGGGCGGCCGGCTACGTGGGTGACGACTGGCGGTCCGGCCGGCTGCGGCTGTCGGTGGCGCTGCCCAACGGGCCGGGCTGGGCGGCGGGTTCCCGGTGGTTCCGCTGCGACCTCACCGAGCTGACCACTGTCGAGGCGGCGGCCACAGTGGTGGTCCGTTCGGGCAGTCTGCGGGACGCGTTGAAGGGGCCAACCGGGCTGCGCCTCGGTTGTCAGCAGACCCGCGGGGGCGCCGGCCGGGGTGTGCAGACGCTGATCCCGGTGGAGTGCGGCAAACAGCACGACGCCGAGTTCGTCGGGGTGTGGCGCGCACCGGACGTGGCGTACCCGACCCGGGACGCCGAGTGGGTGCCGCTCTACAACGGTTGTCGCAGCATCCTGGCCCGGTACGCGGGCGTACCTGACGACGCCAAGCTGCGCTTCCGCAGCGGTGTGGTGGTCCGGCCACCGGGGGCGGGGCGCTGGAAGGTCGGTGATCGGGGCGTCCGCTGCTATCTGTGGCTCAGCGACCGTACGGTGACCGCCACGCTGAAGGGCGCTGGCCCGGCTGGTCTACCGGTCCGGACGAAGTGAGCACGGCCTGACTGTCGACGCGCGCCGGACGGGGTCGCCCAAAACACTCGTCCCGCCCCCGCCGCCCCGGGCGAGGATGGTTCGGGTTGACTGGGGGGATGGACCTCCCGACCGTCGACCTGCCTGCCCTGCCCGCGCTGCTGGCCGCGCCCGCGCCCGGCTGGGTGGAGACCACCGACGTGATCGTTGTGGGTTCCGGCGTGGCCGGGTTGACCGCGGCGCTGCACCTGCGTGAGGCGGGTCTGCACGTCACGGTGGTCACCAAGGTCAACATTGACGACGGCTCGACCCGGTGGGCACAGGGCGGCATCGCCGCCGTGCTCGACCCGGCGGACACCCCGGCGGCGCATGCCCGGGACACCGAGGTCGCCGGGGTCGGGCTGTGCGACCCGGCGGCGGTCCGGGTGCTGGTCGAGGAGGGGCCGACCCGGCTCCGCGAGCTGATCCGGATCGGCGCCGAGTTCGATCGTCACCTGGACGGCTCGCTGATGCTGACCCGCGAGGGCGGGCACCGGGCGGACCGGATCGTGCACGCCGGCGGGGACGCCACCGGCGCGGAGGTGCAGCGGGCCCTGCACGCCGCGGTGCAGCGCGACCCGTGGATCCGGCTCGTCGAGCACGCCCTCGTACTGGACCTGCTGCGCGCGCCCGGCGACGGCCCGGATGGGCTCGGCCCGGCCTGCGGGATCACCCTGCACGTGTTGGGTGAGGGCAGCGAGGACGGCGTCGGCGCGCTGCTGGCCCGTGCCGTGGTGCTCGCCACCGGCGGCATGGGGCAGATCTTCTCGGCCACCACCAACCCGGCGGTCTCCACCGGGGACGGGGTGGCGCTGGCGCTGCGGGCGGGCGCGGCGGTGACCGACGTGGAGTTCGTCCAGTTCCACCCGACCGCTCTGCTCACCCCGCCCGGCGCGGGAGTGCCCGGGGCGGGGCACGCGCAGCAGCCGCTGGTCTCGGAGGCTTTGCGCGGCGAGGGCGCGTACCTGGTGGACGCGGACGGCAAGAGGTTCATGGTGGGCCAGCACGAGTTGGCCGAGCTGGCACCCCGGGACGTGGTGGCCAAGGGCATCCACCGGGTGCTGCTGGCCACCGGCGCGGACCACGTCTTCCTCGACGCACGGCATCTGGGTGGCGACTTCCTGGCCGGTCGGTTCCCCACCATCGTGGCGTCCTGCCTGGCGATCGGCGTGGACCCGGCGACCGATCTGATTCCGGTGGCGCCGGCCGCCCACTACGCCTCCGGCGGGGTTCGGACGGATCTGCGCGGCCGCACCTCCATCCCCGGCCTGTACGCCTGCGGCGAGGTGGCCTGCACTGGCGTGCACGGCGCGAACCGGCTGGCCAGCAACTCGCTGCTGGAGGGTCTGGTCTTCTCCCGGCGGATCGCCGAGGACATCGCGGCCGGCCTGCCCGAGCAGGCCCAGCCGGCGGACACCGGCGCCTGGCGTGGCGGTACGGGTTGGGTGCTGCCCGCGGAGGTGACGCCCACCCTGCAACGGGCGATGACCCGGGGGGCCGGGGTGCTCCGATCCGCGGCGACGCTGGCCGAGACGGCCGGGACGTTGACCGAGCTGGGCGTTGCCCGGGGCCGGCCGCGGACCGCCGACTGGGAGGCGACGAACCTGCTCACCGTGGCGTCGACGCTTGTCGCCGCCGCGTACGCCCGTGGTGAGACCCGGGGCTGCCACTGGCGGGAGGACTTCCCGACGGCCGACGAACGGTGGCTGGGCCATCTGGTCGGGGCGGTCGGGGCGCAGGGCCGGGTGACGCAACAGTGGGAGGGGATGGCCCAGTGAGCGCGAGGAGTGAGCCGATCTTGCGAGCCCCGCAGTCGGGAACGAAGGAGGCGACGATGACGGAGTCGACGGAGAGGGCGTTGCGGGCGGCTGGGCTGGATCCGGCGTACGTGCGGCAGGTCATCGAGGGCGCGCTCGTCGAGGATCTGGGTCCGGATTTCCTGGACGTCACAAGCGTCGCCACCATCCCGGCGGAGCAGACCGACACCGCCGACCTGGTGGCCCGCGCGGACGGGGTGTTGGCCGGGATGGCGGTGGCCGCCGCCGTGTTCGAGCTGGTGGGCGAGGTGACGGGCTTCGGTCGTACCGTCGAGGTGTCGGTGTTGGCCCGCGACGGCGAGCGGGTGGCCCGCGGCGACGTGCTGGCGACGGTGACCGGCCCGACCCGGCTGCTGCTGACGGCCGAGCGGACGGCGCTCAACCTGCTCTGCCGGATGTCCGGGGTGGCCACCCACACCCGCGCCTGGGCGGACGCGCTGGCCGGCACGAAGGCGATGGTGCTGGACACCCGCAAGACGACGCCGGGTCTGCGGGCGCTGGAGAAGTACGCGGTGCGGGCCGGCGGGGGCACCAACAAGCGGATGGGCCTCTACGACGTGGCCATGATCAAGGACAACCACAAGTTGGCGGCCGGGGGGATCACGGCGGCCTACCGGCGGGTCCGGGAGGCGTTCCCGGAGGTTCCGGTGCAGGTCGAGGTAACCACTGTCGACGAGGCGGTGGAGGCGGTGGAGGCCGGGGCGGACTTCCTGCTCTGCGACAACATGACGCCGGAGGTGCTGGCCGAGGCGGTGGCCGCGGTGGGTGACCGGGCGGAGCTGGAGGCGACCGGCGGGCTGACCCTGGAGGTCGCCGGCCGGTACGCGGCCACCGGCGTGGACTTCCTCTCGGTGGGCGCGTTGACGCACTCGTCGCCGATCCTGGACATCGCGCTGGACCTGCGCACGGAGTAGTTGTCTAGGCTGCGTGCGTGCTGCTCTGCATCGACATCGGAAACACCAACACCGTGCTGGCGACCTTCGACGGCGACAAGCTGGTGCACTCCTGGCGGATCAAGACCGATGCCCGCTCGACGGCGGACGAGCTGGGCCTGATGTTCCGGGGCCTGCTCGCCGGGGACAACGTCGAGATCACCGGTGTGGCCGCCTGCTCCACGGTGCCGGCCGCGCTGCGGTCGCTGCGCACCATGCTGAGCCGTTACTACGCCGACCTGCCGAGCGTCGTGGTCGAGCCGGGCGTGCGGACCGGGGTGCAGCTGGCGATCGACAACCCGAAGGAGGTCGGCGCCGACCGGGTGGTCAACACCCTGGCCGCGTACACCCTCTACGGCGGCCCGTCGATCGTTGTGGACTTCGGCACCACCACCAACTTCGACGTGATCAGCGAGCGGGGTGAGTTCCTCGGCGGGGCGTTCGCCCCGGGCATCGAGATCTCCTTCGACGCGCTGGCCGCCCGGGCCGCGCAGCTGCGCAAGGTCGAGGCCACCAAGCCTCGCTCGGTGATCGGCAAGAACACCGTGGAGTGCCTCCAGGCCGGCCTGTACTTCGGCTTTGCCGGCCAGGTGGACCGGATCGTCGAGCGGATGACCGAGGAGCTGGGCGAGGTGCGGGCGGTGATCGCCACCGGCGGTCTCGCCTCGCTGGTGATCAACGAGTGTCGCAGCATCACCCACCACGAGCCGATGATCACACTGATCGGCCTGCGGATGGTCTACGAACGCAACCTGTGACTTCGGCCGCCGTCTGGGCGGCCTCCGTCCGGGCCTCAGCGCCGCCGGGCGCGGAGCACCAGCGTCCGGTACGGCAGCTCGATGGTGTCCCGGCCAACCAGGGCGGGGTGAATGTTCAGAAGGTCGGTCAGCTCCCGCTCGACCCGCCGCTGATCGTCCGTGGAGGCGGTGAGCCAGTACGAGCGGGTGCGGACCATCCCGAGCAGCTCATCCGGCGTGAGCGTGGTGCGGTGCCTGAACTCGCGCTGCTCGATGGCGTCGAAGTCGGGGCCGAAGTCGGGGTACTCGCCGACGACCAGGCTGCTCGACTTGTCCCCGAGGTGGGCGATACGGCTCAGTTCGGCCACCCAGTCGACGCTGTCGTCCCGGATGTTCCAGATGGGGGCGAAGGTGCCACCGGGGCGAAGTACCCGGGCGATCTCGGCGTGCGCGGGCTCCCGGTCGAACCAGTGGTACGCCGTCCCGGCCAGCACCGCGTCCGCCGTCGAGTCGGGCAGGGGCACGGCCTCGGCGCTGCCCGCCAGCGCCGTCGTACCCGGGGTGCTGTGGGCGAGCTGCGCCCGCATCCCCGGATCGGGCTCCACCGGTACGACCTCGTGGCCCAGGGCCAGCGCGGCGCGGGTCAGGATGCCGGTGCCGGCCGCGAGATCGACCACCCGGGCCTCGGCCAGCCCGTCGAGTGCCCAACGGACCGCGGCCTCGGGATAACGTGGTCGAAACCGGTCGTAATCACTCGCAGCGGCACCGAACGACAGGGCGTGAGTGTGATCGACCATGACGGGCAGGTTATCCCGTAACGGCCTCCGGACCGCTTGAGTACGCTCGGGCCTGACCCCCTGTATCTCCGTGACGAGGAAGCGTGCCGTGAGCGAGCAGAACCCCGTGCCAGTGGACCCCGCCGACGACCTTCCCGAGCAGATGAAGGTCCGCCGGGAGAAGCGGGACCGGATGCTCGCCGAGGGCGTCGAGCCCTACCCGGTCGGCTTCCCCCGCACCACCACCCTGGCGCAGGTCCGGGCGGGCTACGCCGACCTGCCGACCGACACCGCGACCGGCGACCAGGTCGCGGTCACCGGCCGGGTGATCTTCGTACGCAACACGGGCAAGCTCTGCTTCGCGACCCTGCGGGACGGCGACGGCACCGAGTTGCAGGCGATGCTTTCCCTGGACCGGGTCGGGCCGGAGCGGCTGGAGGCGTGGAAGCGCCTCGTCGACCTCGGCGACCACGTCGGCGTCACCGGCGAGGTGATCACCAGCCGTCGGGGTGAGCTGTCGGTGTTGGCCCAGCAGTGGGAGATGACCGCCAAGGCGCTGCGACCGTTGCCGGTGGCCCACAAGCCCCTCTCCGAGGAGGCGCGCGTCCGGCAGCGTTACGTCGACCTGATTGTGCGGCCGCAGGCACGGGAGATGGTGCGTACCCGGGCCGCCGCCGTACGCAGTCTGCGCGATTCACTGCACGGGCAGGGCTTCATTGAGGTGGAAACGCCGATGTTGCAACTGCTGCACGGTGGCGCGGCGGCCCGACCGTTCGTGACCCACAGCAATGCGTTGAACACCGATCTGTATCTGCGAATCGCTCCGGAACTGTTTCTCAAGCGCGCTGTGGTAGGCGGCGTCGACAGCGTCTTCGAGATCAACCGCAACTTCCGTAATGAGGGTGTCGACTCTTCGCACTCGCCGGAGTTCGCGATGCTGGAGACGTACCAGGCGTACGGCGACTACGACACGATGGCCGACTTGACCCGCAATCTCGTGCAACAGGCGGCGATCGCGGTGAGCGGCTCGACGGTGGTGACCCACGCCGACGGGCGGGACTTCGACCTGGGCGGCGAGTGGCGGTCCGTGACGTTGTTCGGCGTGCTTTCCGAAGCACTGGGCGAGGAGGTCACGGTCCGCACCGAACGCTCCCGTCTGGTGGAGTACGCGGACAAGGTGGGATTGGCCGTGGACCCGAAGTGGGGTCCGGGCAAGCTGGCCGAGGAGTTGTTCGAGGAACTGGTCGTTCCCGGTCTGCAGGCGCCCACCTTCGTACGGGACTACCCGGAGGAGACGAGCCCGCTCACCCGGGCGCACCGCAGCGAGCCAGGGCTGGCCGAGAAGTGGGACCTCTACGTGCTCGGGTTCGAGCTGGGCACCGCGTACTCCGAGCTGGTCGACCCGGTCGTGCAGCGGGAACGGCTGGTTGCCCAGGCCCAGTTGGCCGCCCGTGGCGACGACGAGGCGATGCGTCTCGACGAGGACTTCCTACGGGCGATGGAGTATGGAATGCCGCCGGCCGGCGGTATGGGAATGGGAATCGACCGGCTGTTGATGGCCCTGACCGGGCTCGGAATTCGGGAAACGATCCTCTTCCCGTTGGTCCGCCCGGAGTAGTCCCGCCCGGGTGCACGCCGAACCGTAACCGGGTCCTATTGACGCGACGAGCGGCGCGCGGGTTATTGTGCTCTTGTTAGCAGGAGCACCCTGCTCGAAAGGAATGTGGGACGTGGCCAAGCAGATCATTCACAAGCTGGTCGATGACCTGGACGGCGGGGACGCGGACGAGACCGTCAAGTTCGCCCTCGACGGCGTTCAGTACGAGATCGACCTCTCGAGCGCCAACGCCGCGAAATTGCGCGATGCATTTGCCTCGTACGTGGGTGCCGGCACCAAGGTCGGCCGGGGCGGCGTCGTGATCGGTGGGCGGGCTGCCCGCGGTCGGGGTGGCGCGACCGCCGATCGGGAACAGAACAAGGCGATCCGGGAGTGGGCCAAGAAGGCCGGCAAGGACATCTCGGACCGGGGTCGTATCCCCCAGGAGATCGTGGACGAGTTCCACGCGAAGCGCTGATCCGTCAGCAGTTTGGTGGCTGGCCGCCACCGCAGGCGACACCGACGCCGGGCCGGAGGACTCTCTCCGGGCCGGCGTCGCCCGTTCCGGGCCGGGAAGCATTCCGGGCCGACCGACGTTGTCCACAACCAGTGGAACAGCTATCCACAGCCTGTGGACAACCTCCCCCAGGGCCGCGCGGGGCGCTCGTCGCGACCGCCGGTTCGGCCTCCCGGGGCCTCCCGGAGCGCTTCCGGACCCCGGATCGGGCTTCCGTCGAGCCAGTCGGATTTCGCTCTGCGCGTAGCGACAGGGCTACCGGAACACCTCCTGAGCGCGGACGGTTGTTCAAAACGACGTGCAACCGACCCAGAGCAGAGACACACGACCTCAGCTGAGTCGGTCAGCGACGATAGAGTAAGGAGGCACGGACGCCCGTCCTGGACGTCCGCGCACCGGCCCCGCCAAGATCTTGACCATCAAGGCGCACGGCACGTGAGGAGCACGAGGGCATGTTCGAGCGGTTCACCGACCGAGCGCGACGGGTTGTCGTCCTGGCCCAAGAAGAGGCCCGGATGCTCAACCACAACTACATCGGTACGGAACACATCCTGCTGGGCCTGATCCACGAAGGTGAAGGCGTCGCGGCAAAGGCCCTGGAGAGCCTCGGCATCTCCCTGGAGGGCGTCCGCCAGCAGGTCGAGGAGATCATCGGCCAGGGTCAGCAGGCGCCGAGCGGGCACATCCCGTTCACGCCGCGGGCCAAGAAGGTGCTGGAGCTGTCGCTGCGCGAGGCGCTGCAGCTCGGCCACAACTACATCGGCACGGAGCACATCCTGCTCGGGCTGATCCGTGAGGGCGAGGGCGTTGCCGCCCAGGTGCTGGTCAAGCTCGGCGCCGACCTCAACCGGGTCCGCCAGCAGGTGATCCAGCTGCTCTCCGGCTACCAGGGCAAGGAGCCCGCTGCGGCGGGTGCCGCGCCGGGTGAGGCCGCGCCGTCGACCAGCCTGGTGCTGGACCAGTTCGGCCGCAACCTGACTCAGGCCGCCCGCGAGGGCAAGCTCGACCCGGTCATCGGGCGCGAGAAGGAAATCGAGCGGGTCATGCAGGTGCTCTCCCGCCGTACCAAGAACAACCCGGTCCTGATCGGTGAGCCCGGCGTCGGCAAGACCGCCGTGGTGGAGGGCCTGTCCCAGAAGATCATCAAGGGCGAGGTGCCCGAGACCCTCAAGGACAAGCAGCTCTACACGCTCGACCTGGGCGCGCTCGTCGCCGGTTCCCGCTATCGCGGTGACTTCGAGGAGCGCCTCAAGAAGGTGCTCAAGGAGATCCGCACCCGCGGCGACATCATCCTGTTCATCGACGAGATCCACACCCTGGTGGGTGCGGGTGCCGCCGAGGGTGCGATCGACGCCGCGAGCATCCTCAAGCCGATGCTGGCCCGTGGTGAGCTGCAGACCATCGGTGCCACCACGCTCGACGAGTACCGCAAGCACCTGGAGAAGGACGCCGCTCTCGAGCGCCGCTTCCAGCCGATCCAGGTGGGTGAGCCGTCGCTGGCCCACACCATCGAGATCCTCAAGGGCCTGCGCGACCGCTACGAGGCTCACCACCGCGTCTCGATCACGGACGCAGCCCTGGTGGCTGCCGCAACTCTGGCCGACAGATACATCTCCGACCGCTTCCTCCCGGACAAGGCGATCGACCTGATCGACGAGGCCGGTGCCCGGATGCGAATCCGTCGGATGACCGCGCCGCCAGACCTGCGTGACTTCGACGAGCGCATCGCCCAGGTGCGTCGCGACAAGGAGTCCGCGATCGACGCTCAGGACTTCGAGCGCGCCGCCCAGCTGCGCGACAAGGAGAAGCAGCTCCTCGGCCAGAAGGCTCAGCGGGAGAAGGAGTGGAAGGCCGGTGACCTGGACGTCGTCAGCGAGGTTGACGACGAGCAGATCGCTGAGGTGCTCGGCAACTGGACCGGCATCCCGGTCTACAAGCTGACCGAGGAGGAGACCTCGCGCCTGCTGCGCATGGAGGACGAGCTGCACAAGCGCGTCATCGGCCAGGAGGACGCGGTCAAGGCGGTCTCGAAGGCGATCCGGCGTACCCGGGCCGGCCTGAAGGACCCGAAGCGCCCGTCGGGCTCGTTCATCTTCGCCGGCCCGTCCGGTGTCGGTAAGACCGAGCTGTCCAAGGCGCTCGCCGAGTTCCTCTTCGGCAGCGAGGACTCCCTCATCCAGCTGGACATGTCCGAGTTCCACGACCGTTACACGGTCTCCCGGCTCGTGGGTGCCCCTCCCGGCTACGTCGGCTACGACGAGGGCGGGCAGCTGACCGAGAAGGTGCGGCGTCGGCCGTTCTCGGTGGTCCTCTTCGACGAGATCGAGAAGGCCCACCCGGACGTGTTCAACACGCTCCTGCAGATCCTCGAAGACGGTCGGCTCACCGACGGTCAGGGTCGCATCGTGGACTTCAAGAACACGGTCATCATCCTGACCACCAACCTGGGCACCCGAGACGTCGCCAAGGCGGTGTCGCTGGGCTTCCAGCAGTCGGAGGACTCCGAGTCCAACTACGACCGGATGAAGCAGAAGGTCAACGACGAGCTCAAGCAGCACTTCCGGCCTGAGTTCCTCAACCGGATCGACGACACCATCGTCTTCCACCAGCTGCGCCAGACCGAGATCCTCTCGATCGTAGACATCATGATCCAGCGGATCGAGGGCCAGCTGCGCAACAAGGACATGGGTCTGGAGCTGACCGACAACGCCAAGAAGTACCTGGCCGCGAAGGGCTTCGACCCGGTGCTCGGTGCCCGTCCGCTTCGTCGCACGATCCAGCGCGACATCGAGGACAACCTCTCCGAGCGGATCCTGTTCAACGAGCTGACCCCAGGTCAGATCGTCGTGGTCGACTGCGAGGGCGACCCGGACGACATCGAGAACTCCAAGCTCGTCTTCCGGGGCTCGGACAAGCCGGTCGAAGTTCCGGACGCCGTCCCGGCCGATCTCGGTGGCACCGCCGCTGGCACCGCCGCCGCAGGCGTGGACGAGTAACACAACCAGCAAGGGGCGGGGCCTCGGTGGCGCAAGCCACCGGGGCCCCGCCTTTTTGCGCCCCCACAGGTCACGCCGCCGCCCCACACCCACCCCCGCCGCAACCCTCCGGGTCCTCGGGGAGTGTCGCTCCCGGTCGCCGAGCCTGCCGGATGCGGGCGCCTTGCCCGCCGGGCCGCGCTCGTCGCACAGCGCCTGCCCCACCTGGCCCCTGCCTGGTGCGCCCTGCCGGGCCCGCGCGGCGCGTCGCACAAGCCCGATGAACCCGTCACCTGCGCTGCGACGCATGCGCTGCCACGCCCCGCAAGATCCGCGCAACATCGGGGAAAGTGCTGCCTCGCGGCGTCCCGAAGCAGCACTTTCCCCGATGTTGTCTGGCGTAGTGGTCAGCCCGGCGCTGGCCTCGCTCCCGGCGGGGCCTCCGTCGGCAAGATCGCGCAACATCCTGGATGTAGTGGCATCCGGCGCGCCCGACACCACTGCATCCAGGATCGAGCACGATCTTGGGTGACATGCGCACGGGCGTGCAGGCGTACGGCGCGCGGGGTGGGGCGGATCAGGTGGTGAGGTCGGCGGTGGGGAGGGACGGGTCGTCACCGACCAGGCGGAAGGAGTTGACGCCGGCGGGTTCGACCAGCCCGTCCTGCACGAGGCCGGCGAGGGCGCGGGCGCGTTGCACGTCGTCGGTCCAGACCTGGTCCAGTCGCTGGTGCGGGACCGGCCCGGTGCTGTCCCGGAGCACTCCGAGCAGCAGGCCGCGTACCTGTCGGTCGGTGCCCGCGTACCGCTGTGGTCGGCGGGTGGGCCCTGCCGGTGCCTCCTGGCCGGACGCCCGCCAGGCGCAGACCGACTCGACGGGGCAGGCGGTGCAGCGCGGTGACCGGGCTGTGCAGATCACCGCGCCCAGTTCCATGAACGCGGCACTGGCCAGCGCCGCCGAGGCCGGTTCCGTCGGGAGCAGCTCTTCGGTGGCGACCAGGTCGGCTGGTCGGGTGACGGGCCCGGCGTCCGGTTCGCCGGCCACCGCCCGGGACACGACTCTGCGTACGTTGGTGTCGACGACCGGGTGCCGCTGCCCGTACGCGAAGGCGGCCACCGCCCGCGCCGTGTAGGTGCCGACGCCGGGCAGTGCCAGCAGTTGCTCCAGCCGGTCCGGCACCTGGCCGCCATGCCGGTCGACGATCGCGACAGCGCATTCGCGCAGGCGGACCGCCCGACGGGGGTAGCCGAGGCGTCCCCACATCCGGATCGCCTCGGCGGGGGTGTCCGCCGCCAAGGCGGCAGGCTCCGGCCAGCGGGCCAGCCATGCCTGCCAGGCCGGCACCACCCGGACCACGGGTGTCTGCTGGAGCATGACCTCGCTGACCAGGATGGCCCACGGGGTGACCCCGGGCTCGCGCCACGGCAGGTCACGGGCGTGCTGTTGGAACCACCGGCTGACCACTGTGGCGAAGTCGGGTTGAGTCATGGCGTCGTCGATGATGTCACGCCGGGCGTTCCCGTTGGGTGGGCGGCTCGGGCGGGGTGCCGCGTCGTCGTTCGGCGGGCGGGGGAGAATGCGCGGATGAACGAGCTCGCGATCACCGTCATCGGTCGGGACCGGCCGGGCATCGTGGCCGACGTCGCGGAGGTGCTGGCCGGACTCGGCGCGAACCTCACCGACAGCACGATGACGCGGCTGCGGGGGCATTTCGCGATGACCCTCATCTGCACCGGTCCGGCCGCCGCCGAGGTCGAGGCCGCACTGGCGCCGCTGGCCGCCGAGGGTCAGCTGCTGGCGACGGTACGCGCGGTCACCCCGGACGGCGATGTGCCTCCGGTGGGTGAGCCGTACGTGATGGCGGTGCACGGTTCGGACCGGATGGGGATCGTCGCGGCGATGACGCGGGTGCTGGTGGATGCCGGGGGGAACGTCACCGACCTGAGTACCCGGTTGACCGGTGCGCTCTACGTGGTCCTGGCGGAGGTCGAGTTGCCGGCCGGTGTGGCGGACACGCTGGTCGACCGACTGCACCGGACGGCTGCCGAGCTGGGCGTGGAGGTCACGCTCCGGCCGGCGGACCCGGATCTGTTGTGACCGGCGAGGAGCGCGGCCCGGACGTCGGTCTGGGGGACTGGACACCGGAGTCGCTGGACGTGCCGGGCGAGGTGCGG
Organism: Micromonospora ureilytica; assembly: GCF_015751765.1. Lineage (NCBI taxonomy): Bacteria > Bacillati > Actinomycetota > Actinomycetes > Micromonosporales > Micromonosporaceae > Micromonospora > Micromonospora ureilytica. The sequence goes on from NZ_JADOTX010000001.1 coordinate 5,912,198, forward strand.
GTGGTGGTGTCCGCCCCGAACCCGGTGTTGAGTCAGGCGGCTGACGAGGTCGATCCCACGGCGAAGGAGACGGTCCAGCTCGCGGCCGACCTGATAGCCACGATGAGGGTCTCGCCGGGCTGTGTCGGGCTGGCCGCGCCGCAGGTCGGGGTGGGCGCTCGGGTCTTCGCCGTTGATGTGACCGGGCATCCGAAGGCGGTGACTGTGCACGGCACCTTCGTGCTGTGCAACGCGCGGGTGGTCGAGGCGACGCGGTGGAAGCCGGGCCGGGAGGGCTGCATGTCGGTGCCGGACCTGACCGGGGACGTGAAGCGGGCCAGCCGGCTGGTGGTGGAGGGTGACCTGCCGGGCAGTGGCGCGCCGGTCCGGCTGGTGACCGACGGCTTCGAGGCCCGGGCGTTGCAGCACGAGATCGACCACTGCGCGGGGCTACTCTTCCTGGACCGGGTGGCCGGTGCGCACGCGGTCTACCAGCGCAAGGTCTACCTGTGATCGGCTGCTCGGCCGGTGTGTCGTCCGTCCTCAGTGGAGGGTGTGGCGAGCGCCCCGGAGTGGCTCCGGCGCGTCGCGCCGCACTGCCCGGTACGGCGCGGCTACGGTGGAGGGCATCATGCGTCTGACGGTCGGCCCCCTGCCACCCGCCGTGTACTGGCGGCGTCGCGTCGTCGTACTCGGAGCGGGGTTTCTGTTCCTGATTGTCCTCCTCTACTCCTGCACCGGTTCGGATCGTTCCGGCGGTCAGGAGCCGAAGGCGGGGAGTTCGCCGTCGACGACGTCCTCCGGGACGTCCGGTCCCGTCGGGCCGGTGTTGACACCGCAGACCGGGGCTCCGTCGGCGTCCGCTGATGCGGGTGCGACGACCCCGAGCCCGGCGATCACCAGCAACACACCGCCGCTGGGTGCGGCGGCCGGTTCGGAGGACGACGGCACCTGCACCAACGAGGAGATCAGCGTGGTCTCGTCGGCGACTCCGACCTCGGTGCAGCGAGGCGCGGTGGTCCAGCTGCAACTGAAGATCAAGAACACGTCGGATCGGACGTGCAGCCGCAACGTCGGCGCCGACCTTCAGGAGATCTTCATCAAGTCCGGTGCCGAGAAGGTCTGGTCGTCGGACACCTGCGGCAAGGTCGAGGGCTCGGACGTGCAGTCCTTCACGCCGAACTTCGAGCGTTCCTACGAGGTGCCGTGGAACGGGCGCGACACCAGCCGCTGCGACGGCGCGTTGGCCGGCGGGCCGTTCCCGCCGGTCGGGTCGTACCAGGTGTTCGCTCGGGTGGGCACGAAGCTCAGCGACCCGGTGAAGCTGACCGTCACCGGCTGAGCCGGTCAGACGTAGCGTTCCAGGATGGATGCCTCGGCGAGCCGGGACAGCCCCTCGCGAACGCCGCGGGCCCGGGCGTCACCGACCCCTTCGACGGCCTGCAGGTCCTCCACTGTCGCGCCGAGCAGACGCTGGAGGCTGCCGAAGTGCAGCACCAGGCGGTCGACCACCGCCACCGGTAGCCGGGGCACCTTGGCCAGCAGTCGGAAGCCGCGCGGACTGACCGCGGCGTCGAGGGCGTCGGACGCGGCCGGGTAGCCGATCGCCTTGGCCACCGACACCAGGTCGATCAGCTCGGTGGCGCCGAGCAGGTCCAGCTCGACGAGAGCCTCGTCGAGGGTGCGCGACTTGCGGCCGACGGGGAGGTAGTCCCGGATGACCAGGGTCCGGTCGGCGTCCACGCCGGCCATCAGCTCGTCGAGTTGCAGGGCGAGCAGGCGGCCGTCGGTGCCCAGCTCCACCACGTAACCGGCGATCTCGTCGGCGATGCGGCGAACCATCTCCAGTCGCTGCACCACGGCCACCGCGTCCCGCACGGTGACCAGATCCTCGATCTCCAGGGCGGAGAGCGTGCCGGAGACCTCGTCGAGCCGGAGCTTGTAGCGCTCCAGGGTGGCGAGCGCCTGGTTGGCGCGGGAGAGGATGGCCGCCGAGTCGTCGAGCACGTGCCGTTGGCCGTTGACGTAGAGGCTGATGATCCGCATGGACTGGCTGACCGAAATGACCGGATAGCCGGTCTGGCGGGCCACCCGCTCGGCGGTGCGGTGCCGGGTGCCGGACTCCTCGGTCGGGATGGACGGGTCGGGCATCAGGTGCACGGCCGCCCGGACGATCCTGGTGCCGTCGCTGGAGAGCACCACAGCGCCGTCCATCTTGCACAGCTCACGCACCCGGGTCGCGGAGAACTCCACGTCCAACGGGAAGCCGCCGGTGCACAGGCCCTCGACCACCTTGTCGTAGCCGAGCACGATGAGCGCACCCGTGCGACCCCGCAGGATGCGCTCCAGACCGTCGCGCAAGGCGGTGCCCGGGGCCATCAGGGCGAGATTCGCCCGCAGCGGATCTCCGGCACTCCCGGTGGCTCCCGCAGTCACGCTCACGCTGATCGGGCGGGCGGGCGAGCCCACGGCGCCGGTGCGGGCCTGGGGCGGCGCGCCGGCTGGCTTGGTGGTATCGCGGTCGATCGGCACGGGCACAGTCTACGGACTGCCGTGCGGTGGGTGCTGTCGTGGTTACTGTGATGTGTCACGATGCCGCCCTCTTCCCCGTTTCCCGCTTGCGACGCGCTGTCCGGTTTCGCCGCCCTCGTCGGCACGGTGGGTCACTCGGCGGACGCACGGGCCGCATGGTGGAGCGCCGAACGGACGTCGGTGACCTCGGTCACCCGCATCTGCTCGGGGCCGGCACCGGTGCTGGCCGGGCCGCAGCCGGGTGGCACCAGGGCCATCTTGAACCCGAGTCGGGCCGCCTCGGCCAGCCGGCGCGGCACCGCCCCGACCCGACGCACCTCGCCGGTCAGCCCCACCTCACCGATCGCCACCAGGTGCGGCGCGATCGCCAGGTTGAGCCCGCCGGAGGCGACCGCCAGGGCCACCGCCAGGTCGGCGGCCGGCTCCACCACCCGGATCCCGCCCACGGTGGCGGCGAAGACCTCCCGGTCGTGCAGGGTCAGCCGCTCGGTGCGCCGTTGCAGCACCGCGAGCACCATCGCCAGTCGCGCCGAGTCGAGGCCGGAGACGGTGCGTCGGGGAGAGCCCGCCACTGTCGCGCCGATCAGAGCCTGCACCTCGGTGACCAGGGCCCGCCGCCCCTCCATGGCCACTGTCACGCAGGTGCCCGGGACCGGCTCCGCGTAGCGGGTCAGGAACAGCCCGGACGGGTCGGCCAGGCTGCTGATGCCGCCCTCGTGCATCTCGAAGCAGCCGACCTCGTCGGCCGCGCCGAACCTGTTCTTCACGCCGCGCACCAGGCGCAGCGACGAGTGCTTGTCGCCCTCGAAGTGCAGCACCACGTCGACCAGGTGCTCCAGCACCCGAGGCCCGGCCACCTGGCCGTCCTTGGTGACGTGCCCGACCAGCACTGTCGCGATGCCTCGCTCCTTGGCGACCGAGACCAGCGCGGCGGTGACCGCGCGGACCTGGGTCACCCCACCGGGCACCCCCTCGGTGCCGGTGGTCGAGATGGTCTGCACCGAGTCGAGCACCAACAGGCCCGGCTTGACCGCGTCGAGGTGACCGAGCACCGAGGCCAGGTCGCTCTCCGCAGCGAGGTAGAGCTGCTCGTGCAGGGTGCCCATCCGCTCGGCGCGCAGGCGCACCTGACTGACCGATTCTTCGCCGCTGACCACGAGCGAAGGGCTGCCGGCACCGACCGCCCAATGCTGCGCCACATCGAGCAGGAGGGTCGACTTGCCGACACCGGGCTCGCCGGCGAGCAGCACCACGGCACCGGGGACCAGGCCGCCGCCGAGCACCCGGTCGAGCTCGCTCACCCCGGTGGGCACGGCGCGGGCCGGGGCGGCGCTGATGGTGGCGATCGGTCGGGCCGGCTCGGACGGCATCCGGGAGCTGACCACCCGACCGGAGACGGTCGGACCGGTGACGGTGTGCTCGACCACCGCTCCCCACTCGCCGCACTCGGGGCAGCGCCCCACCCACTTGGGCGGCTGGTGCCCGCAGGCGTCGCACTGGTAGGCGGGACGCGGCTCGCGGGCGGCGGACCGACCACGGGCGGCACCGGCCGTGCCGCCACGCGGAGGGGTCGATCGGGAGGTGGTCACATCAGGACGCTAGCCCTCGCGTACGACGAAAACACCCCGGCGTGGTGGTCACCACGCCGGGGTGTTTGTCGATGTGCCTGTCGGGTCACTCGTGGGTCGTGCCGCCCTCGTCGCCCTCGTAGCCGCCCTCGCGCTCGATGATCGGCGACGGAGGGGCCGCCGGGGTGAGCGGCACCGCGACCGGGGCCTGGCCGGTGACCGTGTTGCCGTTGCCGAAGTCGAAGGTCACGACGACGTTCTGGCCGGAGCGCAGCGCCTCGGTCAGGCCGATCAGCCGGAGCTGCGTGGTGGCCTCGGAGTTGAACTGGATGTAGCTCAACGGCGCCAGCTCGATACGCGCCGGCTGGCCCGGGACGGAGGGGCTGGCCGAACCGGACGCCCGCGCCGACTCCGGGGCAGACGGGGTGGCCGAGGACGACCCGGTCTCCGAGGGCGTCACCGACGGGCTCGGCGAACCGGACGTCGAGTCCGACGGGCTGGCCGAACCGGACGGCGACGGGCTCATGGAGGCGGACTCCGAGGCGGACGGCGACGGGCTCGCCGAGCCGCCGCTGATCACCACCTCGCGCGCGCTCTCCGTGGTGACGGTGACAGTCACCGTCTCCTTCGAGTCGTTGTAGATCACGGCGCCGAGCCCCGCGTCCTGGCCGGCCTTGTAGCCCTCGGTGCCCGGGAAGTCCACGAGCAGGCCCCGCACGGAGAACGAACCGTTGTTGGTCGTGAGGTTGACGCCCTGGACCGACGGCTCCTTCAACGCGGTCTCGGCGATCTGACCGGTGCCGCATCCGGAAGCCAGCAGGCTGGCCGCCGCAATCCCGGACAGCAACAGGGCCGCCCGCCGGGATCCCCTGATCGAGCGCGTCACGTCGGTCCTCCTCGTCACAATCCCCACCCGGGCCGTACGCCGGGCACGGTGGCCATACCCGCGCAGACCGCGCTCCAGGGTAGTTGGGGCTGATCGAGGTCCGCACGCGGACCCGGCAATGCCACCTGCCCGGGTGGCGTTCACACCACCCGACCGCTCGCCACCAGCAGAACCACGTCGATGAGGGCCACCAGCATCACCGCGCGGAAGGCCGCCACCGGCCGCCGGCCGGCCCGGATCGCCGAGCGCTCGGCGTACCAGCTCAGTGGCGGCACCACGGCGGCCGCGCCGACCGCCGCCCAGCCGATGGCCGACGGCGGCCCGGGTGGTCCGAGGACCAGGGCCGCGGTCGCCGCGAGGAGGAGACCCGCCGCGGCCACCCGGCTGCCGGCGGCGCCCAGCCGGTGGGGCAGGCCGCGCACGCCGGTGCGAGCGTCGTCGGCCAGGTCGGGCAGCACGTTGGCGAAGTGCGCGCCGGCACCCAGGCAGGCCGCCGCCGCAACCAGCCAGACCGGCGGGGTCGGCTGACCGGGCAGTGCCAGCACCACGAAGGCGGGCAGCGCGCCGAACGACACGGCGTAGGGCAGCACGGAGAACGCGGTGGCCTTGAGCGGCCAGTCGTAGAGCAGGGCGGAGACCAGGGCGAGCGTCAGCCAGAACGCCGCCGCCGGGTTCGTGGTCAGCGCCAGCAGAGGGCAGGCCACCGCGGCCACCGCGGCGGCCCAGGCGGTGGCGCGTCGACCGACCGCGCCACTGGCGACCGGTTTGTCGGTACGCCCCACAGTGGCGTCCCGTTCGGCGTCCAGCGCGTCGTTGGTCCAGCCGACGGCGAGTTGGCTGGCCAGCACGGCGAGCACCACCGAGACGATTCCGGCCGGCCGGTGGCCCACGCCCCACGCCAGCAGACCGGCCACCGTGGTCACCGCTGCGCCCGGTTCCGGATGGCTCGCTCTGACCAGCCCTAACACCCTCGACGACATAAGGGAAGTCTGGTCGTTACCGAGCAGTCGTGCCACGCTCGGTCCCATGCGAGACGTGGCTGCGGCCGGGGCGGCCACCGGTCCGAGGGTGTTGCCGCGAAACGATCCGCGTCAGTACGACGATCTGGCCGGTGAGTGGTGGCGGCCGGATGGGGCGTTCGCGATGTTGCACTGGCTGGCGGAGGCCCGTGCGGCACTGGTGCCGCCGGCCACCCGTCTGGACGCGTTGCTCGTCGACCTGGGCTGCGGCGCGGGCCTGCTCGCGCCGCACCTCGTCGGCAAGGGCTACCGCCACGTGGGGGTGGACCTGACCCGGTCGGCGCTCGTTCAGGCGGCCGACCACGGGGTGCGCGTGGTCCAGGGTGATGCCACAGCCGTCCCGCTGCCCGACGGCTGCGCCGATGTGGTCTCCGCGGGCGAGTTGCTGGAGCACGTGCCGGCCTGGCCGCGCGCGGTGGCCGAGGCGTGTCGGCTGCTACGCCCGGGCGGTGTGCTGGTGCTGGACACCCTGAACGACACGGCGCTGGCCCGGCTGGTCGCGGTCCGGATCGCCGAGCGGCTGCCGACGGTCCCGCGCGGCATCCATGATCCACTGTTGTTCGTGGACGCCCGGGCACTGGTGGCGGAGTGCGCCCGGCACGGTGTCGACCTGCGGCTGCGGGGCATCCGTCCGCAGATCGGCGGCATGCTCGCCTGGCTGCTGCGCCGTGCCCGCGCGAGCCGAACGGCCGGCGCGGTGCCCGCCGGCCGCGCGCCGCGCATCGTGCCGACCGGGTCCACCGCCGTGCTCTACCAGGGCCGGGGGGTCCGCAAAGGATAGTCGGGCCGTGGCGGGGTATGGAACGCCAAGGAGGGGGCGAGATGACTGTGCACGCGCTTGAGGCAGCACGCCGGTTGGCGCCACGATTCGCGGCGCGGGCGGCGGAGCACGACCGGGACGGTTCCTTCCCCGTGGACGACTTCGCCGACCTGCGAGAGGCCGGCCTGTTCGGGTTGATGGTGCCCCGGGCGCTCGGCGGCCTGGGCGCCACCTTCGCCGAGTACACCGCTGTGGCCACCGAGCTTGCCCGGGGTAACGGCGCGACCGCCCTGGTGTTCAACATGCACGCCTCGGTGACCGGCGCGTTGGGCGCGGTCACCGAGGAGTTGGCCGAGGCGCTGGGCGTGCCGGACGAGGCGCTGGCCGCCCGCGACCGGCTGCTCAGCGCGGCGGCGCAGGGCTCCTGGTATTCGGTCGCGATGAGCGAGCGTGGCTCGGGCGCGCGGTTGTCCCAGCTGACCACTGCGTACGAGGCGACCGACGGGGGCTGGCACCTCAAGGGCAGCAAGACCTTCTGCTCCGGCGCCGGGCACGCGGACGGCTACCTGGTGGCGGCGCGTAGCGCGGTCGACCAGTCGGTGGTGTCGCAGTTCCTGGTGGCGGCCGGTGACGGGGTGACCGTGGAGCCGACCTGGGACTCGCTCGGCATGCGCGCCACCTCCTCCCACGACCTGCACCTGGACGTCAGCGTGCCCGCCGACCGGCTGCTCGGGGGGGTGGAGGGGCTGGCGCTGGTGGTCGCCCAGCTGATGCCGCACTGGCTGGTGGCCAGCTACGCGGCCGTCTACGTGGGGGTCGCCCGCGCGGCGATCGACGCGGCGGCCGAGCACCTCAACGCCCGCAACCTGGCCGGTCTGCCGGCGGTGCGGGCTCGACTGGGGCGGGCGGACGCGGCGACGGCCGCCGCCCAGCTGGTGGTGGCGGAGGCAGCCCGCCGGGTGGACGAGGCGCCCGGTGACGAGGAGACCAACCGCTGGGTGTGGCGGGCGAAGCTGCTCGCCGGCACCACGGCCGCCGAGGTGGCGGCGTCGGTGCTGGAGGCGGCGGGCACCTCGGCGACCCGCCGTGGTCATCCGCTGGAGCGGCTCTACCGCGATGCCCGCTGCGGCTCACTGCACCCGGCCACGTCGGATGTCTGCGCCGACTGGCTTGGCATCGCCGCGCTGGGTGGCGACCCGGATCGTGACGGATCGGCGCCACGTTGGTGAGCCCGCCGCACCGGGCTCGCACGGAGGAAAGACCAGCCGAGGTGGTTGGTGGGACGGCCAGGGGGAGGACAGCATCTGACGAGAGGTGGGGATCGTGTCCGTACCAGTGATCGCGGGGCTCGGGACAGCGCAGCCGCCGTCCGCTTCGCAGGACGAGTTGTGGGAGGGCTTCTTCTCCCGGCACTTCTCCGGCACCACCCGGTCGTTGGCCGAGCGAATCTTCGCCAACTCGGGGGTGACCCGGCGGCAGGCCGCGGTCAACCCCCTGCTGGAGGACGTCTCGGACTGGCCGACCGAGCGTCGGATGCGCCGCTACCAGGTGGAGGCGCTGCCGCTGGGCAAGGAGGCGGTGGGTCGCGCGTTGACCGCGGCCGGGCTGAGCGCCGGCGACATCGGCATGTTCATCGTCTGCTCCTGCACGGGGTACGCCACTCCTGGGCTGGACATCCTGCTCGCCCGGGACCTGGGCATGGCCGCGGACACCCAGCGGATGTTCATCGGCCACATGGGTTGTTACGCGGCGCTGCCGGGGCTCGGCGCGGCGAGTGACTTCGTCACGGCCCGGGGGCGTCCGGCGCTACTGCTCTGCGCGGAGCTGACCAGCCTGCACATCCAACCGTCCAGCGCCCGGGTGGACACCCAGCAGATCGTCTCCCACGCGCTCTTCTCGGACGCCGCGGTCGCGGCCGTGGTCGTGCCGGGCGGCCCGGGGTACGCGGTGCGCGAGGTCACCGCCGTCACCGACACCTCGACCGCCGACCACATGACCTGGGACGTCACCGACGCGGGGTTCCGGATGGGGCTGTCGTCGAAGGTGCCGCAGGTGCTGTCGAGGCACGTCCAAAGGCTGGTCGACGACCTGTTGGCCCGGCACGGCGTCGCCGGCTCCGAGGTGGACGGTTGGGCGGTGCACCCGGGTGGGCCGCGGATCCTCAACGTGGTCGAGCGGGAGCTGGCGCTGCCTCCGCAGGGGTTGGCGGCGTCCCGCGCGACGCTCGACGAGCACGGCAACTGCTCGTCGCCGACCGTGCTGCTGATCCTGGACCGGCTGGGCCGGGCGACACCGGCGGCTCGGCGCATCGTCATGCTGGCCTTCGGCCCCGGTCTCACCCTGTACGCCGCCCTGCTGGATCGACAGGACTGAGCCTCCGGCCGGTACGCTCGGGGGGTGGATGCGACGGCGGACGACCGGCTGCGCTCGGTGGTGCTGTTTGGTGCTGTGGCGGCCGTTCTGGTCGTCGGCGGCTGGTGGTGGCGTGCCGCCGCGCCCGCGTCGACGGCAGGAGCGGCTGTCCCGTCGGCAGCGGTGCCATCGGTCGGGCCGAGCGTCAGCACCCCAATTGAACGTTTTCTCCTGCCGGACGAGCCTGATGAGCGGCTGACGGTGCGGATGGACCCCAACACCGGCGAGGTCCTGCGGGTGCATAGCGACTCGCGGTTGGTGATCGACCCGGAGACGGGCTCGATCACCGACATCGAGGGCGATCCCCGGGTGCTCTTCTCCGCGGGTGACCTGCCCGTGTTCCAGGAGACGATCTGGCGGGAGCAGCGGGACCTCGCTGCTGGCCAGGAAGTGACCCGGCAGGCCGGCAACGACGGTGCGCGCTACCTGCTCCAGTACCAGTGCACCCGCCCCGGCACGATGGCGGTTACGGCCGACGGAGCCAAGATCAACGGTCCGGTGCGCATCGACTGCGACGGCACGATCGCCCATGCCGAGGTGCTGCCGGGTCCCGGGCCGTTCCGGGTGTCGCTGTCGGCCGTCGCCCGGCCCATCGACATTCAGGCGCAGCTCGTCGCCCTGCCCCCTCGCTAGCAGGCCGCTCAGGCGGCGAGGGCGCTCAGGTCGTTCCGGTAGGAATCGCTGGTGCCCAGGTCGGGCAGTACCCGGGTCACGATGCCGGCACGGTCGACCAGCAGGGCGGCCGCGGCGCCGGGGCGGGCCGGTTGGCCCAGGAACGAGCGCAGTCCTCCGGCGGGGTCGGCGAGGGCGTGAGCCTGCCGCTGGGTGGTCGGCCCACCCGGGCCCGTCCGGCCTCCGGCGACGGTGACCACGGCGACGCCGGCGGGTGCGGCCGCCAGGGCGTCGGTGACCCGGTCCGGGCAGGGGCAGCCGTCCAGCAGAATGATCATGGCGGGTAGTAGGCCGCGCAGTGGCACGGGCTCGTCGTCCGCGTCGACCAGGTCCAGTGCGGGCAGCGCCCGACCGGCGAGCGTCGCGGGTGGCGCGTAGGGGGCCGGGGTCGGACGGTCGGTGCCGCGGTTGGCTCGGGGCCAGGTGACCACCAGCAGGCCGGCGAGCGTGGTGAGGACGGCCACCAGCAGGACCAGCAGTGGCAGGCCCAGGGCCCGGGGACCGCCCGGGAGGCCGCTGGCCCGGCGCAGCTCACGGCGGATCTGGGCAGCCTCGGCGGCCAGTGCGGAGGCGTCGTCGGGAACCACCACGCGGCCCCATTCGGGCGGGAGGCCGGGCAGGCCGTCGGCTGGCCCGTGACCCTCTGCGTCCGGCTTGCCCATCGGACCCCCTGGAAGCGTCTCGGGAGCGGAGTGCGGCTCGTGTCTCCAGGGTCGCGCACCAGGGGCTCCTCCCGCTACATCTGGGCGCAGTCCTGCTGGCCGGGCTACCATGGGAGGAGCGCATAGCCCTTGATCTCGACGTTCTGTTCACCCGTACCGGGCAGTCATTTGCGCGTTACGGAGCGTGTTCGAACCATCGGTTTGACCGCCTGTCAAGCTGAAGCAAGACCTCTCACAGGGCCCCTGAGCTGCGCCAACGGTCAGGACATCGGTGAGACATCGGTGCCTGAGCGTGTTACCCTAGACACAGCGAAAGGGGTTTCGAACCTATGGTTTTCAGTGTCGGCGAGACCGTTGTTTACCCCCACCACGGGGCCGCACTCATCGAGGCAATCGAGACTCGGGTCATCAAGGGCGAGCCTAAGCAATACCTCGTCCTGAGGGTCGCGCAGGGTGACCTGACGGTCCGGGTGCCCGCCGAGAATGCCGAGATCGTGGGCGTGCGCGAGGTGGTCGGCGAAGAGGGCCTCGGCCTGGTCTTCGACGTTCTCCGGGCTCCGCACACCGAGGAGCCGACCAACTGGTCGCGGCGTTACAAGGCCAACCTGGAAAAGCTGGCTTCCGGCAACCCGCTGAAGGTCGCCGAGGTCGTTCGCGACCTGTGGCGCCGGGAGCGGGAGCGGGGCCTCTCTGCGGGCGAGAAGCGGATGCTCGCCAAGGCCCGCGACATTCTCGTCGGCGAGGTCGCGCTGGCGGAAAAGAGCACCAAGGACGAGGCGGAGACGCTGCTCGACAAGGTCCTCACCGAGGCCTAGTCCGCAGAGCATCGTCGTACCCACGAAGTAGCGAAGAAACCACAGGACCGCGACGTGACCGCGCAGCTAAATCCGCGCGGTGACGTCGCGGTCCTCGTGCCTGCGGCGGGTGCCGGCGTACGGCTCGGCCCCGGCCGACCCAAGGCGCTGCGCCTGCTCGCCGGTGAGCCGCTGTTGGTGCACGCCGTGCGTCGACTGGCCGCCGCGCCCTCCGTGCACACCATCGTGGTGGCCGCGCCGGCCGCCGAGGTGCAGGCCGTCCGTGAGCTGTTGGCCCCGATCGCGCCGGTGATCGTGGTGCCCGGCGGTGCGGAACGGCAGGCGTCGGTCGCCGCCGCGCTGGCCGCGGTGCCCACCGGCCCGACGATCGTCCTGGTGCACGATGCCGCCCGGGCGCTGACCCCGCCCGAGCTGGTCGAATCCGTCGCTGCGGCGGTGCGTGGCGGGCTCGACGCGGTGATCCCGGTGCTGCCGGTCGTCGACACGATCAAGGAAGTCGGTGCCGACGAGGTGGTGCTCGGCACCGTCGACCGTTCCGCCCTGCGCGCGGTGCAGACCCCGCAGGGTTTCCGGCGCGCCGTGCTCAGCGCCGCACACGCCGCCGCCGGTGACTCTCTCACCGACGACGCCGGGCTGGTCGAGAAGCAGGGCGTCGCGGTGAGCTGCGTGCCCGGCTCGGAGTACGCAGTGAAAATCACCCGTCCGTTCGACCTGGCTCTGGCGGAGCATCTGCTTGCCGCGTCCGGTTGACGCGTACCCTCTGATCATGATCGTTCCCCGGGTGGCCATCGGCACCGACGTGCACGCGTTCGAGCCGGGCCGGCCCTGCTGGGTGGCCGGGCTGCTCTGGCCCGACCAGGACGGCCTCGCCGGGCACTCGGACGCCGATGTGGCGGCCCACGCCGCCTGCAACGCGCTGCTCTCCGCCGCCGGCCTCGGTGATCTCGGTTCCGCCTTCGGGGTGGGCCAACCGGAGTGGGCCGGCGCGTCCGGGGTGGCGTTGCTGACCGAGACGGCCCGCCGGGTGCGGGCCGCCGGCCTGGAGATCGGCAACGTGTCCGTGCAGGTCATCGGCAACCGTCCCAAGATCGGCCGGCGCCGTGCGGAGGCGCAGGAGGTCCTGTCCGCCGCGGTCGGCGCCCCGGTCACCGTCTCGGCGGCGACCACCGACGGGCTCGGCTTCGCCGGCCGCGAGGAAGGGTTGGCCGGGGTCGCGGTGGCCCTGGTGTACGACGCGCCGGCCGCCTAAGCTCGCCGCGATGTCCAGCGACCCCACCCCCGACCAGTCCGCCGCCGACGGTTACGTCCAGCGGGCCCAACTCCTCGCCGAACTCGGCCGCTACGACGAGGCGGCCGGGGAGTTGGCCTACGGGTTGGCCCTCCAGCCGGATGACGTGGACGCGCTCACCATGCTGGCCCGGGTGCACCTGGCCGCCGACCGCCCGGCCGAGGCTCTCAGCGCCGCCGACACGGCAGTGGCCGCCGCACCGGAGGCCCTGCCGCCGCTGGTCGCGAGGGGCATGGCCCTGGCCGATCTGGAGCGCTACAGCGAGTCGGCGGCCACCGCCGACCGGATCCTCGCCCTGGGCCCGACCGACGCGTACGCCCAGCGGAGCGCGGCGGCGATCCTGGCCGGCACCCGCAATGGTCAGCCGGCGCTGAACGCTGCCTGGCGCGGTGTCGAGTTGGCCCCGCAGGAGCCGCAGGCGCACCTGGTGCTCAGCCTGGTCGCCGCCCGACTGGACCTGTTCGACCTGGCCGAGCGGGCCTACCGGGAGGCGCTGCGGCTCGACCCGCGGATCGCCGAGGCCGGCCACGACGTGGGTGTCATGCGGCTGGAGCAGCGCCGCTGGTCGGAGGCGTTGGAACACGTCGCCGAGGCGGTGACGGTCAGCCCGAGCCGGATCGACTCGCCACGGACCCTCGCGTACGGGCTGCACCGCCTGGTGCTCTACGGCGCGGGCTGGTCGCTGGTGGCGGCGGTGCTCGTCGCGTTCGCGGCGCCGGCGAGCGACGGGTTCTCCCGCATCCTGGCGGTGCTCGCCGCGCTCACCGGCGGGATCGTCGTCTGGCAGCTCGCAGCCCGGCTGCCGGGGCTGACCCGGACCGTCCTGCCCGCCCTGCTGCACGCGGACCGCGCGATGGCCCTGGCGATCTACGCCGTGGCCGCCGCGCCGCTGCTGTTGCTGGTGTACGCCATGGTCGGCTCCCCGTGGCCCCTGGTGCTGGCCATCGCCGTCACGGCGGTGGCCGAGTTCGCCGTCTTCACGCGAACCGCCATCCGCTAGCGCGCCCAGGTCCAGGCGTATCCCTCGTCTTCGCAGGCGCTGGCGGCGTCGCAGAGATCCAGCGGGCGGAAGGTGTCGACCATGACGGCCAGTTCGTCGAAGTAGTCCGCGCCGATGGAACGCTCGGCGGCGCCCGGCTGGGGGCCGTGGGTGAAACCGGACGGGTGCAGGGAGATCGACCCCTGCTCGATGCCGGAGCCGCGCCGCGCCTCGTAGTTGCCACCGGTGTAGAAGAGCATCTCGTCGGAGTCGACGTTGTGGTGGTTGTACGGCACCGGGATCGACTGCGGGTGGTAGTCGACCTTGCGGGGCACGAACGAGCAGATGACGAAGTTGGGCCCCTGGAAGGTCTGGTGCACCGGCGGGGGCTGGTGGATGCGGCCGGTGATCGGCTCGAAGTCGTGGATGGAGAACGCCCACGGGTAGAGGTGCCCGTCCCAGCCGACCACATCGAACGGGTGACGCGCGTAAGTGTGACGAGTCCAAGCAGTGCCGCTGCCACCGGAGCCTGCGGCCCGGGACCTGTGCCGGACCAGCACCTCGACCTCCTCGCCGTCGACGAGCAGCGGGGCGTCGGGGCCGCGGACGTCCCGCTCGCAGTACGGCGAGTGCTCCAGGAACTGGCCGCGTACGGAGAGGTAGCGCTTGGGCGGGCCGATGTGCCCGGACGCCTCGACGGCGAGCATCCGGACGGGCTGGTCGCCGGTGGGCACCAGCCGGTGGATGGTCGAGGTGGGGATGACGATGTAGTCGCCGGCGACCGCGTCCAGCACCCCGAACGGCGACTCGACCCGCAGGGTGCCCGACTCGACGTAGAGGCAGTGGTCGCCGGTGGCGTCGCGGAACAGCGGTGAGGGCCGGTCGGCGAGGACGTACCCGATGCGTACGTCGTCGTTGGCGAGCAGGTACTGCCGGCCGAGGATGGGGTCGGAGCCGCCGGTGTCCAGTTTGTGGGTGCGCAGGTGGCGGGGCTTGAGCGGCAGGTTCGGCGCCCGGGTGAACGCGGGCGGGGTGAACTCGTCGGCGGCCAGGATCGCGGTGGGCGCGTACCGGTGGTAGAGCAGGGACGAGTCGGAGGAGAAGCCCTCCTGGCCCATCAGCTCCTCGGCGTAGAGGCTGCCGTCGGGCTGCCGGAACTGGGTGTGGCGCTTGCGCGGCACCTCGCCGACGCTGCGGTAATACGGCATCTCGCCTCCCGATAGTTCCCGTTCACCGGCCGAAGGCGTCCGATAATCGGACGCTGTTGTCCGTTCCTCGTAGCGTCCCGTACATTCTTGTTCCGTGTCAACGCAGGTGCCAGCACTCCTCCACGGCCTGGTGGACGACGCCGCCGTCTTCCCTCCGGGCAGCGCCGCGCTGCACGACGCCCTGGCCGCCCACCGCCAGCACCGCGCCGCCTGGTACGCCGACCTGGTCGGCCCGCTGCTGATCCCCGCCTCGGACGTGGCGGCCGGTGAGCTGAGCGGTCTCGTCGACCCGGGCGAGGGCCTGGTGGTCGGCGTGATCGGTGACACCGGGATCGGGAACCTGCCGTTCGCGTTGTCGTTCCTCGCCCCGGACGGCGTGACCGCACGTCAGGTCGAGGTGGCGGTCGCCAAGCGCGGTGAGGACCCGCTGCCCGGCATCGCTGATCTGCTGCGGTTGACCGATGCGCTACCGGACGTGGAGGCCGTCTACGCCGAACTGCCGCTGACCTTCGGGCTGATGGGCGCGCTGGACGCGCTCGTCGCCGCGCGGGCCGACGGGGTGCCGATCGCGGCCAAGTTCCGCACCGGCGGCCTGGCCGCCGAACTCTTCCCCACGCCGACCGAGCTGGCCGCGGTGATCTGCGCCTGCCGGGACCGGGGCCTGCCGTTCAAGCTCACCGCCGGGCTGCACCAGGCGATCCGACACCTGGACCCGGAGACCGGGTTCACCCACCACGGCTACGCCAACGTGCTGGCCGCGACCCTGGCCGCCGCCGACGGTGACGGGGCTCGCTCGGTCGCCGAGCTGCTGACCGTTGTCGATCCGCGCCCCCTGGTGGAGCGGACGACGGCACGACTGGACGGGCCCCGGCCCCTGTGGGTGGGCTTCGGCTCGTGCAGCATCCTGGAACCACTTACCGATCTGATCCGGCTTGGGCTGGTGAACGGGGGCTACGACGCATGACCTGGGTGACCGGCGCCGACGGTTCGTCGTACGGGGTGACGAACCTGCCGTACGGGGTGTTCCGGCAGAACGGCGGTCCGTCGCGGATCGGCGTGCGGATCGGATCCTGGGTCTTCGACCTAGCCGCGGCGGAGGCCGCCGAGCTGGTGCTGGCCGCCGGCACGCTGTGCCGACCCGTGCTCAACGACTTCATGGCCCTGGGCCGTCCGCAGTGGACGGCGGTGCGGCAGCGGATCACCGAGCTGCTGACCGACCCGGCGCACCGGGACGCTGTGGAGCCGCTGCTGCTGCCCCTCGACGACGTGGAGCTGCTGCTCCCCATCGAGGTTGCCGACTACGTCGACTTCTACTCATCCGTTCATCACGCGTCGAACGTCGGGCAGATCTTCCGCCCCGGCCAGCCGCCGCTGCTGCCGAACTGGAAGCACCTGCCCATCGGCTACCACGGCCGGGCCGGCACTGTGGTCGTCTCCGGTACGCCGGTGACCCGGCCGACCGGGCAGCGGGCCTCCGCCGAGGGTCCGGTCACCGGCCCATCGGTACGCCTCGACATCGAGGCCGAAGTCGGCTTCGTGGTGGGCGTACCCAGCGCGTTGGGCGATCGGGTCTCCGTGGACGACTTCGCCGAGCACGTGTTCGGGGTGGTGCTGGTCAACGACTGGTCGGCCCGGGACATCCAGGCCTGGGAGTACCAACCGCTCGGCCCGTTCCTCGGCAAGTCGTTCGCCACCTCGGTCTCGGCCTGGGTGACGCCGCTGGACGCGCTCGCCGACGCCTTCGTCCCGGCCCCCGATCAGGACCCGCCGGTGGTCGACTACCTGCGGGACGTGCCGCACCTGGGCCTGGACCTCCGCCTGGCGGTCGAGTGGAACGGTGACCAGGTCAGCGAGCCCCCGTTCGCCACCATGTACTGGACTCCCGCACAGCAGTTGGCGCACCTCACCGTCAACGGCGCTTCGCTGCGTACCGGCGACCTGTACGCCTCCGGCACCGTCTCCGGCCCGGACCGGGGGCAGGTCGGGTCCTTCCTGGAACTGACCTGGGGAGGGGCCGAGCCGGTCAAGGTGGGTGACGAGAGCCGCACCTTCCTCAACGACGGCGACACGGTGACCATCACGGCCACCGCCCCCGGCCCGGACGGCACCACCATCGCCCTCGGTGAGGTATCGGGCACGGTTCGTCCGGCCCGCTGAGCCGCCATCCGTCGCCCGTCTCGTGCACGGGACCCGTGATCGCACCGGCTGTGCGACCGCCGGCAGAGGTTGATCCGTTGAGCGTCCGGATTCCGTTGCTACACCGCGCAATCCGAGCCGGGCTCTGCCCGGCCGCCAGCGGTGGGGCAATCCCGACGCACACGGAGGTAACGACGATGCACGATCTTGCGGGCGCGGTCTGGCGTACCAGCAGCCGCTCAAACGACCAGGGGCTCTGCGTGGAGGTGGCGGACAACCTGGTCGACGTCCATGGTCTGGTCGGAGTCCGCGACTCCAAGGACCAGGCCGGTCCCACACTCGCGGTCAGCCCGCCGGGGTGGACGGCGTTCATCGGCGCGATTCAGGCCGGTCGCTTCGAGCGTTGACCGGCGCTTCGGCACCTGTCGACGACGATCGGTGCCGGAGCGGTCGCCCAATCGGACAGCGTGGCCTCCGGGTGGTGGAAATTCCGTCCCGGGGGCCACGTTCGGCCCTCACTCCGCGTACCGTCGGGGACACGGGAGGGTGGCATGTCGACGGTGGCGATTACCGGGATCATCGAGGCGCACGCTGTCGATGTCTGGCGTCTGCTGACCGACCTGCCCGGCCGCGCGGCCCGACTGACCGCGGCCGGCCCGATCGAGGTGCTCACTCCGGGTTCGTTCGGGCCGGGCACCTCCTGGCGCGAGGAGCGCGTCCAGCCGGGCGGCGGCACGCTGACCGAGGAGTTCCTGGTGGTGGAGGCGCTCGCGCCGCAGCGGCTGGTGCTCTGTTCCTCCGGTGCCGGCGCCGACTACCGAATCACCTGGAGCCTGCGACCGGTCCGCCGCCGCCGTCGGGGTTGCACGGCGATCACCGTCACCCAGGAGGCGGTGCCGACCGCTCCGTACGGTCGGGTGGTGGCACTGCTGCTCGGCGGGCTGGCCGCGCGGGCGGTCGAGGCGGCGCTCTGGCGTGATCTCGCTGATCTGGCCGTCGCGGCCGGTGCCAGCGGCTCCGTCGAAGCCGCCTGACCGCCAGCCGTCATCCCTCGCCCTGACCTGACCGGGGTCCGGCCCCATCCGCTGGGTAGGGTGCCGGGCGGAGGTGCGGCATGACGTTCCCGAGAGGCCGGCGGCGGCTGGTGATCGCGGTCGCGGCGCTGCTCGCGACGGCGGCCGTCGCGGTCATCGTGCACCGGGTCCTCGCGCCGGCAGAGGTGAGCACTGTGGCGCGGGCCGACTATCCGGCCCCGGCCCGACCGGCTGCCGGAGTGATCGGTCGGTTGCCGGTCGCCCCGTTGATCGTCGACGGGAGACTGCGGGTGTACGCCGCACACCGTCAGGTCTACGCGGACCAGCCGGTCGACGGGCGGTACCGGACCAGCCCGTACTGGTCGTACCGGCGGTGGCCGGCCGAGCTGACAGCTGTGGTGGCCAGCGGCAGTACTGTGGTCAGCCGCTGGTCGGACGGGCAACTTGTCGCACTCGACGCCCGGACCGGCGGGGTGCTCTGGCGAACCGGCGGCCCGAAGCCCGCCGAGAGTACGGCGGTGGTGCGTCGTACCTGGGCGGCGACCGTCTGGGACGCTCCCGGGCTCCAGCTCACCGACCTTCCCGACGGGCGGGTCGTGCTGGTGGTGACCGGGGATGCCCAGGCGCGTGGGGTCGAGCTGAGCGGCGGTCGGGAGCTGTGGCGGGTCGAGTTGCCCGGCCGGTGCCGCAGCGATGTCGGCACCACCACCGGCGGGCAGTTGATCGGTCTGGACACCTGCGCCGGGGCGGCCACTGTCGAGTTCCGGGACGCGGCGACGGGCGCGGTGCGGGAGCGTTGGCGACCGCCGAACGGCCCGGACGGGTTGGTGGTGACGCCGCTCGGCTGTCGTACCGGCCGGTCGGACTGTCTGGGGCTGCGGACCGCCGGGCCGGGCGACGAGGGTGGTCGGGGCTGGCTGTTGGGTGCCGGTCCGCCGGTTGCCGCCCCCGCACTGGACCCGGCCGGCGCCGCGCTGGTCGGTGAACAGTCCGTCGTCGTGCTCGACGGGGTCGCGGTGGGCCGGTCGGCGCGTACGGGTGCCGAGCTGTGGCGGTCCGCGAGCCTGGGCGCGGCCCGGGTGCTGGCCGGGCAGCCGGGCCGGGTGCACCTGCTGACCGAGGCGAACGACCTGGTGACGCTGGACCCGGTGACCGGTAGGCAGTTGTCGCGCTTCGCGCTCAACGTCGGCTCGGACGGGACCGGTTGGGCGCCCGGGGCGGTGACGGCCGAGGACGGGTTCGTCGCGGTCGAGCGCCTCCGCAAGCCGGTCGACCCGACTGGCGACGACAGGCGCTATTACTACACCGGCGAGGCGGTGATCCTGGCCGCCACCTGATCGTGGCGTCTTCGACAGCGGAACACCGAACCGTTCCATTCCCTTTGTCGCAAAAGGGTACGTTTTTCACGGTTCAGGTTTCCGGTGGAAGGGGTCGGCGCATGGCCAGGACAGCAGCCAACTACCTCGTGGGCGGCGCGCTCGCCGCCACCGCGAGCCTGGCGTTGGCGGTGTCGCCGATGCTGGCCACCGCTGACCCTGCCTCGGCGCGCGGGTTCAGCGCCGCCCGGCCCGAGCCGTCGGCGGGCGGCAACGTCACGTTCGAGATCCTGCCGGCGTCGCCGACCCCGCCCCCGACCCAGCCGCCACCCACGTCCACGCCGACGGCACCACCCCAACCCACACCCAGCCACGGTGAGTTGCCGGTCACCGGATCGGGTGGGTCGGCGCTGCTGCTCGCCGTGCTGGGCGCAGCCCTGATCGTTGTCGGGTGGATCGCCCTCCGCCGCCGCCGGCCGAGCTGACGGGCCCCGGCCGGAGCCGGCCGAACTGCCGCGCGAGCTCAGCGACCGGCCGTGGTGCGTTCCCTCGGCCGGGTGGTGGGAGGCCCACCGGACCGGCCGGAACGGCGGGCCAGCATGGCGAGGCCGACGACCAGCAGCAGGCCCGCGACGGCCGCCGCCACGGTCCACGCGGAGAAGATCCGGGAGACCACGCTGCCCCGTTTTCCGACCTGACCGGCGTCGGGGAACGTTACCTGCGCGGTGACGCTCCGCTTCACCAGGCCGCTCTCCAAGTTCACCTCCGCCTTCCAGGGGCCGTTCGGCAGCGTGGCCGGGAATCGGGCGATGACCTGCCCGGAAGCGCCCGGCGCCAGCGTGACGCCCTGTACGACAGGAAACGGACCGGCCCGACTGCCGGCTGGGCCATCGGTGAGGGTGACGGCACCGGTCAGGTCGACGGCACGGCCGCCGGTGTTGCTGACCTTGATCGTTAGCGACGGTTCACCCTCGGGGCTGCGAGCCGGGCGTACCTCACCTATCGAGAAGTCGGACGCGGGTTCGCCGCCGGGCCCGATGTCGAGGTACATCCGGACTCCGACCCGGTGAACCTGAGTGATCTCGCCGCCGGCGCGGGGAGTTGACGCGGTGGACGCCCAGATCACCCCGTACCGCTCGCCCCGGGAGGCGGGCGGCGGCACCGTGACGGTCGCCTGGACCCGAGTCTCGCCCCGCGGTCCCAGCTCCACGGAGTGCTCGTCGAGGGTGACCCACGAGGTCAGCTCGTTCTCGGCGCGACCCTCGCCGAACCGGAACGCTCCACCCTCCAGGGTCGCGGCCGCCGGGTAGACGTCGACCCGACGGGTCTGGTCGGTGCGATTGACGATCAGCAGTTGCCGCTTGATGGTGGTGCCCGGCGGTAGGTGGTCGACGATGTAGCGCAGCGCCCGGGGGTCGGTGCGGCGCTCGGTCGGGGCTTCCAGCAACCGGATCCCGATGGTGCCCTCGTCCGATCCCGCTTCCGGTTCGGCCGCGCCGGCCCGGGTCGACAGACCCGGACCGGCGAGGCAGAACAGGGCGAGCGCGACAGCGACGGTCGACCGCCCCCGGGGGCTACGCCACGGAATGTGTCACCGTGCCGGTGTAGACGCCCGCGATGCTGTCCAGCGGGACGTTGACCACCAGGGTGGGGTTCCAGGCCGCGGTGTTGCCGCCGGTGCCGCCGGTGTGGGTGAAGGCGGTGAGTGGGGTGGCGCTGTCCAGGGGTGCGGCGTCCCCGGCAGTGGCCTGCCCCTCCGTGAAGGTGCCGTCGCCGGTGGTCGCCGTCTCCGGGCCGGACCAGTAGTCGATCTCAGAGGGCAGGACCGTCTCGGGCGGGGTGCCGCCGCCGGTCTGGAAGACGGTGGCCGTCACCGTGGCCTCCCAGGAGGCGTCGGCGGCGCCTCGGGAGTCGGTGACCGTCACGGTGCCGAGCTGGCCGGTAATGGTGCCACCGGGGGCGCCGTCACCGAGGTCGGCGGTGGCCGGCGCGACGATGTCGAGGGTGCCGGCGAGCACCTCGAAGGTGGCCGTCGTGTCATCCGTGGGCGCGGCGGCAGCTGGCGCGGCGAGGAAGCCCACCATCGCCGCGGCGGCCGCCCCAGCGAGAAGAATCTTGGCAATGCGCACTGTCTTTTACCCCGTTTTCTCGAAGTGAGCCGGCGTGGTCCTCAGCACGTCCGGTCACTTCGGAAGATAAGGGAGTAAGAAGCAAGAATTGGACAAACAGTACTTATGGCCCGATTCGGTTACAAGTGTGGCAGTTTGATCAGGTCAGCGCCAGCTCCGCGGCCGCCAGGAACGCGTCGTTCTCGGCCGGGGTGCCGATGGTGACCCGGACCCCGTCCCCGGCGAACGGCCGCACGATCACCCCGCGCGCCTCGCACGCCTTGCCGAACGCCACAGCCCGCTCGCCGAGCGGCAGCCAGACGAAGTTGGCCTGGCTCGTCGGGACCTCGGGCACGAACTTGCGCAGCGCCTCGGTGACCCGGTCCCGCTCGGCGACGACCAGGGCGCAGCGGCGCTCCATCTCCGTCACCTGGGTCAGTGCCGCGAGCGCCCCGGCCTGGGCCGCCGTGCTGCTGGAGAACGGGGTCGCCACCTTGCGGATCGCGGCGGCCACCACCGGCTGGGCGACCAGCCAACCCATGCGCAGGCCGGCGAGCCCCCACGCCTTCGACAAGGTGCGCAACACCGCCACGTTGGGCCGGTCCAGGTAGTCGAGCCCGTCCGGCACCTCCGGGTCGGTGACGAACTCCCGGTACGCCTCGTCGATCACCACCAGCACGTCGTCCGGCACGGCGTCGAGGAACCGGTCCAGCTCGGCCCGGCGCACCGCCGTACCCGTGGGGTTGTTCGGGTTGCAGACGAAAATCACCCGGGTCCGGTCGGTCACCGCCGCGGCCATCGCCGCCAGATCGTGCCCGTGCCCGGCGTCGTTGGACACCCGCACGCTTGTCGCGCCGCTGGTCGCCACGATGATCGGGTACGCCTCGAAGGACCGCCACGAGTAGAGCACCTCGTCCCCGGGCAGGCAGGTGGCCCGCACGAGGTGCTCGGCGAGCGCCACCGAGCCGCAGCCCGTGGCGATCCGGTCGGCGTCCACCCCGTACCGCTGGGCCAGTGCGTCACGCAGGGCGACCACGCCCATGTCCGGGTAGCGGTGCGAGGTGGTGATCGCCTCGGTGACCGCCTCCACCACGCCGGGCAGCGGCCCGTACGGCACCTCGTTGCTGGCCAGCTTGATGGCCTCCGGCAGGCCCAACTCCCGGGCCAGGTCGGCGGGGCTGCGCCCCGGCACGTAGCTGGGCAGCGCGTCCAGGTCGGCGCGGGTCAGCCGCAGCGCCGGCTGGTGGCGTCCGGAGTCGGTCATGGGGTGTCTCCCGGGGGCTGGTTGCGGTCGTTCGAGGGGGCGGATTCGGTGCGGTGCGGGACTTCGACGACCACCGTCTGCGCGCGCTTGTCGTGCAGCGCCTGGCGCAGCGGGTGGTCGAAGAGGGGGGAGAGCGCATCGACAAGTTGCAGCACCAGGCCGAGCCCGACGCAGTACCAGAGCAGAGTCGGCAGGCCCAGCGTGCTCCACCGGCTCAGCGCCCGGCGGAAGCCCAGTGGCTGGTCGGCGGCGAGCGGCACCGCCCGGATCCGCATCACCCGCTTGCCGATGGTCTGCCCGCCGGAGGCCATGGTCGGCACCTCGTACGCCAGCCAGAGCGCGGTGGCGATCAGCAGGATCGCCACCAGTAGAGAACCGGCCTGCTCACCGGGCATCGGCAGACCGTCGGCGGAGGTGTCGCCCCGTGCCGCGCGCCGGAAGACCTCCTGCCAGTACGGCGCCCACTCCTGCGCCCAGCGCCAGACGAACCAGCCGTTGACGACCACGTTCAGTGCGAGGACGAGGCCGAAGTCGATCAGCCGGGCGACGAACCTACGGCCGTAGCCGGCCAGCCGGAGGCCGTGCGGGCGTGGCTCGGGCGGTCGTCCGGGCCAACCGGGGTGACCAGCCGGTGGTGCCCAGCCGGGAGGGCCAGCCGGTGGAGCCCAGCCGGGCGGAGCACCCTGCGGACCCCAGCCGGGAGGGCCGGCGTGTGGTCCCCAGCCCGGACCGTGTCCCGGTGGCGGGCCGTACCCCTGGGGTGGGCCCTGCTGCGGCGGCCAGCCCGGCGCGGGGGGTGCCGACGCGGGGGGAGCCGAGGCGGGGGGAGCCGAGGCGGGGGTCGTCGACGCCGCGGGCGTGGCCGGCGCGGGCGGTGGCTCGGGCGGCGGCGGGCCGTCCGGCGGGGTGGCGTCGACGGGAATGGGCGCACCGAGCCAGCCCTCGCCGTCCCAGTAACGCCGAGTCTCGGTGTCGGCGGGGTCGACGTACCAGCCAGGTTGAACGCTCACGCCGTCGCTCCGCTTCGCTTCGCGGCGGCGCGAGGCGCCACGCTACTGAGCCTGCTGGTTCGGTAACTGCGCTCGCTCACTGGGACACCTTAACGACGACCGTCTGAGCGAACTTGTCGTGGAGGCACTGCTGCCACGGCTTGTCCCAGAGCTGCCACAACCCGTCCAGGTAGCTCAGCCCCGGGAGGAAGCCAGAGAGCTGCTGCACCAGGAACCGCTTCGCGGCGGCCCGGCGGTCGAGCGAGCGCGTCGGATCCAGCGGCACGATCCGCAACTTCATCATCTTCTTGCCGAAGGTCTGGCCACTCTTGAACATCATCTCGACGTGGTAGACGTACGCGAGCACGAGCGAGATCGCGATGATCCCGAGGTCCAGCCACAGCAGGGGCAGCAGGAGGTCGCGAACGAAGTCGGCCTCGCCAAGTGAGCCGTCCGGCGCGAACAGGTCGACCTCGGGCGCAATGACAACAAGGAAGATGATCGCCGCGGGCACCGTGAGCACCAGGCCGACCACCATGAAGACCGCGGCGTCGAGCAACATGGCCAGTAGCCGATCGCTGAAGCTGGCCAGCGGCTGTCCGCCCGGGGTCAGCGTCGGGGGCGGGGCCACCGGTCGCGGTGGTCCGCCATAGAACTGCGGCGGGGCGTACCCGGGTGGGGCGTACTGCGGCGGCGCGGCGTACCCATGGGGGTGTGGTCCGGGTTGCGGCGCGACGCCGCCGGTGGTGGGTCGGGGCCCACCGGCCGGCGGCGTCGGGTACGACGGAGGTTGCGTCACGCTGGCAAGTGTTACAGGTTGCCGCGGGCTTCCTGCTCTCGCTCGATCGCCTGGAAGAGCGCCTTGAAGTTGCCCTTGCCGAAGCCCAGCGAGCCGTGCCGCTCGATCAGCTCGAAGAAGACCGTGGGGCGGTCCTGTACTGGCTTGGTGAAGATCTGGAGCAGGTAGCCGTCCTCGTCCCGGTCGACAAGGATCTTGCGGGCCTTCAGCTCCTCGATCGGCACCCGCACCTTGCCGATCCGCTCGCGCAGCTCCGGGTCGTCGTAGTACGAGTCCGGAGTGTCCAGGAACTCCAGACCGGCCGCGCGCATCGCGTCGACGCTGGCGAGGATGTCGTTGGTGGCGACGGCGATGTGCTGCGCGCCCGGGCCCTGGTAGAACTCCAGGTACTCGTCGATCTGGGACTTCTTGCGGGCGATCGCCGGCTCGTTGAGCGGGAACTTCACCTTGCGGGTGCCGTTCGCCACGACCTTGCTCATCAGCGCCGAGTAGTCGGTGGCGATGTCGTCGCCGACGAACTCCGCCATGTTGGAGAAGCCCATGACCCGCTTGTAGAACTCGACCCACTCGTCCATCCGGCCCAGCTCCACGTTGCCGACCACGTGGTCGACGGCCTGGAAGAAGCGCTTCGGCTGGATGCCGGCGTCGATCATCGGCTGCCGGTCCACGATCGGGCCCCGGGCCACGAAGCCGGGCAGGAACGGGCCGGTGTAGCGGGACCTGTCGACAAGCGTGTGCCGGGTGTCGCCGTACGCGGCGATGGCGGCCATCCGGACGGTGCCGTGCTCGTCGGTCACCTCGTGCGGCTCGACGACGCTTGCGGCGCCCTGCGCGATGGCGTGCGCGTACGCGGCGTCCACGTTGGGGACCTCCAGCGCGATGTCGCTGATGCCGTCGCTGTGCCGGGCCACGTGCTCGGCGCCGTCGGCGTCCGGGCGCACCGCACCGGTCAGCACGAACCGGGCCGAGCCGCTGGTCAGCACGTACTGGGCGTGGTCCCGGTAGCCCTGCTCGGGGCCGCGGTACGCCACGCAGGTCATGCCGAAGGCGGTGGAGTAGTAGTGGGCGGCCTGCTTGGCGTTGCCGACCAGGAAGTGCACGTGGTCGAGGCCCCGGACCGGGAACGGGTCGTGGCTGATGTCGTGGTCGACAGCGCCGACGAGCCGGTCGACGTCGACGTCCTCGGTCGACTTGGGTCGGTCGATCGCCTGGGTCATGGTGGGCTCCCTCGCGTACCGGCCGGCCTTGTGGGCCGCCGTGGTCGGTTCTTGTGGCGAGGATCGCTGCCCCGGCGTCGGGTGGGCAACTGTTGCTAGAAATGCTGGTCAGGTTGCGCATTCGGTATGGTCTTCACTCATGAATGGTGAGCAGAATGTACAGCTCGACGCGCTCGACGTGCGCTTGATCGAACTGCTCGCCGAGGAGCCTCGGATCGGGGTGCTGGAGTGCTCCCGGCGGCTCGGGGTGGCCCGGGGCACCGTGCAGGCGAGGCTGGACAAGATGGTCGAGCGGCGGGTCATCGAGGGCTTCGGCCCCGAGATCGCGCCGGCCGCTATCGGTTTCGGGGTGACCAGCTTCGTCACCCTGGAGATCAGCCAGCGGCACGGCCACGACCCGGTCACCGCTCACCTCGCCGCCATTCCCGAGGTGCTGGAGGCACACACCATCACCGGCTCCAGCGACCTGCTCTGCCGGATCGTGGCCCGCTCCAACACCGACCTGCAACGGGTCATCGACCAGATCGTCTCGTCCGCCGGCATCACCCGGGCCTCGACGATCATCGCGTTGGCCGAGCAGATTCCCTACCGCACGCTTCCGTTGGTGCGCAGCGCCGTTCGGGCCGAGGGAAGGGCGCTGTAACACCTCCGAGCCCAGAAAGCGCGGCGACACGGCGGCGCGGGCGTACGGAAGATCCGTGATCGTGGCTACGGTGTGCGGTGTGGCGAAGGGGAGCGTGCGCGGTGGGCTGCTGCTTGGCCTCGCCGTGGTCGTCGCGCTCGCCGCGACCGGCGTGTGGAACCCGTTCCCCGGCATCTGGGAGTGGGTGGACCGCAGCGAACCCATCTCCGAGCCCGACGTGGTCTGGCAGCAACGGGTCGGCGGCACTCCGCGCAGCGTGACCATCGCCGGCGACGCCGTCGTGGTCGAGCAGCGCACCCGGGTCGAGGCGCGCAGCCTGGCCACCGGCGCCCAGCTCTGGGAGCGCAAGGCGGACTGGGCGGCGGTCGCCGGCGGCGACCGCGACCCGGTCGTGGCAGTGGGCAAGCTCCTGGTCAAGGGGTACGAGCTGCTCGACCCGACGACCGGGGTGACCCGGCGACGTGACGACGACGCGGTGGCGGTCTGGACGTACCGCAACCTGCTCCTCGACGCCCGGTGCACGGACGCCACCGACTGCACCCTGAGCGCCTGGGACCCGCGCGGCACCGCGCCGCTCTGGACGGCCTTCCTGCCCGGGGTGCACAGCGGCCTGCTCGCCGACAACCCGGGCCTGCGGGGCACCCGCCGGCTCACCGCCACCCGGATCGACGACGGCGTGGCCGGGGCGGAGGCCGCGCCGCCGCTGCTCGGCTTCCCGGTCGACGGTCGGGTCCACGTGGTCGACACCGCCACCGGCCGGGTGTTGCAGAACGTCGAGCCCAGCCGGGACGAGCGGCTCTCCGTGGTGGGCGGCCGGCTGCTCCGGGTCGCCGCCCGATCCCAGGACGGCACCTGTTACTTCGCCATCTCCGCCCGGGACTCGGCTACCGGGCAGGAGGCCTGGCAGCGGGCCGGCGTCAACCTGCGCACCGCCGACTCCGCCGGCTGTGTGCAACGCGAGGACCCGCAGGGTGCGCGGAACGTGCTGATCGGCGTCGCTCCGGACGGCCGCGAGGCGGTCATCGACGGGTACGACGGGCGGCTGCTCTGGGTCGGTGATTCGGGCACCAAGTTGATCGCGGTGGACGACCGACTGGCGGTGTTCCGGGCCGCCGACAAGCGCTCGGTGATCGCGCGTGAGCTGGGCACCGAGAAGGTGCTCTGGACGCGACAGGCCAGCGGCAAGGCCGGTGCCGCGCTCACCCCGTACGCGGCGGTGGTGGCCGACGAGAAGCCGTCCCGGCTGGTGGCACTGGACCCGCGCACCGGCAAGGAGTTGGCCGCCCTGCGCACCTCGGCGAACGCCCTCGCCGTCGGATCACAGGGCATGATCATCGGCGAGGGGCGGGAGATCGGGTACGTCCGCTTCGGCGCGTCCGGAAACTCGCCCACCCGACCGCCCAGCGACGGTGGGAATCCCCGGCCGGGAAGCACCGGCCCCGGCGGGCAGGACGACGGCGACTGCGGGCCGAAGGGGGAACTCTGCCCCGACCCGGGCGGCGGCAAGGACGGCTGAGCGGGCGGTTCGCCTGATGATCAGCACGGAAGCGGGGCCCGGCACGCCTGGCGGATGAGAGCGGCGTCCCAGGACCCGCCCGGCGGGTGGGAGTGATCGACCGGTCTGCCCTAGGCTTGCCGCTCATGAGCAGTGCCGCCGCATTCTCGTACGCCCCTCTGCTGCCGACCGGCCCGGACCAGACGGACTATCGCCTGGTCACCGACGAGGGCGTGGACGTCGTACACGGCCCGGGAGGCCGCCGGTTCCTCACCGTGGAGCCGGCCGCGCTCACCGCGCTGACCGCCGAGGCGATGCACGACATCGCGCACTTCCTGCGCCCCGCGCACCTGGCGCAGCTCCGGTCGATCATCGACGACCCGGCCGCCTCGCCGAACGACAGGTTCGTCGCGCTGGATCTGCTGCGCAACGCCAACATCGCCGCCGGCGGTGTCCTGCCCATGTGCCAGGACACCGGCACCGCCATCGTGATGGGTAAACGCGGTCGGCACGTGCTGACCGACGGCGCCGACGCGGAGGCCATCTCCCGGGGCGTCTACCAGGCGTACACCAAGCTCAACCTGCGCTACTCCCAGCTCGCCCCGCTGACCATGTGGGACGAGCGGAACACCGGCAGCAACCTGCCCGCCCAGGTGGACCTGTACGCCGAGGACCCGGACGGGCACCCCGACGCGTACAAGTTCCTGTTCATGGCCAAGGGCGGTGGCTCGGCCAACAAGTCGTACCTCTACCAGGAGACGAAGGCGCTGCTCAACCCGACGCGGATGATGCAGTTCCTGGAGGAGAAGCTGCGGCTGATCGGCACCGCCGCCTGCCCGCCGTACCACCTGGCCGTCGTCATCGGCGGCACCTCCGCCGAGTACGCGCTGAAGACCGCGAAGTACGCCAGCGCCAAGTACCTCGACGCGCTGCCGACAGCGGGTTCGATGAGCGCGCACGGCTTCCGCGACCTGGAGCTGGAGGCGGAGGTGCTGGAGCTGACCCGCAACTTCGGCATCGGCGCGCAGTTTGGTGGGCGGTACTTCTGCCACGACGTACGGGTGGTCCGGTTGCCCCGGCACGGCGCGTCCTGCCCGGTGGCGATCGCCGTCTCCTGCTCGGCGGACCGTCAGGCCGTCGCCAAGATCACCCCGTCGGGTGTGTGGCTGGAGCGCCTCGAAACCGACCCGGCGCGGTTCCTGCCCGACGTCACCGACGATTCGCTCGACGCCGAGCTGGTCGTCCGGGTCGACCTGAACCGGCCGATGGACGAGATCCGCGCGGAGCTGTCGAAGTACCCGGTGAAGACGCGCCTCTCGCTCTCCGGGCCGCTCGTGGTCGCCCGGGACATCGCCCACGCCAAGATCGCAGAGCGCTTGGATGCCGGTGAGCCGATGCCGCAGTACCTGCGTGACCACGCGGTCTACTACGCCGGCCCGGCGAAGACCCCCGAGGGGTACGCGTCCGGCTCGTTCGGGCCGACCACGGCCGGCCGGATGGACGCCTACGTGGAGAAGTTCCAGGCCGCCGGCGGTTCGCAGGTGATGCTGGCCAAGGGCAACCGGTCCGGTCAGGTGACCCGCTCCTGCCAGCAGCACGGCGGCTTCTACCTCGGCTCGATCGGCGGCCCCGCGGCCCGCCTCGCTCAGGACTGCATCAAGCACGTCGAGGTGCTCGAGTACGCGGAGCTGGGCATGGAGGCGGTCTGGAAGATCGAGGTCGAGGACTTCCCCGCCTTCATCGTGGTCGACGACAAGGGCAACGACTTCTTCGCCGAGGTCACCAAGCCGGTGCTCACCGTCGGCCGCCGCTGACCCGACAGGTATGGGAACGGGCGCCGGGCGAACTCGCCCGGCGCCCGTTCTGTCGTCGAGCTCTGCCGACATCGGTACGCCCGCCCCACATGGGGGGTGGGACGGGCGTACCGCCCCCGTCGGATGCCGTCACCGACAACTCGGAATGAGTGTGCTGGGCACCGCTGTCGATCCGCTCTCAGATCACTCTCGCCTGACCGAGGCGGTCCGTCACCGCGGGACTACGCTGCTGGAAGTTGCACCATTGACGCGGGAGAGCAGATGCGGTTCGGGATCCTGGGGCCCCTGCGGGTGGGCGGTGGCGAGTCCACTGTCACCGCCGGCCGCGACCGGATCGTGCTCGCCATGCTCTTGTTGCGGGCCGGCCGGCTCGTGCCGGTCGACGAGCTGGTCGACGCGGTGTGGGATGACCGACCGCCGGCCACCGCCCGCGCCCAGTTGCAGACCTGCGTGTCGCGGTTGCGTCGCCGGTTGACCGAACTCGGGCTGGCACCGGAACTCATCGTCACCGACCCGGCGGGGTACGGCGTGCGTACCGCACCGAACGACCTCGACGCCGAGGTCTTCGCCCGGGGTGTGGAGGCGGCGCGAGCCGCCGCCACGGCCGGTCGCCTGGTCGACGCGCGTGCCGAATTCCGCGCCGCCTTGGCGTTGTGGCGCGGGCCGGCGCTGGGTGGAATCCCGAGCCGGAGCGTCCGCCGCCGTGCACAGGCACTCGACGAGCAGCGTCTCACCGCGCTGGAGGAGTGCGTCGACGTCGAGCTGCGCCTCGGGCGGGCCGCCGAGCTGATCGGCGAACTCGCCGAGAGCGTCGACCAGCACCCGGTGCGGGAGCGGCTGCGCGGACAACTGATGCTGGCACTGTCCTCGGTCGGACGGCAGGCCGACGCGCTGGCGGTCTACCGGGAGGGCCGGCGGACCTACGCCGACGAGCTGGGCATCGAGCCGGGCGCCGAGTTGCAGGAGCTGCACCAGCGGGTGCTCGCCGGTGACCTCGCCCTGGCCGGTCGGGAAGCGCGGCCGACCGCTCCGGTCCGCTCGCTGCCCCGGGCGATCGGTGACTTCACCGGCCGGCAGCAGACGCTGGCCCGCCTGGTCAAGGAGGTGGAGGCCGGGGCCCGGATCCAGCTCATCGACGGCATGGCGGGCAGCGGCAAGACCACCCTCGCGGTGCATCTCGCCACCGCTCTCGCAGACGACTACCCGGACGCCCAGCTCTACATCGACCTGCACGGGCACAGCGAGCGCACCCCGTTGACGCCGGCCGCGGCGGTGGCCACGCTCCTGCGGCAGCTCGGCGTGCCCGCCGAGCGGGTGCCGACGAACCTGGACGATCGGTTGGCGCTCTGGCGCACCGAGCTGTCCGGCCTGCGGGCCCTGCTGGTGCTGGACAACGCGGCCACCGCCGACCAGGTGACACCGCTGCTGCCCAACGGCTCGCACTGCCTGATCCTGATCACCAGCCGTCGCCGGCTGGTCGGGGTGGATGAGGGGCGACCGTCGTCGCTGCCCGTGCTCGACAGCGACGAGGCGGTCGAGTTGCTCGGGCAGGTCGTCGGCGTGGCCCGGGTGGCGGCCGAGCCGGAGGCGGCCACCGAGGTCGTCCGACGCTGCGGACACCTGCCGCTGGCCATCCGGCTGGCCGGTGCCCGACTGGCGCACCGACCCCGTTGGCGCATCGCCGACCTGGCCGAGCGGCTGAGTACCCGGCCGGATCCATTGGCCGAGTTCGAAGCCGGCGAACGGTCCGTCGGTCGGGCCTTCGCCCTGTCGTACGCCCAGGTGTCACCGGTCGCGCGGCGTGCGTTCCGGTTGCTGGGCCTGCACCCGGGAGTACGGTTCGACAACTCGGTCACCGCCGTACTGGCCGAACTGCCCCTGCCCGAGGCGCAGGACCTGCTCGACGAGTTGGTGGACGCGCACCTGGTGGAGGAGGCGGAATCCGGCCGGTACCGGTTGCACGACCTGGTCCGGGAGTACGCGCGGACGCTGGTCGCCGATCCGGAGCGGGCAGGCGAGCGGCGGGACGCCATCGAGCGTCTGCTCGATCACCACCTGCACGTCGCCACGGCGATCGCCCGCAAGAGGGAACTCACCTCGGCCCAATCGCTGATCTTGGTGACGGTGCCGATACGTGCTGACCTGGTCACGATCGTCGCCGAGCAGGGTCGAGCCTGGCTCGACGAGAACCTTGCCCTGTGGACCGCCCTGGTCCGGTTGGCGGAGACCGAGGGGTTCCTCCAGCAGTGCTGGCAGTTGGCGAGGGCCTGCTGGCACGCCCAGTTCGAGGGCGGCCGCCTAGACGAGTTGATCGAGACACATTCCGCGGGACTGCGCGCCGCCGAGGAGTTGGGCGACGACCGGGCGGTGGCGACGATGCTCAACTATCTCGCCTCGGCCCATTACCGGCTGGGTGATTTTCCCGAGTCGATCCGGTTGATGGAGAGGTCACTGGAGATTTTCCGCCGGCTCGGTCTGCGCCGCGAGTTCCGCAACACCCTCGGCAACCTGGGCACCTCGTACGCCGCCAACTACCAGTTCCGGAGGGCCCGGGAGCGCTACGACGACGCCCGGGCGTTGGCGACGCGGATGCGCAACACGGCAGCGCTGGCGAACGAACTCAACAACCTGACGATGACCCTGCTGCTCTGGGGACGGCACGACGAGGCGCTACACACCGCCCGGCGGCACCTGGGGATCGCTCGCGAGATCGGCGACCCGCGCCGGATCGGCAACGCCCTCGGGCACCTCGGGATGATCCGGCATCGGATGGGTGACGTGGTGCCGGCCGAGCGGTTGCTGCGGGTGGCGCTGCGCGTCAAGCGAGAGGTGGGCACCCGGTTTGGCGAAGGTGAGGTGTTGAACGAGATCGGGATGATGGAACGGGAGGCTGGCCGTCCGGAACGGGCCGCCGACCTGCACCGTGCGGCACTGGTCGCGATGACCGAGGCGGGGGATCGCATCGGCCAGTGCGGCTCGCGCAACCTGCTGGCCCGAGCCATCCTGGACCAGGGGGACGTGAGCAGCGCCCTCGACCTGCATCGTCGGGTGCTCGTCGACGCCACCGGGCTGGGTTCCCTACACGAGCAGGGTCGGGCGCTGGAGGGCATCGCCCGCTGTTTGCTGGCGACCGATCCGGCGGCGGCGCGGGCGCACCTGACCCGGGCGCTGGCCCTGTTCCGGCAGATCGAGTCGCCGGAACAGCACGAGGTGGAACGGCTGCTCACCGAGTTGGGCTGACGGATCATCTGCGAGTCGGCCACGGGCGCGGCAGGATGGTACGCGTGACGACTCCAGAGGCGACCGGTTACCGCATCGAACGTGACTCGATGGGCGAGGTGGAGGTGCCCGCCGAGGCGCTGTGGCGGGCGCAGACCCAGCGTGCGGTGCAGAATTTCCCGATTTCCGGCCGGGGCCTCGAACCGGCCCAGATCAAGGCCCTCGCCCAGATCAAGGGCGCGGCCGCCGAGGTCAGCGGCGAGCTGGGCGTGATCGACGCCAACGTGGCCGCCGCGATCGCCGCCGCCGCCGCGCACGTGGCCGACGGCGGTTACGACGACCAGTTCCCGGTGGACGTGTTCCAGACCGGCTCGGGCACGTCGTCGAACATGAACACCAACGAGGTCATCGCCACCCTGGCGAGCCGTGAGCTGGGCTCACCGGTGCACCCGAACGACCACGTCAACGCCTCCCAGTCGAGCAACGACGTCTTCCCGTCCTCGATCCACCTGGCGGCCACCCAGTTCATCGTGGAGGACCTGCTGCCGTCGCTGGCGCATCTGGCGGCCGCGCTGGAGGCCAAGGCCGCGGAGTTCGAGACGGTGGTCAAGGCCGGGCGTACCCACCTGATGGACGCCACGCCGGTCACCCTCGGCCAGGAGTTCGGCGGTTACGCCGCCCAGGTCCGCTACGGCATCGAACGGCTGGAGGGCGCGCTGCCCCGACTGGCCGAGCTGCCGTTGGGCGGCACCGCCGTGGGCACCGGGATCAACACCCCGCTCGGTTTCGCCGCCGCCGTGATCGACAAGCTGCGCGAGTCGACCGGGTTGCCGCTGAGCGAGGCGCGTAACCACTTCGAGGCGCAGGGCGCGCGGGACGCGCTGGTGGAGACCTCGGGGCAGTTGCGGACCGCGGCGATCGGCCTCTACAAGATCGCCAACGACATCCGCTGGATGGGTTCCGGCCCCCGCGCCGGCCTGCGTGAGCTGCGCATCCCCGACCTCCAGCCCGGCTCGTCGATCATGCCGGGCAAGGTCAACCCGGTGGTCGCCGAGGCGATGCGGCAGGTCTGCGCCCAGGTGATCGGCAACGACGCGACGGTCGGGTTCGCCGGCTCACAGGGCGACTTCGAGCTGAACGTGATGCTCCCCGTGATGGGTCGCAACCTGCTGGAGTCGATCCGGCTGCTCTCCGCGGTGAGCCGGCTCTTCGCCGACCGGCTGGTGGCCGGCCTGGTCGCGGACGCCGAGGTCTGCCTCGCGTACGCCGAGGGCTCACCGTCGATCGTCACCCCACTCAACCGCTACCTGGGGTACGACGAGGCCGCGTCGATCGCCAAGGAGGCGCTGGCCAAGCAGACCTCGATCCGCGAGGTGGTGATCTCCCGGGGTCACGTCGACTCCGGCAAGCTCACCGAGACCCAGTTGGACGAGACGTTGGACCTGCTCCGGATGACCCACCCCTGACTCGTCCTGCCCTGCTCAGGGCAGGTGCCGTGGTCTCGCCCAGCCGAGGAAGCGGGTGAAGAGCGCGGCGGGGTCCGGGCCGTCGTGCGGGTTCAGGCGGTACAGGTCGGCAGCCGCCTCGTGCAGGACACTGCACAGGTAGATGCTCAACCCGACCCGGTCGTGCGCATACTCCCGGTGGAGGGTGAGCCGGGCGACCGGGCACGGCCAGGGCGCGGCGCAGACCCGGCAGAGCCACAGCGGGCGCAGGGCCAGGTGCTGCCGACGTGGAATCGTGGCACTGTCGGCCGGGGTGGTCCGGGACATGCGGCGCCCTTCCTTTCGACCTGAATCGTTCGTGGCATCACGACGCCCCCGCTCGCGCTCGCCCCGGGCCAGGCTGCGCCAAGATCCCGCTCGATCCAGGACCGCGCCGATCTTGGAGTTTCTGTTGTCGACATGGGTGGATATGCCCCCTGCGTCGGGACGGAAAGTGCAAGATCGCGGAGCGGTGACGGCGTGGCTGTCTGGGAGGTGGGACCGCCCGGCCGGGGGAGCGGGCGGTCCCGTGCGGTGCCGGCAGATCCCGGGGGACGGGGAGCGGCGCTGCGCTTCACAGTCTGGTGATCAGGCGACTACGGTCGGAAGGGTTTGGCCGCGTCGTCATAGCCGCCCTGCGTTGGGTGGCACCGCCGCTGGCGGCCGGCTGGAGTTGATCGTCGGCGGGGTGGAGGGCGGTACGGCATGGCCGATGGGCAGATGACGGCGGCGGCGTTCCTGATCGCGGAGCTGCGCCGGGCGCGGGTGCGGCGCGGCTGGAGTCAGGAGGAGTTGGCGAAGGCGGTCAACTACTCGGCGTCGATGGTCAGCGCCGTCGAGTTGGGCCAGCAACAGCCCACCGTCAAGTACCTGGAACTCGTCGACCGCGCCCTGGACACCGGCGGCCTGTTCGGTCGCATGTCCACCGAGCTGGTCAGCCTGGATCGGGCACAGCCCTGGTTACGCGGCTGGCAGGCGATCTTCGAGCAGGCGCGCACGCTCCGGTGGTACGAGCCCCGCTACGTGCCGGGGCTCTTTCAGACGGAGGACTACGCGCGGGCGGTGTTCGAGGCTGGCGACCTGCTCGCCTCCGAGGAGGTCGACCGGCGACTGACCGCCCGGATGGAGCGTCAGGAGGTGCTGCACAGCGAGCGGTCGCCGCACATCGTTGCGGTGCTGGACGAGGCGGTGCTACGGCGACGCGTCGGCGGCCGGAAGGTGATGCGCGAGCAGGCTCTGCACCTGGCCGGCATCGCCACTGGGCACCCTCGGGTCCGGCTGCACGTGGTGCCGCGATCCGCCGAGGAGTACCCGGGGCTCGGTGGGCAGTTCGCGCTCGCCACCCTGCCCGACGGCACCGAGGTGGCCTATCTGGACTGTCAGGTTCGGGGCCAAGAGCTGGACCAGCCGCAGGATCTGTTGCGGTTGCAGCGGGTCTGGGAGGCTACCTTGGGCGAAGCCCTGCCCCCGCAGGCGTCCATCGACTTGATGAACGAGGTGGCCGAGTCGTGGAGTTGACCGACGCTCGCTGGCGCAAGAGCAGCCGCAGCAATCAGGACGCCAACTGCGTCGAGGTGGCGACGAATCTTGGGGACGTGGTCGGGGTGCGAGACAGCAAGGACTCGGACGGGCCCGTGCTCGTTGTCGACGCGTACTCCTGGCGGCTCTTCGTGGTCGCGCCCCCGCGCTGACGCGATCGCCTCGCCCGCGACGGCGGTCGGGGATTTGCCCGCGCGGGTAAACGGCTCGACGTTGGTGTGGGGCGGCGGGATGATTTCGTTGTGAGTGACCCGCCCTGCACCGAGCGGTTGCGGTTGCGGCGGCTGACCATTGCCGACGTGGACGCGCTGGTCGAGCTGGACAGCGACCCCGAGGTGATGCGTTTCCTCACCGGTGGCGTCGCTACCCCGCTGGCAACCGTGCGGGACGAGCAGTTGCCGAGGCTGCTGGCCCAGTACGACAGGTATCCCGGGCTGGGGCGGTGGGCGGCGCACGATCGGGAGTCCGGCGAGTTCCTGGGCTGGTTCGCGCTCGACCCGTCGGAGGACGGCGCCGAGGCTGAGTTGGGCTACCGGCTGCGCCGCTCGACGTGGGGGCGGGGGCTGGCGACCGAGGGGTCGCGGGCGTTGGTCCGGTACGCCTTCGATGCCGTCGGGGTGCAACGGGTCTGGGCGGAGACGATGACTGTGAACGAACGCTCCCGGCGGGTGATGGTGAAGGCCGGGTTGCGCCACGTGCGGACCTTCCACCAGCAGTGGGACGACCCGATTCCGGGCACCGAGCAGGGCGAGGTGGAGTACGAGGTGCGGGCCGAGGAGTGGGCGGCCGACGGTCAGGAGCGGCCGGCGGCCCGTCGGGCGCGGTAGGCGGTCACCGCGGCGCGGTTGCCGCAGCCGGCCTCGCAGAATCGCCGGGACCGGTTGCGGGACAGGTCGACGACCACGTTGTCGCAGTCCGGGTATTCGCAGATGCGTAGCCGGCTCAGCTCGCCGGTACGAACCAGGTCGGCCATCGCCATGGCGGCCTCCACCGCGATCCGGGTGGCCAGCGGCGCGTCGCGGGGCACGGCGTGCAGGTGGTACGGCTCGTCGTCGTGCTCGATGAGCTGGGGCAGCGCCTTGTGTTCCAGCAGCAGGCCGTTGACGACCGCGACGATCTCGGCTGGCTCGGCGGACCAGATGCGGCGCAGTCGGGGCCGCAGCTCCCGGACGGCGCGTAGCTCGGCGTCGGTGTGTTCGTGCCGGCCGCTGTAGGAGTGGCGGACGAAGAACGCGTCCAGCGCCGCGACGTCGGGCAGTAACTCGCCGTCTCGACCTGCGGTGTTGACCAACGCCGCGGCGGCGATCAGCGAACACTCGGTGTCATGAGCGAATAGCAACTTGACTCCTGTCATGGCTTCCGCCTAGCGTCATCAGCACAAGGATAGTTTGCTCATGACGCAGTGCCCATCCCGAGGAGCGTGACATGCACTCACGACCTGCTGCCGGCGTCGGGTTGGCGCTGCTCTCCGCAGTCACCTTCGCCACCTCCGGCACCTTCGCGCGATCGCTCATCGAGGCCGGCTGGTCAGCCGAATCCGCGGTGATCGCCCGCGTCGGCGTGGCCGCCCTGGTGCTGGCGATCCCCGCACTGCTGTCGCTGCGCGGCAAATGGCACGTGCTGCGGAGCAACGCCACGGCCATCGGGCTGTTCGGGCTCCTCGGGGTGGCGCTGGCCCAGGTGTGCTTCTTCAATGCCGTGCGCTACCTGCCGGTCGGTGTCGCGCTGCTGCTGGAATACCTGGGCATCATCCTTGTCGTGGTCTGGATGTGGCTGCGGCACGGGCAACCGCCCCGCCGGCTCACCATCGCCGGGTCGGTGGCCGCGCTGGACGGGCTGGCGTTCGTGCTCGACCTCGCCGGCACCGCCGACTTCCACCCGGTGGGCGTGCTCTGGGGACTGGGCGCGGCGTTCGGCCTGGCCGGCTACTTCGTGCTCGCGGGACGGGTCGACCCCCGGTTGCCCTCGGTCGCCATGGCCAGCGGCGGGATGGCCGTCGGCGCCGCCGTGCTGCTCCTCATCGGGCTGACCGGCCTGCTGCCGCTGCACGCGACCTTCGGCGAGGTCACCTTCGCCGGGCAGCCCACCAGTTGGCTGGTGCCCATCGCCGGGCTGTCGCTGGTGGCCGCCGTCATCGCGTACCTCACAGGTATCGCCGGCACCCGGATCCTCGGCCCCCGACTGTCGTCGTTCGTCGGGCTGACGGAGGTGCTCTTCGCGGTGCTGATCGCCTGGCTCTTCCTCAACGAGCTGCCCACCGGCTGGCAGTTGTTCGGCGGCGTGCTGATCGTCGCCGGCGTCGCCCTGGTACGCCTCGACGAACTGCGCGGGTCGCCCTCGACGGCCGCACCGTCGGCCTCGCCCGAGCCCGAACTGGCGCTGGACGGTCGGCGAGGTTTGCCGGTCGGTGATCCCGGTCGGTGAGGTTTGCGGGTCGGTGAGTTCCCGGTCGGTGAGAGAGTGGGTTTCGTGCTGACCACTGTGGTGTTCGACGCCGACGAGACGCTGCTGGACCTGCGTCCGGCGGTCACGGGCGGGCTGGTGGCCGTCCTCGACGAGATGCGGCGACGCACACCGGCGGCGGCCGGGGTGACGCTCGCCGAACTGGAGTCGGACTGGGGCGCGGTCTTCGGCGAGCTGAACGCCGCACCGGTGGTGGAGATCCGGCGAGCCGCACTGGCCCGGTCGCTGGCCCGCGCCGAACTGGTCAACCACCTGGACGAGATCGCGGACCTCTTCTTCGCCCGCCGGTTCGCCCTGACCCGCCCGTTCCCGGACGTACCATCGGCGCTGGCCACGCTGCGCGGTCGGTACACGCTGGGCTTCGCCACCAACGGCAACAGCCGCGCCGAACGGTGCGGGCTCGCCGGTGAGTTCGCCTTCGAGTTGTACGCACACGAGAACGGCCTGCCCAAGAAGCCAGCCCCAGAGTTCTACGGCGCGGTGGTCGCGGCGGCCGGGGTGCCAGCCGGGCAGATCGTGTACGTCGGCGACTCGTGGGAGCACGACGTGGTGGCGCCCCGCCGGGCCGGCCTGCGATCGGTGTGGCTGAACCGGCTCGGCCTGCCTCGCCCCCTCGGCTGCACACCCGACGCCGAAGTTTCCAGCATGGCCGATCTGCCGACCGCGCTGGCGGATCTGGGCGTCGACGCGGTCGGTGTGCGGCTGGAACTGGAGGAATTCAGCACCATAACGGGCGCTCAACTGGCGTAATCCAGATCGTTGTTGTGTGATGGCTGCCACGTCCCTCAACGAGAGGATCCGATGTGGTGAGCAAGCGCTTCACCGCCCGTACGGTCGCGACCGCGGCAGTGCTGGCACTTACGGCTACGGGGTTGGGTGTGCCGGCCAACGCCGTGCCGAGCAACTCCCGCACCTTCACCGTCGTCGCCGAGGACGGCGTCTCCGCCGACACGGCAGTCGCCGCGATTCGGGCAGCTGGCGGCACTGTGGTGTCCCGGTCCGATGAGGTCGGCATGTTCCAGGTCAGCAGCGACCGGGCCGACTTCGCGGCCAGGGCGACCGCCGCGCCGACGCTGATCGGCGCCGCCGAGCAGAAGGCCATCGGCCGCAAGCCGAAGCTGGACCGGGTCGAGCAGGAGCACCTGACGGCCGCCGCCGGTGCTCGTGCCGCCGCCGGTGCTGCTGCCAAGAAGGGCGCCAAGCTCGACCCGCTCGATGACAAGCTGTGGGGCCTGGAGATGATCCGGGCCGACAAGGCCCGCAAGATCGAGCCGGGCGATCGTCGGGTGACCGTCGGCGTGCTGGACACCGGCGTCGACGCCAGCAACCCGGACATCGCGCCGAACTTCAACTGGTCGCTGTCGCGCAACTTCGCGCCCGACCTGACCGACGTGGACGGCCCCTGCGAGGTGCCGAGCTGCCTCGACCCGGTCGGCACCGACGACGGCGGGCACGGCACCCACGTGGCCGGCACCATCGGCGCCGCGGCCAACGGCCTCGGCCTCTCCGGTGTCGCCCCGAACGTCTCGCTGGTCGAGCTCAAGGGCGGCCAGGACTCCGGCTACTTCTTCCTCGACCCGGTCGTCAACGCCCTGGTCTACGCCGGCCGGTCCGGGATCGACGTGGTCAACATGTCGTTCTACGTCGACCCGTGGCTCTACAACTGCACAGCCAACCCGGCCGACTCGCCCGAGGACCAGGCCGAGCAGCGGGCCATCATCAAGGCGATGAAGCGGGCGCTGA
The DNA here is from genome assembly GCF_015751765.1 of Micromonospora ureilytica. Taxonomy (NCBI): domain Bacteria; kingdom Bacillati; phylum Actinomycetota; class Actinomycetes; order Micromonosporales; family Micromonosporaceae; genus Micromonospora; species Micromonospora ureilytica. The sequence continues at coordinate 5,952,241 of NZ_JADOTX010000001.1, forward strand.
TCTTCGCGCACAACAAGGGCGTGACCCTCGTCGGCGCGCTCGGCAACAACAACGAGGACCTCGGCGCACCGCGCACCGACACCACGAGCCCCGACTACGGCGCCGACCCGTACGACCGGCCGATCGACAACGAGAGCTGCTGGGACCTGCCCACCGAGGGCCCGCACGTGATCGGGGTGTCGTCGGTCGGTCCGTCCGGCAAGAAGTCGGACTTCTCCAACTACGGCACCGAGCAGATCTCGATCGCCGCGCCGGGTGGTTGGTTCCGGGACGGCTTCGGCACCGACACCCACCGGACCCCGGCCAACATGATCCTCTCCACGTACCCGCTGAAGGTGCTGCAGGAGGAGCCGATCTCGGCGACCATCCCGGACCCCCGGGTGGACGCGGACGGCAACATCGACCCCCGGATCGCCAGCGAGGTCTTCAAACAGTGCAAGGCCAATGGTGAGTGCGGCTACTACACCTACCTCCAGGGCACCTCGATGGCGTCCCCGCACGCCGCCGGCGTCGCCGCGCTGATCGTCAGCCGGTATGGCAAGGCGCAGGGTCGGACCGGCTTCGGGATGTCGCCGGACCAGGTCGAGCAGCACCTCTACCGTACGGCCGCCGAGCACGCCTGCCCGGAGCCGCGTCTCCAGCAGTACCGCAACGAGGGCCGGGACGAGACCTATGACGCGTACTGCGCCGGTGGAGTCAACTTCAACGGCTTCTACGGCTACGGGATCGTCGACGCCTACGCGGCGGTGAAGACCCCGCTCAAGCCGAACGCCCGCCCGTAGCGCACATCGCACTGCGGAGGTGGCCCAACCGCCACCACCCTCCGGGGCCCGGTCGACGCTCGTCGACCGGGCCCTGCGCTCGTCCGGGCCTGCTGCTCCGGGCCGCCACCCCGCGCCGCTCATGATCATGTGAAAGACCCCCGTCGCCAGCCGCGGCTGACCAGCGCGTCGCGCACCTCGCGAAACACCGCCGGAAACTCGCCGTGCAGCCGTTGGCTGGTCACGTGCAGGACCAGCCAACCCGCGGCGACCAGCTGATTCAGCCGACGGCGGTCGCGGTGCAGCTGCTCCGCGTCGGAGTGCCACTTCCCGTCGTACTCCACCGCCACCCGATATTGCGGCCAGGCCAGATCGGGGTGCAGAACAACGCCGATCGGCAGGCGTACCGGATGTTGAACCGCTGGGCGCGGCAGCCCACCCAGTACCAACCGCACGCGTAGCTGTGACTCCGGTGGAGACTCAGCTCTGTCGTCGGCCAGGTCGAAGACCCAGCGCGCTCGTCGCCCACCGGGCCGGTCAGCATTGCGGGCAGCCATGGCGGCCAGGGTGTCGCTATCGGTCAGCCCCTGCCCGAGCAGCGAGTCGACGATGGCGACCGCCCGGACCGGGTCGAGCCAGACGGCCGTCTCCCAGGCGGCCCGCCCGGGATCGGACCGGGGGATCGGAAGCTCCGGCTCCCGGGACTTCAGCGGGCTGGCCGCCGCCCACCCGTCGCCCCGGCTGGCCGCCACCATGCCCCCTGCTCCGACGGACACGGCGGCCGGGCGGGACAGTTGCCGTGCTGGGCGTGGTGACATACCGCCGGCGGGTGGGCGCCCTGCTCCCGTAGGTCGGGCCGCATCACGTGGACGTCCAGCGCTCGACGGACGCCCGGCATCCGGCATTGGGGCGATGGCATTGACGTGTACGCGGAGGCCGCGCTGTGGGCCGATCCGCAGCGATCGGGGCACGAGGACGTGCACATCGTCGGTGAAGCTCGCGGCGTGTTGGACGCCGTGCAGGTAGGCGGCCGACGGGCCGCCGACCACCACTCCGGGCGGTAGCCGGAGGAGGGCGGCGCGACACGCGAGGGCGTGGTCGCGGTCCAGTCGTGAATCGGCGTAGATGTCGTGGCGCAACCGCACCCAGGCGGAGTTGCGCAGCTGATGTTCGGTGAGCAGGCCGTCCCGGACAGCGTCGGAGCCACGGAAGACCTGCCAGGCCAGGGCATCGGGGCGATGCGGACGTGGTGGCATGCTGAGCAGCCTGCCGACCACCGATCGGCCACCGAAACCCCTGTGGACAACCCGGCCCGCGCGTGCCGCCACACCTGTGGACAACCACGAATCCGCCTGCTGATCTTGCTATGCGCCGGCCGGATCGACAGGGCATTCGGGCTGCCGCCGAGCGGTGATCCACTCGCGTTCCTGAAAAGCCGGGCGGTTGTTGGCCTTGGGATACCGCGACTTCCGTAAAGCCGAGTTGATCAAGCCGCCCGGGCGCGCGACGGCGAGGTGGGGCGTGGGGCCGGGTCAGCTGAGGGCGGCGGTGATGGCTCGGGCGGCGGCCAGCACGTGGGGGCCGATCGTGTCGACGTCCAGCGGGGCGAGCGCGACCACGCCGACGCTGGCCTCCAAGCCTGGTACGTCGAGCACCGGTGCTGCCAACCCGTACGCCCCGGCCTGCAACTCTCCGCTGCTACTCACCGGCTCTGCCACCCCGGCTCGACCGGCCAGGATCGCCCGGCCCGCCGCTCCCCGGTCCAGTGGGTGTCGTGCCCCGGCCCGGTACGCGACGTGGAACGACGTCGAGCTCGGCTCGACCACGGCCAAGGCGACGCCCTCGCCACCTTCGACCACGGTCAGATGTGCTGTCGCGCCGGCCTGCTCGGCGAGGCGGCGTAGCGCGGGCAGCGCACCCTCGGCGAGCAGCGGCTGGGCCCGTCGGGCCAGGTGCAGCAACCCAGCCCCGAGGCGCAACCGACCGTCTCCGTCGCGGCGCAGCATGCCGTGCCCGGTCAGCGCACTGACCAGCCGGTAGACGGCGGCCCGGCCGATGCCGAGCCGATTCGCGGCCTCGGTGACGGTCAGGCCGCCAGGGGCGTCGGCGACCAGGTGCAGCAGCCGCAAACCCCGGTCCAGCGTCTGCGATGTCTCCCCGGCGCGCCCCACGCCAGGGTCGGCCGAACCGGAGACCGGCCCGGAGGTCGGGTCGGCGGGGGCGGTGGGGTTGGCTGGCGTGTCACCGGAGCCACCGGAGCGTGCGGTCGCATCCACGCCTGGCAGCGTACGACCCGGCACCGGCGGACCCGGACAGGCACGGACAGCTACCCTTGTACGGTGACGCTACGCCTGTATGACACTGCCACCCGATCGGTGCGGGACTTCGTCCCGCGGGAAGCCGGCAAGGTGGGGGTCTACCTGTGTGGTCTCACCCTCCAGGCCCCGCCGCACATCGGTCATCTTCGCTCCGGCGTCAACTATGACGTCCTGCGTCGTTGGCTGTTGGCCGCCGGCTACGAGGTCACCTTCATTCGCAATCTGACCGACATCGACGACAAGATCCTGGTCAAGGCGGGCGAGCAGGGTCGTCCGTTCTGGTCGATCGCGTACGCCAACGAGTTGCTGCTCGCCCAGTCGTACCGGTCGTTGAACGTGTTGGCACCCACCTATGAGCCGCGCGCCACTGGGCACATCCCCGAGATGCATGAGCTGATCACGAAGTTGATCGCCGATGGGCACGCGTACCCGGCGAGTGACGGCTCGGGCGACGTCTACTTCGACGTGGCGTCCTGGCCGGCGTACGGGTCGCTGTCGGGTCAGTCGCCGGACGCCATGCAGTCCGCCGGGGACGCCCCGGATCGGGGCAAGCGGGATCCGCGCGACTTCGCGCTCTGGAAGGGTGCCAAACCGGACGAGCCGGCGGACGCCTACTGGCCCTCACCGTGGGGGCTGGGCCGTCCGGGCTGGCACATCGAGTGCTCGGCGATGTGCTGGCGATATCTCGGCCCGGAGTTCGACATTCACGGCGGTGGCCTGGATCTGACGTTCCCGCACCACGAGAACGAGATCGCCCAGTCCAAGGCGGCCGGGTTGCCGTTCGCCCGCTACTGGGTGCACCACGGGTTGTTGAGCATCGGCGGGGCCAAGATGGGCAAGTCCGCCGGCAACGCGCTGGACCTGGCGTACGTGGATTCGCTCGGTGTGCGGCCGGTGGAGCTGCGCTACTACTACGCCGCCGCGCACTACCGCTCGCTGATCGACTACTCGGAGGATTCGCTGCGCGACGCGGCCACCGCGTACCGGCGGATCGAGGGTTTCGTGCAGCGGGCCGTCGAGCGGGTCGGCGCCGGGCAGCTCGGTGAGCTGCCCGCTGGCTTCGTCGCGGCGATGAACGACGACCTCAACACGTCCGCCGCGCTGGCTGTGCTGCAACAGCACATTCGGGACGGCAACACCGCGCTGAGCGTCGGCGACGATGTGACCGTCCGCACCACGCTGGCCGTGGTGCGGGCAATGCTGGATATTCTCGGGGTCGACCCCCTCGACCCGGCCTGGACCGGTGGCGGCGGATCGGACGATCTTCGTGCCGTGGTTGACTCCCTGATCGCGCTGGCCCTGGAGCAGCGTGCGCAGGCGCGTGGCCGCAAGGACTGGGCCGCCGCGGACGCGGTGCGTGACCAGCTCAAGCTGGCCGGCGTGGTGGTCGAGGACACCCCCCAGGGCCCCCGTTGGACTATTGGAGAGCAGGACTGATGGCCGGCAACTCGCAGCGCCGTGGCCGGCGACTGACGTCGAAGGCAAGCGCCCCCAAGGGCACCGGCGGCAAGAACAAGGACTCGTTGGCCGGGCGGGGCCGCACCCTGCCCGCGGACGAGCGGCCGTGGCACAAGGGTTACTCGGGCACCGAGAAGCTGCCCCAGCGCACCGCCTGGAAGCAGGACAAGGAGCGCCGCGCGGCGGCCGAGGAGGGGCGCGCCCCCAAGATCGGTCAGCCGGGCAGCAAGGACACCACCTGGGGTCGGGGCGGCGGTCGGGGCGTACCGGTCGGTCGGGGTGCTGCCACTGGCGGACGGGGCGGCAAGCCCACCGGGCGGTCCGGTCCGCGGGTCACGCCGGGGCGCAAGTCCAACCCCTCGAAGGACACTCCGGAGCTGCTGGTCGGGCGTAACCCGGTGCTGGAGGCGTTGCGCGCCAACGTGCCGGCGACGGCGCTCTACACCGCCCAGGGCATCGACATGGACGACCGGATCAACGAGATCATCCGGACCGCCGCCGACCGGGGCATCGCCAACCTGGAGATCAGCCGCGCCGAGTTGGACCGGATGACCGGCGGGGTGCTGCACCAGGGTGTCGGCTTGCAGGTGCCGCCCTTCGCGTACCAGCCGTTCGAGGACATGGTCGCCGCTGCCCTGGAGCAGCAGGCTCCGCTGCTGGTCGCACTGGACGGTGTCACCGACCCGCGCAACCTGGGTGCCGTCATCCGGTCGGCTGCCGCGTTCGGCGCGCAGGGTGTCTTCGTACCCGAGCGTCGTGCCGCCGGGATCACCGCGACCGCCTGGCGGACCAGTGCCGGCGCGGCCGCGCGGGTGCCCGTGGCGCAGGTGACCAACCTGACCCGGTCGCTGAAGGCGTGCCGGGACGCCGGCTTCATGGTCGTCGGCCTGGATGCCGACGGCGACACCGACCTCTACAACCTGGAGGCCGCGGTCGGTCCGCTGGTGGTGGTGGTCGGTTCCGAGGGGCGTGGTCTTTCCCGCCTGGTCGGGGAGACCTGCGACCTGACCGTCAGCATTCCGATGATCTCCGAGGTCGAGTCGCTCAACGCCAGCGTGGCCGCGGCGGTCGCCCTGGCCGAGGTCGCCCGTCGGCGCTCCGTCGAGCTGTAGCACGTCGACGAAGGCCCCCTCCCGCCGAGCGCGGGAGGGGACCTTCGTGGTGAGCTCTGCCGGGTCAAGAGCCGCTTCGGTACGACGGAAGGGGCGGCCCGCCGAAGCGGACCGCCCCTTTCGGTACGGCGTTACGTCAGATCCGGCCACCGGTGGAGGCGTGGAAGACGTGGCTGCGACCGGCGACCGGCTTGACGAACACGGTGTCACCCATGTTCGGCATGTTGCGCCGGTCGGTGCGGACGACGAAGCGCTCCGAGTTGCCACCCAGCGCGGCGTGGCCGTAGACGTTGGCGTCCGAGCCGAGGTCCTCGACCAGCTCGACCACGACCGGCATGCCGCCCTCGGTCGGGCTGACCAGCTCGCAGTCCTCCGGGCGGAAGCCCACGGTGACCTTGCCGTCGCCACCCTCGGCGCGGGCCGCCTCGACCTGCTCCCGGGTCAGCGGGATGTGCAGCTCGGCGAACTCGGCGCCCCGCTCGTTCAGCGGAACGGTCTTGATGTTCATGGCGGGAGAGCCCATGAAACCGGCGACGAACACGTTGGCCGGGGTGTCGTAGAGCGCCCGCGGGGTGTCCACCTGCTGAAGGACACCGTCGAGCAGCACCGCGACCCGGTGACCCATGGTCATGGCCTCGACCTGGTCGTGCGTGACGTAGACCGTGGTGACGCCCAGCTTGGCCTGCAGGGACGCGATCTGGGTACGGGTCTGCACACGGAGCTTGGCGTCGAGGTTCGACAGCGGCTCGTCCATGAGGAAGACCTGCGGCTCGCGGACGATCGCCCGGCCCATCGCGACACGCTGACGCTGACCACCGGAGAGCGCCTTCGGCTTACGGCCGAGGTACTCCTCCAGCTGGAGCAGCGCGGCTGCCTCCTTGACCCGCCGGTCGATCTCCGACTTGGAGGTCTTGCGCAGCTTGAGGGCGAACGCCATGTTCTCGTACACCGTCATGTGCGGGTAGAGCGCGTAGTTCTGGAAGACCATCGCGATGTCGCGGGCCTTCGGGGGAAGGTGGGTGACGTCACGCTGGTCGATGTAGATCGAACCGGCGTCCACGTCCTCCAGGCCGGCGAGCATCCGCAGGCTGGTGGACTTACCGCAACCGGAGGGGCCGACCAGGACGAGGAACTCGCCGTCGCCGATCTCGAGGTTGAGCTCGTTGACGGCGGGACGCTCTTGGCCGGGGTAGACCCGGGACGCCTTGGAATAGGTGACCGTAGCCATGGTGAAGCGCTTCCTTTCACCGGCAGGAACGTGCCGGACGATCCGAGTGAAGGAGCAACCGGCACGAGTCCGTGCCGGTCAGCGGACGGCGGCCCGGCCGCGGGGGCCCGGTCGTCCGTCCGTGTGAGTGAACCGTAAACGCGTTTACCCGTGCTGCCAAGGCGGGGGGCCGCCCAGCCCACCAGGCGGGCTACGCATTCCGGTCACTTAGGCACGGTCAGACATCAATCGACGCCACGTCTGATGGCCGCGCGTCGGGTTGTTGACGATTCCCGTGGTCGGGAGGCATCTCGATCGGGATAACCGGACGTCAGTCGCTATGCTGACCTCGACGCACGCGCCCCTGTAGCTCAGCTGGCCAGAGCACTCGCCTTGTAAGCGAGATGTCGCCGGTTCGATCCCGGCCGGGGGCTCCAATTCCATCAGGCATTTCCCGATGGGCACTGCCACGAGTCGACCGGTTGACAGCAACGCTGACAGCAACGGCACTCACGAGAGCTTCCCGTCGAGCTTGCCGAGAGCCTGACGCATCGCGTCGAGGTTGGCGTGAGCGTAGACCTTGAGCGTGATCTTCACGTCGGCGTGCCGAGCGATGGCCTGAACGACGTGCGGCGGTACGCCTAACTCCATCAGCAGCGATACGACGGTGTGCCGCAGGTCGTGTAGGCGGACACCAGGTAGACCGGCGGTTTCCCGGAGCCGGGCGAAGGAGCGGCTAAGGTTGGTGGGCTCCATCGGAGTGCCCCGCTCCGAGGGAAACACGAGATCGTGGTCTTCCCACACCTCGGCGAGGGCGGCTCGCTCTGCCTGCTGCCGTTCCTGGTGTTCGAGAAGAGTGAGCCAGGTGACCTCGGGCAGGGGCAACACCGCCTCCGAATCTTCGGTCTTGGCGTCCTGGACGTGGAGCTGCCCGGCAACCCGCTGGACGGTCTGCTGCACCCGTAGCGTGCCCTCGTCCAGGTCGAGATCCGACCACCGGAGGCCGACCAACTCACCTCGACGCAGACCCATGGTCGCCGCTACGACATAGAGCGCGTGGAGCCGGTGACCGGCTGCGGCGGCCAGGATCTTTCGTACCTGATCGACGGAGAGCCCTTTGCCGACCTTGTAGCGAGGCGACGGGATACGAACCAGCTTGGCGACGTTGCGCGAGACCAGCTCTTCCCGCATGGCGTGCTGTAGCGCGTTGCGGAGCACCGCGTGCACGAACTGGATCTGACGGGCGCTGGGATAGTGCTGACAGCAGCGACCGACAGAGCAGCAGCGGCGTTCAGCCGGTCGAATCTTGTCCAAGCCGTTGGTGCAGCAGAGGCACTTACGGCGGAACTCGTCCATGAACGCCTTGACGTGCTGGACCTGCAACCCGTCGAGACGCTTAGTGCCGAGTGCCGGAACGAGGTGCAGCCGTACCGCGCTTTCGTAACCCCGGGCGGTGGTGGGCTTGAGGTCGCTGACGTAGGCGGCCAGCCAGTACGGCAGATAGTCGGCCAGCTTCCAGGCCCGGTCGGGAACCGGGATGCCCCGCTGCGAGCGGGATTTCAGGTCGACGAGCTTGGTGTGAGCTTCTTCCCAGGTCGCGCCGTAGACGAACTTGCGCTTACGGGTGCCCTCGGTGGTAAGTACGTATGCCTGCCCGACCCAGCGACCGTCGCTGGACCGCTGATAGATCGAGCCTTCGCCGTTGGGATTGCGACGAGCGGCGGACTGGCGTTGCTTGGGCTCTTTGGGCATCAGGCAGCTTCTTCCGTGAGCGTGGTGATGACTTCGTCGATGGCGGCGGCGGGGATCAGCCGGCGGCTTCCGACCTTGAAGGAGCGGAGGCGACCGGAACGGATCAGGTCGTAGACGAGCGAGCGACCGATGCCGAGCGCTCGGGCGGCTTCCTCCACGCGCAGCACGCGAGGAGTGATCGAAGTGGGGGCGTCCATCGGTTGGCCTTCCTCGTGCGGCGCGGCGGGGGTCAAGCGGCGGCCGGCGCGGTGCCGGCCGGGGTGGTGGCGAGTTCGTGGGCGAGTTCTTCGCGGCCGGTGGTTCGTCGTTCGCGGGCGAGGGCGGCGGCGGTGTTGGCGAGGAGTGCGTCTCCGGTGGTGTGCCAGCCGACGCCGGCGAAGGTGAGGGTGCCGACGATGAGCGTCGTGTCGTCGTCGAGGTGGTCGACGGTCCGGAGGGTGCCGGGTTGCTCGTCGGCCTGGTCCTGGTGCTCGTGGCGTCGGAAGGTGACGCGGGTCTCGCGCAGGAGTTGGAAGGTGACGGAGTAGCGGCGGGCTTTGGTGAGGAAGTGGCCGCCGAAGCCGAGCATGTGCGCCCAGCGCCGCAGCCGGGCGTAAGGGTTGCCGGTCGCTGGTTTCGTCGGTTCGGTGTCAAGGGTGGCTTGACGGTGGGCGACGCAGACGGGGCAGGCGGCGTAGCGGGTGTGGGTGCCGCAGTCGGGGCACTCCCAGCGCTTCACGAAGCCAGGTACGGGCCGGTGGTCCCGGGGCCGTTCCGAGAGCGGCACGGATGTGCCGGTGGGTCGGCCGGTGTGCCAGCAGGCGTCGATGAGGCGGGCGGTGTGGTCGCCATCGGGGTCGGCGTAGTCGCCGATGCTGTCGGCGTCGAGCCTGACGGAGCGGTGCCCGGTTACCTCGGTGCTTTTGGTGGCGTACTTGGCAAGGTAGCCCGCGACCATGCTGTCAGTGACCTCACCGTCTCCGGTGAGGCTGATGGGTCGGATGTCGAGGCCCTTGCCCGGGTCACCCCACGCGATCGACCAGCCGGCGGGCTGATCGGGATGACTCGGGGTGGTGAAGGCGACCTGTTCGACGGCGGCCCGGATCGCGTCGTCCAGGTCCGCGACGGTGAACCCGGCCGGTGGTGGAATGACGGCGGTCGAGTCGTCGGGGTGGACGCCGTCGAGGCGCACCAGGGCGTGGAAGTGCACTGCCCCGCGTGCCTGGAACTCGGCCACTTTCCCGTGTGACAGCCGGACCGGTGGGACTTTGCGGATGTTGCCGGAGGCGGTGACGACGTGGACGCGGGGGATTCCCCGGCGGCGGGCGAGTTTGGCGAGCCATCGTTCCGCGGCTTGCTTGGTGCGGTGCCACAGTTCGCCGGAGAAGAGGTTCCACACGACTTGGTGGCTGTGGTCGTAGCAGTCCAGGCACAACGGCTGCCCGAGCACCTGGTCCCCGGCCTCGTGGCGTGCCCAGCAGACGGCCGGTCGGCCGTGCTCGCAGAGTCCAGTGTCGCGGCGGGCGTGGCACGGGTCGGCCCGGCAGTCGCAACGTTTGCGGTTGCCGCAGGTGTGCCGCTTGACCGCCCGGGTGTGCACGGTCCCGAAGGACGGGGCGGTGAACGTGGCGAACACCGCCGGATGCTGGGTGACCGTGTCGGGGACGCCTTTGCCGCCGATAAGGCCGGCGCGTAGAAGTTGGTAGGCGTCGCGTTGGTAGGTGTGGGCGCAGGCGGGGCAGACGGTGGCGCGTCGGTTGCCGCACGCGGTGTAGATCGCCGCATCCGGCAGGGCGTCGGTGTGCCGCTGGTCCAGAACGCGGCCGGTGCCCTGCTCGACGGTGAGGAGTTGCCCGGCGAGTCGGATCGGGCGGGTGCAGCCGGCGGCGGCCCGGACGTGCTCCAGCCAGCCGAAGTAATCCGGCTTAGTGGCGCGGGTGAACGCGGAGCCTTCGGCGGTGTAGTCGTAGACGGGGGTGATGGTGCCGGCGTTCGAGCCCACACCCCGGGCCAAGGCGGATCGGGGTGTGAGGTCCAGCGTCGAGGCCATCAGCCGCGTACCTCGGTGAGGTGGCGGGTGGTGATGGTGCGTTCGGTGACGATGACCCGGCAGGCGCCACACTGGCGCTTCGTGGGTTCGTGCCTGCGGCACGGAATCAGGGCGGTCGTGTCACCGCAGCGGACGGTGACCGGTGCCCGGCAGGGACCACCGGGGATGACGTCGACCAGGGTTCGGCGGATGTCGAACGGGTGCGCGTCGGGAAAGGCTGGGCAGGTGTGGGTGACCTGCTCGATGTCGACCAGGTGAATGGTCATCGGGCACCCCGTGGGATGGTGGCGAGGAGCTTCCCGGCGACGGCCGGGCTGATGTCGAGCCGGTCGGCCAGCTCGGCCGGGGTGATGGGTGCTCCGGTGGCCTGTTCGTGCTGCACGGCAGCGAAACGGGCAGTGGGCAGCAGGTAGGTGGGGACGTCGACCGGCTCCGAGGCCGGTGCGGTGACAGGTTCCGGCTCGGCGGCCGGGGCTGGGGTGATGGCGGCTGGTGGTGCCGGCTCGGTGGTGACCTGCTCGGCTACCTGAACGCGGATCGGTTGCGACGGCTCAGTGGCCGGTGGCATGGGCTGCGGGACCGGTGCCGGGGCGAGGACGAGTTTGACCAGGGCCATGAACGCCAGTGCGGGAACAGCCGACAGGAGCCACCCGGACGGGCCGGGCTTGGCAACGGCCAACTGTGCGGCGAGGGAGAGGCCGGCGGCGGCGATGAGCAGGACCATCGGGTAGCCGATGGGTGCGCCAACCCGGCGGCGTCGGCGGATGGTGAGTAGGGCGGCGATGGGGACGAGTTCGGAGATGACGGCGTTGGCCCAGCCGAACCAGCCCGGTGTGTTGGCGGGGCTGTTGGCCATGGTCCAGTCGTGAACGTGGGTGAAGGACGCGGCCCCGGCGGAGCCGCCGACGACGATGAGGATGAGGACCAGGACCAGGCCCTCCAAGCGGGTGCCGGCGCTGGCCGGAGTGGTCGCGGGCATCACTCGCTCCGCTCGATGGTGTCGTTGTCCGACAGGTGGAAAGCGGTCGGGCGACATGCGGGACAGGGCTTGGTGATATCGAGGTAGGCATCAAGCCCTGGGGAGTCGTCGAAGCCGCCGTGCTGCGCCTCGTAGGTGAGGTCCACCCGGACGTCGATGGTGCCGGCGTTGTGGCAGAGAGGGCAGGGACCGTCGCTGGGTGCCAGGCAGCGTGTTGTGGTCTTGTGGCCGTCCTGTCGGAGCGTGACGTAGATGGTGACGGTGGCGCTGGTCAGCGGGTCGGTGAAGGTCACGAAGTCGTCGGTGAGGGTCGGTCGCCAATTCGGGACCGGGTGCAGGCAGTAGACGCTCCCGCCTGTCAGCGGTGACAGGACGAAGATCGAGGCACCGGTGTCGAAGGGGTCGGTCATGACAGACCTCCGTGGCAGTCAAGGCAGCAGCCGTAGCGGCGGGGGATGTAGTAGGGCTTCACCTGGCCGCAGTGCCGGCAGGTCCGGCGAGCGAGCAGCGCTTTGGCGATGGCCTCCCGCTGGGCGGGGGTGGCGGTGCGCTTCGCTTTGGCGAGGTCGGTGCGGTAGAGGTAGGCGACCCGGCGGTTGGTGCGGTGTCGCCAATAGATCTGGGCGACCGGGTCGTGTCCTCCGGGGCGGAGGCCGGCGGCGCGGAGTTGCCGCAGGGTGGCCAGGCCGGTGGGGGCGCAGTGGTAGGGGAAGGTGGGGAACCCGTAGCGGGTGCCGAGCGGGTCGTAGAATTCGACCCGGATGCTGGTGCGCTCGGCCAGGTTGTCGAGGTCGACGCTGCGTAGGTCGGTCATGGCTTGTCACCGGCCCAGCGCTGTTGGGCGGCTTGGCGGGTGATGCCGAGGCGGGAGCCGATTTCGGCCCAGGAGTAGCCGAAGGCCCGCAGGCCGATCACGGCTTCCCCGATGGCGTCGTCGATGACGGATGACAGGGCGATGAGGTCGCGGAGGGCTTCGACGTCTCCGGTGGCGACGCGGCGGCCGTGGGCGCGGATGATGCGCCGTGCGAACGAGGCGAAGGCGTCGTTCTCGACGACGTCCCGACGCCGTTGGCGCGGAACGGATGTCAAGGGCTTCTTGACGGTGTTCATCGGATCTCACCTCCGGTGGTGCGGAGGGAGTCCCATTCGGTGGCAGCCGCTTGGAGGGCGGTGATGACCTGCTCGGCGGTGCGGGCGGGGTCGTCGTTCCAGGAGTAGGGGGAGTCCCACTCGTCGAGGAGGTAGCCGTCTTCGTCGATGTGGAAGATCGGGGCGGTGGTGTCGAGGTAGTCGACGAACACGCCGAGGGTGGCGAGGTAGTCGGCGAGGGCGTCGGGGTCGAGCTGGGAGAAGTGCTCGACGGTGTGTCCGGCGCAGGCGATGCCGATGGCCCCGGCGGCGCAGGCCGGCGGGGTGAGGGTGTCGGTGTTGTGGGCGTAGTAGGTGCCCTGGTGCCAGCCGTGCCGGCGGAGGTAGAGGGCAGCCATCCGCAGCAGGTCAGCAGGTGTCACCTGGATCTGTGTGGGTGGGTTTTGGGTAGCCTTCATGGCAACCACGTCCTTTCGAGGTTGTTGGTGGAGGTCGGCAGGACCAGCGGTTGCTGCCAGGCGTTGACTGGTCCTGTCGGCCGATCAGTGAGTGCGCAGCCGCAGGTAGCGGCGTTGCCGGTTGTCGTCGCCGCCCATCGGGCTCGGCGAGGACACGTAGACGAGTCGGCCGCTGGCAGACGCGGCACGGACCATGACGGCGATGTCCTCGGGACGGCCGACGATCCACAGCTCGGTGAACTGGGCGGCGCGTTGGTTGTTGGCCTTGGCGTAGGCGCGCTCGCGGGTGGTCATGCCGCCATCTCCCACTCGGTGGGGTTGACCGCCGGGGTGCTGGTGCCGGTGGGGCGGCGGGTCCAGGCGGCGTAGTCGGCGATGTTGTAGATGTCGGTGTCGGTGAGGTACGCCGCTTTGATGCGGCGGGGGACGCCACCTTCGGCCAGGAGGTAGGCCGCGCCCTGGTTGGTGGGTGAGATGTCGGAGGCGGTGTAGCCCTGCTCGGCCCAGCCCTGACCGAGGATGATGTTTGAGCTGTTCAAGCTGGTGCACCGAAACGCGGCCCGGTAGCCGAACAGGTCCCGCAGGCTGGCGGGGATGATGTCCCAACTTGGGCGTTGGGTGGCCGCGACGACGGGCATACCGCAGGCGCGGCCGAGGGAGACGAGCCCTCGCAGGAGGGTGGAGAACTCTTCCTGTTGCTGCTTTGTGCCGAGGACGGTGGAGAACATGGCGAGTTCGTCGATGATGGTGACGATGACGGACATGCCGTCGCCGTCGGCGAGCTTGCGGCGCCGGTTCGCTAGGAGCCAGGCGTAGCGGTTGGTGGCGACGACCAGGAGGCGACGCAGCACCTCAATGGCTTGGTCGATGTCGGGGCCGATGAAGGCGTCGGCGAGGTCGCGCCAGGGGCCGAGTTCGACGAGTTTGGCGTCGAAGAGCACGAGGCGGGTGTTGTCGCACAGCGCGGCGTGGCCGCAGATGTTGTTGATGAGGCCGGACTTACCGCCGCCGGGTTCGCCTGCGGTGAGCAGGTTGCGGTAGATGACGTCCAGGTAGACGGGTTGGCCGAACTCATCGATCCCGATGAAGATCGGGTCGAACATCGACAGGCCAGGACCCACCGGAACCGCCTCAGCAGTGGTGGGAATCGTGGTGGTCATGAGGTGCCCTCCTGGGCGTTGTGGGCGCGAGGAGCCACACGATCGAGCCGCCATGGCTCCTCGCGTCCCGGGTTGGGTTGAGGTCAGATCCAGTCGGAGGTGTCGTCGTCCGGGACGGATGACGAGGAAGCCGCGGGCTTACTGCCGTTGGCTGTGGTGGCCGGCGTCTTCGCCGGCTTGCCCTGGGTTGGGAGGGTGATCGTCGGAGCGGCGACGTCCGGCAGGTCCAGGGCGGTGGGGACCGTCAGCGGTGATGCCGAGACGGGGGCGGTCGGGTCGATCACGTCGACCAGTGGGGAACCGACGTGGGCGGTCAGCACCTCGCGGCGTTTGATGTCGAACCGCAGGTAGGCGGCGTTGTTCTCCGAAGCGCGCTCGATGAGCACGGTGGAGGCGTGGCAGGTGACCGCGATCTTGTCGAGGCGGCCTTCCAGGTCCTTGGCGGACAGGCCGGGGCGCAGGTAGACCCAGACCCGCTCACCAACCGGGGTGGGCCTGGCCCAGAGGATCAGCGGCAGGCTGCCGGACTGGTTGGCGATGATGAACTGCGCGAAGCACACACGCAGCCGATGCCTCACCACGAGGCACCATGTCCAGGCGATGACCTGGCGGCGAACCGGGCGGATGGCGGCGGGGACGCCGACGACCAGGGCGACCACAAGCAGAGTCACCAGGGTCGGGGTGTGGTTGGCCAGCTGCACCCACGCGGTAAGCAGCAGGACCGCCAAGGCGGTTTCGAGGCTCCACCACCACAGCAGCCGAATCACCGGCCAGATCCGCACGAGCAGCCACACGGCGGCACCGGTGGGAACGCCGATCAGCGCACCGACGAACAGGGACACAATGGGGTGCCAGTAAGAAGCGGCCACCACGGCCGACAGAAGGCCGACGATGACCGCCGTGAGGATGAACGCCATCTTGGCGTTGCGTGCGGAGGAGCGGTGGACTTTGGCCTCGATGACCGTCACCGTTCCGGTTGACCTGCCGCCGAAGCGGCGGGGGCTAGACTTGGACATGACGAGTCCTCCCAAGCACATTGGGTTGGATGAGTTGGAGGGCACGGGGTCGGCAGATGTAGGAGTCGGACCGACCCCGCGCCAGCTCTTGCGGGGTTGCCACCACCGTTCGTGGTGACGGGCCGGGAATGTAGGAGTCGGAACCACTCCCGGACCTTGGATCTCAGATCAGCGGACCGTCAGGCCGCTTTCGTTCGTCAGACACCAGGGCTCACACAGTGCGGTGAGCGAGGGACCTACTTAGCCGCCGAGTTACCAGCCTTCGGCTTCAGCGTGATCGCACGGAACGCGACGCCGTTGCGCCCGTTGGTCGCCCACGGAATAGCCTCCAACTGCTCGACAGCGACGAGCTGTCCCACCGTCACGCCCGGCTTCTCACCCGCCGTGGTGATGGTGATGATCTCGCCGCCAGTCTCGTCGAGCACGAAGACCTGGGTCGACCACATGAGCCGGCCAGTGTTCTTCTCCGACCGCTGATTGCCGTTCTGGTCGTTCTTCGGCTCCGGGTCCTTCGTCACCTGGACCTGCTTGCTCTGGGTGTCCACGTACAGCTTCACAACAAACCTCCTGGGTCTCGGGCCAGGTAATGAGCTAGTCCCCGGTGGACTGTTGCTCGTGGCCTCTGCGGATAAGGCTCCCGAAAAGCCAGGGACAACCCATCCGATGGGCTGGACGACTATGGGACGTCTTGGTTACGATGAATGCGTCCCTAGTCGTCCCTTGAGGAGGAACGATGCCTAACGACCGGCTCCGCGATGCCATCCTGCGCAACGGCCTGACGCCGGTCACTGTGGCCGAAAAAATCGGGGTTGACGCGAAGACCGTAGAACGGTGGATCACGCAAGACCGGACGCCGTACCCGCGTCACCGACACGCAATCGCGGCAATGGTGCGGGAGGACGTGCCGTACCTGTGGCCAGACGCGGTGACCCCCGAGAAGGCGTCGAGGATTGGGCAGAGCGAGTTGGTGCAGCTCTACACCCGGCGCTCTGCCGTGCCGTACGACCTATGGCGTCGACTGATCGAACGCGCGGAGAAGCGAATAGACGTGCTGGCCTACGCCGGCTTGTTCCTCGTAGAGCAGGACCGCAGGCTGATCGAAACCCTGCGTCAAAAGGCTGTTGACGGCGTCACGGTGACAATCCTGCTCGGGGACCCGAGTAGCGAGGCGATCGAGCGCAAAAGCATCGAGGAAGGTTCGCCGGGTGTGATGGCGGCGAAGATCCGCCAAGTTCAGCAGTACTACAACCGGCTTGACGATGCGCCCGGGGTGAAGGTCCGTTACCACGACACGACGTTGTACAACTCGATCTATCGCTTCGATGACGAGATGTTGGTGAACATGCACGTGCTCGGGTTTCCGGCGCCACATGCGCCTGTGATGCATCTGCGCAGGCTCAGCGGCGGCGATCTGTTCGGCACGTACGCCGACAGCTTCGACCGGGTCCTAGCTGCCTCGACGACTCAGCCACGCGGCGAGATGGCAGCCTAAGAGCATGGCAAGAACCGAGCACTACCACGACCCGAGCGCGCCGAAGGCCAACAGCATCGTCGTCGCCGTCTCCGTCTTCGCACGAGACGATCGCGGACGGGTGCTGCTCATCCAGCGGACCGACAACGGCCTGTGGTCCCTGCCCGGCGGCGGACAGGAAGTTGGCGAGTCGGTCGCAGAGACGGCAGTCCGGGAAACCCACGAGGAAACCGGCATCCGCGTCGAAGTGTTCGGGATGGTCGGCGTCTACTCCGACCCCGGTCACGTCATTGAGTACTCAGACGGCGAGGTACGACAGCAGTTCTCGCTCTGCTTCCGCGCAGTACCGGTCAGCGGCACACCGACGCCGAGCGAAGAGTCACATGACGTCCGGTGGGTGGCCCGCGACGAGCTGGCCGCGCTCGACATCCACCCGTCGACCCTGCTTCGCATCACCCACGGCTACGAGGAACGCCCCGAGCCCTACATCCGCTGATGGACGCCGGCGAGCCGGCGCTGAGTCCGCTGCACGGCAGCGACCATCTCCGGTTCCGCCCGACCGATGAACCGGGTAACCAGGTGCTCCGGCCCGTACCGCGACCGAATCTCCGCTAGCCGGTCCAACACCTCGAAATCCTGGCCATCCGGTCCAGTCGTCATGTCTGCGCAGCAGATGGCGTCGGTAACCGCGGTTTCCTCCCGAGGGAACTCGGCGGCCAGGGCCTCACCGAGCCCACGCTCGTCGGCTTCCAGCCAGGCGCAGGAGTGATGAGCGACCAAGGCGGCAATCCGCTCATTGAAGTGCTCACGGCGTAGCCAGCGGCCACCGTCAAGCGAGTGGAAGCCGGTGTCGACCAGGTCAGGGCTGTAACCGACGTCGTGTAGCCAAGCCGACGCTACGAGCACCTCACGATCCTCGCTCGGGACTGCTCCGCTAATCCGGTCCGCCTTGGCAGCGACCGCCTGGACGTGACTCCATCGACGGGGCAACGGTGTCTCCAGCAGGCGTCGTGCAACTTCCCGAGCGGTGTCGACGAGGTCGGCCATATCGCCAGGGTACGGAGGCACCCGGTCCGCTCGCCATCCCGTGTTCGGGTGCCGGCCGAGCTGCCGGCGAAGTGGTTCAAAGTTTCTGTACGTCTTCAAGGCGGCCCTGAACGGGCCGCACGCGCCGCCGCCTGGGCGCGCGTCCGTCGCTCCGCTGGCGCTCCGACTCCGGCCACGCAACACGCCCGGCGGCTGGCGCGGAAGCGGGAAGCCCAAGGGGCCGCCGCAGAACGACAGGCGGCTGGCCGGGTGGTGGTGGGCCGGCAGCCGGCCGGGCCGCGCGGCAAGCACCGCGCGGCGCAGGAGAGTGCACGCGGTCGCGTCGGCGAGCTGGCGACGATCGCAGGGTCGCGGCTACTGCGCCTCCGGCGGGGGCGCTCCGGCTCCAGGATGGCCGCGGCTGCGTCGGCGGCTTGCGGTCCGTGGGTGGTTGCGGTGGGGAGCCATCCCGTCGCCGTCGACCCGGGCGAGCCGAGCAGACCGCCGCCCGACCCGCCAACCTCCGTTCGGGTGTCAAGGTCCGCTTGACGTGGCGGGCCGGGCGGCGGCCCGCTCCCAGGAGGGCGGGTCGACGGCGACGGGATGGCACGTCGGCGTGTGCGAGGCGGATACTGCCCCCGCCGTCGGCTTGGGACGGGCGGTCAACAACCAGCTCAGCCCGCCGTCTGTACGAGCCGCCAAGATCCGTTTTTAGTGGCGGGCTGAGCAACAGCCCACCAGCCGAGGAGATTGATTCACAGCCTACGGTCACTTGCGCTTGAGCTTTAAGAGCACGGGCTCCAGGGTCTCGAGACCTAATAGGATGTCAGCAATCGTCTGTCGCATCTGTTGAGGGTCGGGGGGCGTCTGTACCTTGATAACCGAGTTGTGGGCAACAGCACCGCGTTGCCCTCCGAACGAGTTCATCGTTGCAAGCCAAACCGGATCGAGGTCTGCTTCAAGGACACCGACGGGCAGTAACACGCTAAGGAGGTTCTTCTCCTTGATCCCGTGATTGTCATGTGAGACATAACGTTCATGCTCGCTCAGCAGCCTAACTACATGTGCTTCAAATGTATCGTTGTTGGTCTGCCTTACGACAGCTTTTGGCGGCTGGACACTTCGTGCGCCATACAGCATTAGGGCGGCGATGCATCTGCCGGTACGCTGGGAGTTTTGCCACCTCGTCTTTGCTGCGAGAAGAATATCCTGAGCCACGTCTTCGACGTAAGACTCGACTTCGGCATGCGTTAGTACGACGTAAGCGCGCACCCCATCGTACTGCCGTTGCGAGTAGAGGCCAGTCGGATTTACCTTGGGAAGAAATCGGCTTTCGAGTTGGCGAACCCGGCGCTGCAGGGTCTTAAGCCTCCGCGTAGGCAATTCGCCCCTCCGTCGAGGTGCGAGGAATCGGAAGGGTCAGTCCGATCGCCCTTTGTAGTGCCTCACCCCAAAGAACTAGCCTTACGAGGATGGCCTCTCGGCTTTTGGTGGTCGTCGTGATCGATTCCGAGAATTCAGGGTCATTGCAGACTTCCTTGAAGGCATCTATGACTGCTGCGCCGTTCGTGAGCATAGCTGCCCTCACCGCAGGATCCCGGCCGTAGAATACCATCACATCAAATACCGCCCGGTTGAACGGACGTTCGTAGGCTGTCTGGTTCCATCGGCGGAAGGCGTTCGCGCCGAAGATATTGACGGTTATAGCTATTGCGAACCGGCATGATTCGGCGTCAAACCTCAGTTGGTCCCCGTCAGAATCCCAGCGCTTGTTGAGTATCTCGCAAGTGCGGTCGAGCAGTGGCTTTAGGTTGCCGACGTAGCTCGGAAGGAAGTAACTGAACGCATAGAACCTGACTAGTAGCTCGACATCCCTCATTCGGAAGTCTGGAGCCTTCCTCTTGAAGAGGGTGTAGAAGTCCGGATGCTCCGCCGTGTATTGGTTGACGAAAGACACAAAAGGCCCGGGGTGGAGGGCTTGACGTAGTTCCTGTGGACTGAGGGATACGCTTTCCGTGTTGAGTCGCAGGAAAACAAGATATAGAAACTCTTCACGCTGCCAGTTGCGCACCACGATCGTCCGGACCGTTTGGGTCTCGAAGGCTGTCCGGTCGCTTTCGGGCAAGGCCGCGTAGCTTTTCCCATTAAGGTCGGACCGAACGTCTAGCCCCGTCAGCTTGAAACCCGACTCAGGGTCCGTGAACTGCTGAAGCGTAAGGAGCCGCTGTTTTCCGTCGAGCACAACGAACTCGCCGCGGCGTCCCTTTCGCTCTGCTAGGACGATCTGAGGCACCGGAAGTCCGACGATCAGGGACTCGATGAAGCGGCTCTTCTTCCGACGGTCCCACGCGTCACGACGCTGAAATGAAGGGTTAACGTCGATCGTCTTTCGGGAGATTTGATTTAAGATCGTCTCGGCAGTCCAGTCGGTTGAAACCACTACCGCATCAAAGGTGGTATCGACCAACGGGCCGAGATCTTCTTCTGTCTCACCAAAAGCATCTGGTTCGTCGGAGAACGTCTCGTCCTCGAAGCTTCTTCTCACTAGAGGCCACCTTCCAGCTTTCCGACCCGACTCGTCCTTACCGTACTGGCACGGCGTGGACCTGGGCGACAACCACGGCAGGTTACCGGATCCATGTCACGACCAGCCGGTCTCGGTCCGGCTTGGCAGCTGCTTCTGCCAGTGACTCCCTCCAACTTCCATGACCCATACGAAGGTGTTATCCGCGATGTTGTCGTGCTTTCGTTGACGCTGAGCAAATTTCGCAAGGGTCCGATAGGCGGTAGTGAAGCCCGCGATCGTCAGTCCTGCCTCTTCAAAGGAAGTTTCCATCTCATCACGCCGTACATAGTCGACTTCGCCATCACTTTCGACGCAGTCCACTACCCAAAAAACGTTTGATTCGGGGTTATGCAGCAAGATGTCTGGCCAGCGGCCAGCGAGATTTAATGGAATACCTAGCCTGGTAATGGCATCCTGGTATATTGCGTCAATCCGGTCACCGTCTTTATCATCTACATATACCGGCGTGTAGCCAGGCAGGAAAGTTGCGCAATAAAGGGCGATGGTGGCGGGAACGAGTCTGCCTCCCTCGTGGGCCGCCCACGCGGCCGATTCGGCAGTCCTCATTCGGGCTTTTCGGGACTCTGTGTCGGAAAGCCAGATTTCTGCTCGAGGCTTGAACTCGGATGCTGAGCATTCCAGAAGAGACTTAAATTCCTCGTCTAGGCGGTAGACGCAATGATTGCTCTTCGGTTTCCAGTAATAGGGAATAAAGCGGGCTTCTTTGGGCTCTGCCGTCGCTTTAATGATAATTCCCAATTCCCTTAGGGGTAGCTGGACGCTGTCTCTACTCTCGCGATCGATCGTGGGGAGACCCGTTCGTCGAGCCACCTCATCCAGTAGCTTCTTATTGGGAGCGCCGTCGGAAAACTTGAAGCCAAGCCGGGCCATCACGCTAATCGGACTTGGCGCTTCGTCGTCAGCCAGTGCCAAGATGGCCGCCTCTCGCCGTGGAGAGTGTTGTCCGAGCGCATCTAACAGGTACTGGACTCGCCGCTGCTTCTCGCCGCTACTGATCACCGCAAGAGTCTGGCCCACTTGGTTGGCAGTACAAGCGTTCGTGGCGGCGTGTCGTTGGGACATCCGCGAGGACAGTGCCTCCGTTACAACACTCAGCGCGTAAACATCCTCGTTGGCGAGGTAGCTGATGTTTGGGAGACTATGTCCGTTGCGCCTGTTCTGCCCGGCTAGTTCAGTCCCTCGACGGCATGTGTCGACACTAATGGGTGGACTAGTGCGTCGATTTTTTCTTGATCTGGCAGGGCAAGGGGTTGGCCGTGGCCGAGGTCGTTCAGTTCCGCGATCGTAGGGAAGCGCATTGACCGCAAGTCGGTAGCGTTCACTTGGGTGTGGCCAGAGAATGTACGGAAGGCGCGATCGACTACGCTGCTGTTTAGCCAGAGGCTAAGTCCGACCGCGAGTTGACGGTCGATCCCTTGGCCGTTGGCATGAATGATGTTGAGATGGTTCTCGAAGGCGATGGACGTTGGACCATTCACGGCAGGATCCCAGACGGCCGCGACTATCCTTCTCCTTTCCTCCTTGGCTGAAAAGCGCTTTATGGCGACGTAGCAGCCCGACGGGAGTAGTAGCTTTTGGGCAGCGACGTCGAGGGCTGCGAAGCCTTGAGCCTTGCGAATTTTCCGTGGCCACTCAATCAGGCCGTTTCTAAGATTCCCTGGGTAAATGAGGGGTAGATCAGTTGCCTCGGGTTGCTCTCGGAGATACGGTCTGGACCGGAAATCAACGACTTTGCCAGTCGACACCTTCAGCCCAAGATCCTTCAGGGTCGAGGGTAGGCTAGATATCATCTGCGTGGACAGGGCGTCATCTTCGCCTGTTGCAATCCTGATAAAGCGCTCTGGATCTCCGGGACGCACGACATCTTCGTACGAGACCACTCGTCGGACGGCGTCGTCAGCGTCGCCTCTGCTGGACGAGATCGTAATCTCAGATGGTTGTCCTCCCCGGATTCCACTGATTACTACGTTCTCTTGTAGTACGCCTGTGTCCGAAAATACGCTCGACCGGGAGTCGAACAGATGAATTTTCTTGATGGTAATGCGGTCGAGCAGGAAGTCCCGGAATGAGGCAAAGTACGGCCCGTTTGCGAAGGACCGTGGAGTAATTGCCGCAAGCTGCCCCCCGGGTCTAAGAGCTTGGACACCAAGGGCAAGAAATGCTGCGTAAAGATTGGGGCAGTCGACTCCCAGGGCTGATAGTGCCACTCGGCCCTTGGAGCCTGATCCGAGTTTGCCATACGGCGGGTTCATTACCACAAGGTCGAACGGTGTGCGTAGAGCAGGCTCGCTGCCACTGGTGGCCATATCGATGAAGTCCCCTAGTACGACCTTCGCTACCAGCGAACCGCCGGCGGCTTCTGCCGTGCGTGCGGCATCGTCAAGGGTCGCCTCTAGCGAAGGCGCCAGCGAGGGGTCAATCTCGACAGCTACGACTTCGAGCTGGAGGCCGGGCGACTGGGTGAGGACCTGTCTGACGAGAGCGGCAGTGAGAGAGCCGGACCCGGCTCCAGGGTCGAGGACTCGCAGACGCCCGCCGACTGGTAGCTGTGGCATGGCAGCGATCAGGGAGGCGGCCCGAGCCGGGGTGAAGTACTGCCCAAGGCTCGCTTGGCGCGCAGGATCAAGCGACGCCAAGGCCCGGGTCCTCTGGGTCTCTGCCCGATCTGTGAGCTCGTTGAGAAGCACGGGTGTAAGGGTAGGCGCACTGGCTGGCCATGCCTGGCCTTGGTGGGTGCCTGCCGACGGGTTCGTCACTTCGCTACCCCCTGCTCACACGCGTGCATGTTCTTTCTGGCATCGAGGGCAGGGTGCATACGCTGGCCATAGACGAGCAAGGGAGTGGAGGGCGACGACAGCAGCGCTGACAGCAACCGCGCCGGACGGCGGCACGCTGACGAGTCTGGGCATGGACGAAGCTCCGAGCGTGCGGCCGTTCCTGGACGAGCCTGGACGACCTGCACAGAGCTTGTAAGCGAGATGTCGCCGGTTCGATCCCGGCCGGGGGCTCCAATTCCATCAGGCTTCTCTCGATGGGCACGGCCGCGAGTCGACCGGTTGACAGCAACGGGCGCTGACGAGAGCTTCCGGTCGACGCTCCGCTGCCGCTCCACGCCGGTGATGCAGGGCGCCTGGCGGCAGGCGTGGGGCGCGGTAAGCCCGGGGGCGCCGTAGACGGCGGGCCGCCATCTGGCCGGGCGGCGGCAGTGGCACCGCCGCGCCGTCAGTGAGTCGGGCCGGCGTTGCCGGCGGGCGGGGGTTGCCCGTGATGCCCACGCCGCATCCCCACCACGGTCTTCTGCTGTGGAACCTTGATTGCGGTCCCGACCCCCTTGTTGCTGATGCTTTGGCCGCCGCCCGTATGGCGGCCCGAGATGCCTCCCCGACCACGCAGGCGGCAGCACACTTTTGCCATTGGCGGGATGTGTCGATTCACGGACACTTTCCGCGAACGGTATTCGGCAAGATTCTGTGCGCAGGACCACGGAGGGTCCATCTCTGGGCTGTCCGGAGTGGAGAGGGCTGGCTTGTGCGGCTACGCAGCACTGGGCGCGCGATTTTGAAGGACCTCCGGCTGCGCCGGAACATCGACCTCTACGCGATGGCGTTCGTCGCACTGGTTTTCGCCGTACTGTCGGCAGTCGGCGACGTTTTGTCCACGAACCTTCGCTGGACTGTGACCCTCGGGGGCATCGGGCTATTGATATTGCGGGCGGCTCTGCCGGCAAGGGCTGATTTTGACGCAGTGGGCCGAATTCTTGGTAACCGATCCGCCTTTGACGCCGACCCGCTGACGGACCGTCTAAGGGACGCCCAGGAAGTCTGGGTGTATGCACCTTCGGCCGTGAACCTGCTCTCGCCTGAGCGGTGCGAAGTTCTCAGACATCAGGTGCTGGGAAGTGCCGCAGGTCGAGTCCGGATCGTGGTCCTCGATCCGGAGGAGGAAGAGGCGGTTACCGAAGCACGCCGACAACTGGATGACTCTCTCGACTATCCACTCCAGGAGTTCGGCCCATCTCTCGCGTCGGTCGTACAGCAGTTGCGAAGGATGGCGGCCTGGCAGGTTGCGGGGAAGTTGGAGTGCGGGTTCTTGCCCTACAACCCGGGATTTAGCCTGGTTGCAGTGGATCCAAAATCGCATCGGGGCGTGGTGATTGTGGAGATGCATGCCTTCCACAACACGTCGACCGCGTCACGCATGCATCTACGTCTGACTCGGGTGGAGAGTGAGGAATGGTATTTATACTGGACTTCTCAATTTGAGCAGATATGGGATGCGGCGAGAAAGCCAGGCGAGTGACAGGGTGGGTGCAACGTCAGTGGTCCTGGAGGAAGTGGTGCGGGGCATCGAACAGCGGCGCTCTGCTGCCCGACGCATGTCGCGATGCCCCCTTCGCAAGTTTGTCAGCCCAGCGCGTTGAATTCTGAATCGGGAGCGAAGCGCTTCGCGTTCCTCGCGTAGATCTTGACGACCTCGACAACCACGTTGCAATGGCTGAGGTTGGCGAACTGGCTCGCGTGGAAGAGTAGCTCTGCCCCCAGATCCGATCTCTCCTGGAGTACGTTGTCGAAGGCTCGGGCTGCATCCGTGGGGTCGGTGCCATTGTGGAGCTCGTGCTCCACGTGCTCGACGATGACGGCGACATCTGCAGTGATCTTCATCAGATGTAGGAGTATATGGCGGACCTGGGCATAAGACGGGTCCTTGATCTGCCAGCCCACAACGTCGTACCGATCCTGTAGTTCTTGAATGGCGGACGCCCCGTCGCGGGCCCTCGCGATCAAGTCGTTTAGTTCGTCGCTCATCTTGCTTCCTCTCCTCCAGATGTACCCACTACCGGACCGATCGACCTAACTTCCCACCCCAGGGGAAGTAGTACTCGCCTTCCAGGGCAAGCTCGTAGTAGTCCATTTCGTGCTCAACCTGAGGGTGAATTATCAGCGCTGCGCGCTTGACCTCGAAGCCTTTTGAGGTCAGCAATAGCGCCATCCGGCGCTGTGCCTCTCCCGTAACGACTCGGTCATCGAACAGCAGGATCTTGGTCCCTAGCGGCAGGTAGTTAATCACATTGGGTAGATAAATGTCCCACCTCGACGTCCGTTGGTGTATCCACCCTGCTGCTCCTGCCGCTGTCAGGAACTGTTGTTCGGAGATCGACTTGGGCATTCGACTGGGGAAGGTGACGGCACAAACTACGGGTGTGTCGTTCGTGTCGTGCTTCATGCAGTAAGCCGGGGCAAAGTTGCCCGGACCGGACATCGCCACCACGATGTCAGGCTGATAGTCCCGATAAAGCCGATTGAAAAGGCGTCCGAGATACCCGCACACCTCCTCCCAGGTCAACGATCGGGGCTCGCCGGGCTTGCTGGAAGACGCCTCCCGCGCGATGTCGCCCAAGTATGGAGCGAGGTCGTCGTGGCTGACGCCGTACGAGAGAGGCAACACTCCTCTTGCTGTGAAGTCGTCGTAGGAGCGCTTCACTTCCGATTCCGTCAGCAGGACGACTGGAGGACTGGTGTTGTCTGGCAGTGCCGACTTCAGCCATTTGGTGATGCCGGCGAAGTTGGGATCCTTGATGCCCTCGCCCATGCCAATAAAAATTACGGTGTGCAGGGCGCTCAGCGCTCGGACCAGCGCCTGGGAGTATCCATGGTGGATCGCGTCCCCGTAGGATCCGTAGCCGAATACGACGCTTTCGGGCTGAGACCAGACGCCATGCAGATGGGCTATCGCCTTACTCTCGCCGCGCAATGCTACCTGGAGTTGGGCGCCGTCGCGCCAGGTAATGGGGCTTAGGTCGAGGTAATCGTCCAATACGGTGTCATAGTTCGTGGTGCAGATCGGCGCTTTGAGGTCTCGAATGGACTGGAGTAATGAGGTGTCCTGCAGTTTGAGCTTGCCGACAGTGTCCCGTAGCCATTTGTCGAACTGCCCGCCCGGAATTTCCTTGAGCAGGGCCGTCACTCGTTCCGCGGCGACTATGAGATTATCTGCGGTGGGATCACGCAGGAGTCGCTCGATGTCTTGCAATAGACGCTTGGGGACGGTAGGTCGGAGGTCTTGGATCCTTGCGACTCCATGCCTTATCAGTCCCGTCCAAGAAGCCAGTTCATGACTGCGCGTCGCGCTCAGCGTCACGCCTGTCCCTAAGATAAGAAGCGCCGTCTTTTCACGGACGGCGGCCACAAGTTCGCTACGTAGAGTCACGCTCACGTTAAGATCGATTCTGTGGTCGATAAGACGACGCGGAGCAGGGGATGCAAGCGTAGTTAAGCCAGTGCAGAGTGTCAATGGGTCTTGGTTTTTTCTTTTGCCTCCAAGTTTCTTAGCCCGTGCAAGCTTGTCTTCGGAGCGCATTGTCAATTGCAGGATGGTTGGCGTCGGCGACCGCACTCGTTACATCAGTCCAACAAATGGTCGGTGCCGACGGCCCGACTTGCTCGGCGGGCGACCTGAGGAACAACCACGCCCGCCTGGGGAGACAACTCCCACCGGCTACCTGGGTCCGGCGTGCGGACAGTGAGGTGGTGATGGGCGGGCCAAAGGGCCACCCGGCCCACATCGGCACCCGGGCGTCGACCGAGCTCGCTATCGTCCGTCCCGCCATCAGGCGGCGGTCCACGGGGGAATCACAATTGAACAGAGCACCACCCTGCTCGTACTGGGTCTGACCGGCGGTCCGCTCGTTGCTGCCGGCTGCACTCCGACGACTGAGCCCACACGTACCGACAAACCGGTTCGGGCCACCGCCACGGCCACTGCCGTGTCCCCAACGCCGCGGTAACCTGGTCGCGGCATTGCAGCAGTCGCAGAAGGCTGCCCACCGGTACGCAGTGCGCGGCAACCTGCCCGAAGGGCAGGACGTCAACGGTCAACCCGCATACCTACACCGGCCGTTTCGATCCCACCGGCAAGGACGCCACGTCGTTCCGGCCGACGGAGCGCCCGGCGGTAGCCTGGGGCCGGAGCAGCGCGGAGCGGGGCGAGGGCCGATGAGTCGGGCGGTGGAGGAGTCGAACCGGGCGATGCTGCGTGCCCGGGACGCGATGGACCGGGCGTACGCCGAGCCTCTGGACATCCCCGCGTTGGCCCGGATCGCGCACGTCTCGGAGGCGCACTTCATCCGTACCTTCCGGGCCACCTTCGGTGAGACCCCGCACCGCTACCTGCAACGCCGCCGGGTGGAGCGGGCGATGGCGTTGCTGGTGGAGACCGACCGGGACGTGACGGACATATGCTACGCCGTCGGCTTCGGCAGCCTGGGCACGTTCAGCCGGACGTTCCGGCAGATCGTCGGGGATTCGCCCTCGGATTTCCGGCGTCGGCGCGTCGCGCCGGCGAACGTGCCGTCGTGCTTCACCAAAGCCTGGACCCGACCCAGCAGTTTTGGATAAGCCGCAGGTCACGGTCTACCTCTAGCGTCGTGGGCATGACGATGAACGCGATCAGCCGCTCCCAGATCTACGTCCTCGACCAGGACGCCGCGCTTGACTTCTACGTCAACAAGCTCGGCATGGAGGTCAACACCGACCAGGACCTCGGCTTCATGCGGTGGCTCACGGTCAACCTGCCCGGCGACCCGGAGCGCGAGATCCTGTTGGAGAAGCCGGGCCCGCCCGCGCTGGACCCGGCCACCGCCGAGCAGGTCCGGGACCTGCTCACCAAGGGTGCCCTCGGCGGGTACCTCTTCATGACCACTGACGATGCCCGCAAGACGCACGAGGATCTTGTCGCGAAGGGCGTCGAGATCACCGACGAGCCGACCGAGCGCCCGTACGGGATCGACTTCGGCATCCGGGACCCGTTCGGCAACCGGATCCGCATCGGCCAGATGTTCCCCCGGGCGTAGGGGGCAGGCGATGAGCCAGGCCGCGACGTTTCCCGTGGTACGACCGACCGCCGTCGGTCGGGACCGCCTGCTGTTGCTCGGCGGGGTGCTCGCCGGCCCGATATTCGTCAGCTCGGCGATCCTGCAGGCGGCGACCCGGGACGGCTTCGACTTCCGTCGCCACCCGGTCAGCGTGTTGAGCACCGGCGAGCTGGGCTGGATCCAGATCGTCACGTTCCTGGTCACCGGGGTGCTCTGCGTGCTGGCCGCCCAGGCGCTGCGTCGCCGTACCAGCGAAGACGGCGCATCGGTGTGGCTGCCCCGACTGCTCGCGCTCTACGGCCTGGGCCTGGTCGGGGCGGCGATTTTCAGCGCCGACCCGGCCGATGGGTTCCCGGCCGGTACGCCTCGGGGTGCCGGTGAGATCAGTTGGCACGGAGCCCTGCACTTCCTGGTGGCGGCGGTCGCCTTCGTGTCGCTGATCGTGGCGACGGTGGTGGCCGCCCGTCGGGCCGCCCGGCTGGGGGAGCGCGGTCGAGCCGCGTACCACCTGGTTACCGGGATGTTCTTCGCGGTGGCCTGGGTGACGCTGATCGTCCGGCCGGTGCCGGCCGCGATGGTGGCGTTCGGCCTGGCGGTGACGGCCGGCTGGCTGTGGGTGTCGGTCACCTTCGCGCGGGCGGCGTCCGGTCGGGCCGACTGAGCCGACGGCCGCGGCACCGGGAGGTGCGGGTCCAGCCCGTGCCTCCCAGTGTGTTGAGCTGGGGGCCATGGTGACCCGGTTGCTGTACCTGACCCGACACGCCGAGCAGGACCTGCCCGAGCCGAGTGGGCCGGATGCCGGCGAGCCGGATACCGGCCTGTCCGAGCGCGGCCGGCAGCAGGCCATCCTGCTGGGCGAACGTCTGCGGACCCGTCGGTTCGCCGCCGTCCACCACGGGCCGCTGCGCCGGGCCGCGCAGACCGCCGAGCTGATCGCCAAGT
Organism: Micromonospora ureilytica; assembly: GCF_015751765.1. Lineage (NCBI taxonomy): Bacteria > Bacillati > Actinomycetota > Actinomycetes > Micromonosporales > Micromonosporaceae > Micromonospora > Micromonospora ureilytica. The sequence continues at coordinate 5,981,476 of NZ_JADOTX010000001.1, forward strand.
CGCTACCCGAGGTTCCGGTGTACGAGACGGAACTGGCCGGCGACCACCTCCCACACGACACGGATCCGGCTGGCCTGCCGCCCGCGTACGCCGAATTCCTGACGCAGTTCTCGGCGGCCGAGCGGGTCGACGGGCCGCGAGTGACGGCGGACGCGGTGCGGCGGTTCGCCGGCCCGGTCGGCGAGGGCCCGGCCGGCGGCGAGCCGGTTCGCGAGTTGGTCGTGACGCACAGCTTCCTGATCGCCTGGCTGGTGCGGCATGCCCTGGACGCGCCGGAGCGGCGGTGGCTGGGCTTGAACTCGCACAACGCGGGCCTGACCGTCATCCGGTACAGCGCGGCCGGCCCGCCGAGTCTGGTCGCCGTCAACGACGTGGCCCACCTCCCGCCGGAGCTGCGGGCACCGGCCTGCCCCCGGACTACCTGACGTAGGTGCCGGTGGCCCGCAGCAGCAGCTTGACCACCGCCTGGGTGGCCGGCGGTGGAGGCCCTTCGGCCGGGCAGTCGGCGTACCCGGTTTCGTTGCTGCCGACGGTGAGGCGGTAGTGCATGACGTCCGCGCAGGTGGTCGCGGTGGTCGGCTGTCGCGCCTCGGTGGCAAGCCGGGGGTCGGCGGCCAGTCCCGCCAGCAGGCCCTGATCGGCAGGGGTGAGCCGGCCGATGCGCCGGCTGCCGGCCCGGTCGGTCACGGTCCACTGGCCGTCCGGCTCGACGACGACGGAGTCACCGCGCCCGGCGAAGCCGCCGGAGCCCCGCAACGTCACGCGGGGGGCCACACCGCTGGCCTCGGCGCTGACGGTGGGGGTGGTGGTCGGCTGCGCGGTGCCGGTGGCCGGGGCGGCCGGGCCGGTAGCGGTGGTGGCCGAGGGCTGCGTCGGGGTGGTGGTGGGGGCTCGGTCGACGCTTGTGCAACCGGTCAGGAGCGCGGCCAGGAGCGCGACCGTGACGGCGGTCGTCGATGCGGGTCTCATCTCCGTCCGACGCGCGACCCCAACCGCTGGTTCCACCATCCGACCGGAAGCGGTCCGCGCCGTTGCGGGCCGCACCGCTCGTTTTGGCTATGGTCGCCGCACCGACGCGCGACGTCGGCGACCAGATTGGCGGCGTCGCCCCCGGGGGCGCGGGAAGGAGCGGACGTGTCGGACGCGGAGTTGACGGTCGAGGTGGCCGGGCCGGTCGCCACGGTGGTGATGCACAACCCGGCTCGGCGTAACGCGATGACCGCAGCCATGTGGCGTCAGCTCCCCGAGCTGCTCGACCGGCTGGAGCCCGACCCCGCCGTACGGGCGTTGGTGCTCACCGGCGCCGGCGACACCTTCTGCGCGGGCGCCGACCTCGGTGACCTGGCCGAGCTGTTGGACGCCGGTGACACCAGCATCGCGGTGGCCGCCGAGGAACGGCTGGCTCGGTTCGCCAAGCCGACCGTCGCGGCCATCCGGGGCGCCTGCGTCGGAGGTGGGGCTCAGCTCGCTGTCGCCTGCGACCTGCGGATCGCAGCGGACGGCGCCCGGTTCGGCGTACCGCCGGCCCGGCTCGGGCTGGTCTATCCGGCACCGACGACGCGCCGGCTGGCCCGGTTGGTCGGCCCTTCCGCAGCCAAGCATCTGCTGTTCACCGCCGAGCTGATCGACACCGAGCGCGCTCTGCGGATCGGCCTGGTCGACGAGGTGCTGCCGGCCGACCGGCTCGCCGCCCGGGTGGACGAGCTGACCGCAACCATCGCCCAGCAGTCGTCGCTGAGCATCGCCGCCGCGAAGGAGATCATCGACGAGCGGGCCGAGCCCGCGCGGATCGCCTGGTGGCACCGGAAGGTGACGACGACGGGCGAGGCCCGGGAGGGGGTCGCGGCGATGACCGAGCGGCGTACGCCCCGCTTCGCCTGGCGGCCACCGACCGACGACTGACCTGCTCCGGCTGCTCCCCGCGGCGGTTGCGGCCAACCCGCCACCGGCCCTCGGCAATCCCGACACCCAAGCGTTTTGGCAGCTGTCGTCGATGGGTAGTTCCCGCTCCACGCGGTGATCGGGGGACCACTATGGACGCGGCAGCGACGAATCCGGACCAGACCGGACGGCAACAACGGCGACTCCGTCTGATCCTTGGTTTCGTGCTCCTGCCCGCCGTGGTCGGCGCGCTCGCCGTCGGTGTCGCGATGGGTGGTCAGAACACAGGCATCTTCGACGGTGAGCCGTCGCGCTGGGCCAGCAGCCTCGGGCGCGTCCTGGTGATTCTCGGAGTCGTCGTCGAGGTGGCCGCGATCGTTTGGCTCGTACGCACCGGGCGCTACCGGGCGGCCCGCCGGTCCCCGTTGTTGACGTTGAGCTGGTCGCACCGTCGGCGGCTGGCGCGGCAGGTTCGGCGCGGCACACCCGAGGCCGACGAAGACCCCACCCTCCTCGTGGAGACCGCCCGACAGTTCGCCGGCCAGCGCTGGTTTGTGGTGCTGGTCGCCGGGTTGGCGATGACGAGCGTCGGTCAGGCGTTCCTGGGGTTCGCGCCGTTCTTCGCGGTGATCGGCGCGTTGCTGCTGGTGATCTGGGTGGTGCTGATCGTGTCGGTCCTCCGGAATGCCCGCCGGGGCGAGGCATTCCTGCGGGACCACCCGGATCTGAGCGGACGGTAGCCGCAAGCCGGTCCCACTCATCGCGATATTTCGATCCCGGGTACCCGATTCTCAGGCCGGTACGGCAGGCTGTCCGTCGTGCAGCGTGATCAGTTGCTTGCGGGCCGCTACCGGCTCCTGGAGCGCCTTGGCAGTGGCGGCATGTCGGCGGTGCACCGGGCGTACGACGAGGTGCTCGAACGGGACGTGGCGGTGAAGGTGTTGGTCGCCTCCGACACCAACGCCCGACAGCGGATCCGGGGCGAGGCCAAGGCCGCGGCCCGGTTGTCGCATCCACACGTCATGAGCGTCTACGACTACGGCGAGTCGGCGTTGGACGGTGCCCAGGTCCCGTTCGTGGTGATGGAGTTGCTCGGCGGTCACACCCTCGAACACCGGTTGGTGGCCGGGCCGTTGCCACCGCGCGCCGGTCTGCGGGTGTGCGCCGAGGTGGCCTCGGCGCTCGCCGCCGCGCATGATCAGGGGCTGGTGCACCGCGACATCAAGCCGGGCAACGTGATGCTCACGCCGACCGGCGCGAAGGTGCTCGACTTCGGCATCGCGGCAGCCGCCGGCGCGCCGGAGATCGACTTCGAGGGGCGGCTGCTGGGCACACCTGCGTACCTGGCGCCGGAGCGGTTGCTGGCCGGCGAGGTGCTGCCGGCCAGCGACGTGTACGCCCTCGGCCTGCTGCTGTATCGAGTGCTCACCAGCCGGTTGCCGTGGCCCGCGGAGGCGCAGACCGGGATGCTCCGCGCGCATACGCACGTCGAGCCGGATCCGCTGCCCCCGCTCGACGGCGTACCGCCCGAGGTGCACCGGCTCTACCGCTGGTGCCTGGCCGACGACCCCGCCGACCGGCCGGCGGCCGCCGACGCGGCCCGCATCCTGCTCGCCGCCGCCAGCGGAGCCGCGCCCGAGGCCGCCGCCGTTGCCGCCGAACCGGCAGCAGACGTCGCCGGCCCGACCAGCGCCGGCCCGACCAGCGCCGGCCCGACCAGCGCCGGCCCGACCAGCGCCGGCCCGACCAGCGCCGGCCCGACCAGCGCCGGCCCGACCAGCGCCGGCCCGACCAGCGCCGGCCCGACAGACCGTTCGGCGGCGGCGATGAGGCGCCGGCCGTGGCGTCGGGGGCGGGCCATCCTGACGGTCGGTGGTGCCGTGATCGCCGCAGTGGCGCTGGCCGGGTCGCTCGGCGACTTCAGCAATCGTCGACAGGGAAAGAGTGCCGCGCCGACGGGCAGCGGCCCGGGTACCACCACGGTGGGGATGCCCCGCGCCGAGGAGCCGATCGACCCGGCCGACACCGGGCCGTCCGCCGTGCCGCCGACCAGGAACACGGCGACCGCTACCCGGACCGGCCCCCCGACCGGTCCGGGCGAAACAGCGTCTCCGGGCCCGACCACCACCACTGGAGGCCCGACCCCGACCACTGGCGCGCCGACACCCACCTCTGCCGCCGGTGTACCCGTGGACTCACGCGGCGGGACGGTCACCGCTCGCTGTGTGGGAAAGATGGTCGAGGTGCTCACGGTGACGCTCGCGCCCGATTTCCGGGCCGAGGCGTACGACCCGGGGCCGGCGAAGCAGATCGTGGTCGAGCTGACCTCCGTGGAGTACCGCAGCGAGATCCGAGTGCAGTGCCCTAACGGCGGACTGAAGTCGAAGGTCAAGGAACGCGCCGCCTGATCGGGGGCCGGCGGGTGCCGCGCCCGGAATGTGCCCGGGACGCGGCCCCCCGTTCCCGCCGGCCGGTCCGTCACCGCCCGGCCAGTGCCCCCCAGCCCGGGTTGACCGGCTCCCGGCGCAGCGGCATGCCCGCCTCCGTCGGCGTCCGGTCCCCCTTGCGCTGGTTGCAGGCGTAGCAGGCGGCGGTGGTGTTTCGCCAGGTGTTCCGGCCGCCGCGTGAGCGGGGCAGGATGTGGTCGATGGTGGAGGCCGGGCCGCCGCAGTACGCGCAGCACCTGTCGTCGCGGCGCAGCACACCGGCGCGCGACCAGGCCGGCCCGGAGTTGAACCTCCACCGGGTGACCACGAAGCGGACCAGCCGCACCACCCGGGGCATCGGGAAGACCCCGATCACCCGGTCCGGCTCGGCCTCGTGGATCTCGGCCACCCGACGGCAGAGCATCCGCACGGCGTGTTGGACGGTGACCCGGTGCAGCGGGCCGAGGTCGGCGTTGATGACGAGAACGGCGTCCACCGGGACTCCTTTCCAGATGGTGACGGACAGCGAAAAGCCGCCCGGTCCGGCTGTCGGACGGGGCGGCTCAGCGCGTACGGGTACGCGTCAGTCGGGCCGGCCCGCCCGGGGACCTTCCGCTCGGTAACCGTCACCGGGCAGCGTCGACGGCACGGTGGTGACGTGCGACATCGTCATGAGTTGCTCCTGCGGTGGTGGTTGACCTTGCGCGCTCACGGTAGGTCGACACGGGAGACGCGAGCAACGTATTTCGATCGGCCGGCATCCTCGGGACGCCGCTGGCGGCGGGTGCGGGGAGGTGCTTTCGCCGAGACCCGGACGGCGATCAGTGGCCGGTTCAGCCGCAGGGCCATCCGTGCGGTGAGTTCGCTGTCCAGCAGGGGCCGGTTGACCTCACCGGCGACCGCCAGCGCCGGCCCGGAGACCGACCGCCAGATCGCGGCCAGCCCGGCGCCGAGGCCCACCAGGGCGACGGTGGCCCGGGTGGTCGGTGAGCCGGCGGCCGCGGCGGCGCTCACCCCGACGACCGCGAAGAGCACTAACAGCAGGGGTACGAGCACCGGCCAGAAGATGCCGCGGGCCGCCTGCGCCACCAGCCGCCGGTCCCGGATGATCAGATTTCTGGCGATCACCGCGTAGTCCTCCTCGTCGAGCAGGTCGCGGGGGTGCAGGCCGCCGGTGAGCACGTCGCGCCAGAGGTCACCCTGACCGCGCAGCGCACGGCTCAGGGCGGCGGGCGTCGGCTCGGTCGGGTCGCCGTGGCTGGCGCGGTCGACCGCGCTCGCCCAGGCGGCCAGCGACCGGCGCACCACTGCGGCCGAGTACGGCGGCAGCACGCTGGCCAGTTCGTCCAGCCATCGGCTGATCTGGACCTGCCGGCCGCCGAACTGTCGCAGCAACTGCGCGACGTCGCCGGCTCGGACGGTGTCGGCCACTGACCGGCCCAGCCGGTAGGCCAGCCCGACCCGGTGGTTGGCGGCCATCGCCCAGCGCAGCACCTCCACGTTGAGGTCGTCGAGGGCGAGCAGCAGCGGCACCGGGTCGGCGGGGTCGGGCCGGCCCGGGGCGGGGAGCAGGGCACGGGCGGCCGACGTGTCGGGTACCGGCCGGGTGTGCCGGGTGAGGTCGGCGATCTGGGCCAGGGCGACGTCCACCCCGTCGAGGTACATCCGCATCCGCCGGTGGGCGGACATCTCGGTGAGGTTGGAGAGTTTGGCCGGCGGTACGGCCGGGCGGGCCTCGACGAAGGCGCGGGGCTCCGCCTGCTGCCCGTGGTGGTAGGCGTCCGCCATCCACCAACCCAGCCGGAGCGCGGTGACGATGCAGGCGCGCTCGTCGTGGATCAGCGGGTACGTGTCGTCGCGGCCGATCTCGTCGATCGACGAGGCGTTCTCCGCGCCGGCGCGGTGCAGTGGTGACATCTCCCGCTGCCCTCCCGCCCGGCCGATCGACGGTTGATCATTCGAGCGTACGGCAGCAAATAGTCGCTTATCACGCCTTTGGTGGTTTTAGCAGCCGTAGTGGCGAAGGGCCGCGCCGGCTGTACCGGCGCGGCCCTTCGTGTGGAACATGGCCAGGTCAGGACGGATCTGGCAACACGATCTTGATGTTCTTGTTGGCGCCGTCACGGAGGGCGACTCCACGCGCGGAGGCGAGGTCGGACCCCCCGTACCAGCCGCCGACCCACGGCGGATTCGGCACGTACCGGACCTTGACCGACTGGTCGGCCATTCCCTCGATGACCCGCTGGCCGTAGAACGAGTACTCCTTGACCAGGTCCCCGGTCCGGGCGTTGTAGACCTCACCCGCGAGCCAACCGTTGTACGGCTGGCCGTCCGCAGACGTCACGCCGATGCTCAACCGGGGGCCGGTCTTGGCGAGCGAGATGTCGGCGACGCCCGGGACGTCGATTCCGGCCCTGGTCGTCGCCGCGGTCTTGCGGTCCGACGCGTTGCCCGTCCACACCGCCGCGTACGGGTCGTTGTAGTCGTAGAAGTGCGAGAACTCCAGCGGCCAGTCGTACGGGCCGAGGTTCGGCACCGTGTAGGTGCCGTCGGAGTCGGTGCAGAAAGCGCCGATCCCCGGCGCGCCGGAGCCCTGGCGTGTCGGCAGGACCGCCGCGCATCCATTGGTGAGGGGCTGCCCGGTTTCGGTGTCCCGAATCGTGCCGGTGATTCGGGCCGCCGGGTCCAGCTTGACGGTGGGCACGGTGCTGAGCAGACCGCCCTGACCGTCGACCCGTAGCGCGTCGTACTGCCGGCCGACACCACCACGGCGTCCCACCCACTGCATGCCGTGCGCCTCGCCACGCGGTAGCGCCAGCAGGGTGTACTCACCCGGCTCCAGCTCCCCGATGGTGACCCGGCCCTGCTCGTCGGTGTAGTTGACGTCCCATTCGCACGTGTCGCCGTCTACCGCGCCGAAGGTCAGCGACAGTGCCGCGACACAGACGTTCGGGACCGGATCTCCACTGGCCCGGTCCACGACGGTGGTGGTGATCGCGGTGGTCGGGCGGAGGGCGACCTCGACAGTGGTGGTCTGACCGAGGGTCACCTTGACGTTCTTGACCTCCTGCGCGGCATGCAGGCCGTCCGAGGGGCGCAGCTCCAGGGTGAACGTTCCCGACTCCAGGTTCGCCAGGCGGATCCGGCCGTCGGTGGCGCCGCACTGCTGGTCGTACGGGCGGACTCCCGCGCAGTACGCGTTGACCGGGTCGCCGCTTACCGCGTCGGTCGCGACCACCTCGACGACGCCTGGCAGGAGCATCTGCTCCTCCGGCACCGTCGTGGTGACACCGGAGGCGACGGTTACCACGTCGGCCGTGGAGTAGCCGAGCTTCTGGTGCGACCACTGGAACCGGCCGAGGAAGCCATATTGGATCTTGTAGGTGCCAACCGGGACGGAGGCGAACCGGAAGGTGCCGTCAGCGTCGGACACGACCTGCCCACCGCTGGCACCGTCGGTGGTGAAGAGGTTGACAGTGACGTTGCCGGGCTTCTCGGTCACCACATGGCCGGTGATGGCGCCGCTGTCGGGCTCCACGGCCTGCGCCGGAGTTGCGGCCAGAGTGGCGGCGAGGGCGAGCGCGGTCGCCGAGGCGAGCACGGAGATTCTGCGGGCGGCTCTGTTCATCGTTCCCCGTTCAGGCGGAGGGTGTGGCGCAGCCGTCGGATTCTGGCTCATGCTTCGCGTCGCTCGAAAACGGGGCCGCCGCCGTCGGTGCGAGTCACTACGATCCGAGCGGTCGCCGCCGCTCTGCTGGCGACCGTACAGGAGGAACTCCACTTGAGACTTGTAAGCCGAGGTGTCCGGCTGGGCGGGCGTCTGCCGGTGCTGGCCGCCGTCGCCACGCTGGCGCTGGGTGCCGTCGTCCTCTCACCCGGGCCGGCCACCGCCGCCGAACCCCACCACGTGTTCACACCTTCGCTCCTCGCCTACACCGACTCCACCACCCCGGACACCGCGGTCTTCTACCCCAGCGGGGGCGACATCCCGGTGGGGTCGTGGCGGGACGACGCCGGCACCACGCACTCCTCCCGCATTTATGTCACGTTCGATGTCGGCGGGATCTACGCCGGTCGGCTGAGCCGGGCGACCCTCGTCGGGCGGGAGAGCCGAGCCAACGACTGCGCACGCACGCGTGCCACAGTCGCCCAGGCAACCGCCGCCTTCACCGGTGAGAGCAGTTGGTCCCACCCGCCGGCCACTGTCGGCAAGGCGGTCACCGCGACCGCCGAGGGCAGTGACTGCAACTCCTGGCGCACCACCTGGGACTTGACCGCCGCGTTGACCAAGGCGCTGGGCCGGGGTGAACATCAACTCACCACCGAGCTGCGGATCCCGAAGCGAAACGAGGGGGATGTCTCCTACGGCCGCTGGCTGGAGACCAACGAGTTCCGGTTCGAGGTGGAGCTGAACAACACCGCCCCGCTCAAGCCGACCAGGCTCTTCAACGCGAACACCGACACCCCCTGCGGGCCGGCGTACTTCGCGGGATCTGAATTCAGCGCACACGCCAACATGACGGACCGGGACCGGGACCCGTACGACGAGCTGACCGCCGAGATGCAGTTCTGGCCGCTCGCCGACCCGTCCGCGGTCACGCCTGTCGACCCCGGCACTTCCAGCGGCGCCGACGGTCTCAACGCTGTCGGTCAGATCCCGGTGGCCTCGCTGACGGATGGCGAGTACGCCTGGCACGCCCGGACGTACGACCAGCGGGCCTGGTCACCGTGGAGCGATCCGTGCCACTTCACTGTGGATCGCACCAAGCCTGCCGTCGCGCCGACAGTCGCCTCTCCGGAATATCCGGAGAACCCGGCGAATCCGACCGGCAGCACTGGGACCGAGGGCACCTTCCTGTTCACGTCGCACGGGGTCGCGGACGTGGTGAGCTTCCGGTACGGCGACAGCCAGTGGACTCTTTACAACCAGGTGGCAGCCGACCAGCTCGGCGGCGCGGCCACCATCCGCTGGCGGCCCCGCGACGCGGGCGAACAGACGCTGTACGTGGCGAGCGTGGATCGCGCCGGCAACAGCTCTCCGGTGCGGGCCTACACGTTCAAGGTGCGCGACCTGACCGTCAACGCGTGGTCGACGGCCCAACAACCTGACCCGTCCGGCAGCGGAATGGCGGTCACGATGCGGTTCAGCACCCAGCCCGGCAACGGCATCACCACGATCGCCTATCGGGTGGACGGTGGGTCCGAGCAGCTGGCGACAGTGGGGGCCGACGGGGTCGCCGAGCAGGTCCTGACGCCCCTCAAGGGCGGCGAGCACCAGCTCAGCTACGTCGGCCGGAGCGCCTCCGGCGAGGCGGGGTACCAGCAGGAGACGACCTTCTTCGTCGACGATGGGCCCACCATCACCTCGGACGGTGTCTATCCGATCGAGGGCTCCGGCGGTGGCGTCGCCGTCCCCGGGGTCTTCACGGTCTCGCCGGCGGTGACCCAGGGCGCCACCTCGGTGCGGTGGTTCGACAGCGTCGACAACAACCCCAGGGTGGTTCCGCTGGCCGCCGACGGCAAGGCAAAGATCACCTGGACGCCCACGACGGCCGGCTGGACCTACTTCTGGTTCACCGTCGAGTACGCCGACGGCAGCCTGTCCAGTTACCGGTCGTTCTCGGTCACTGTCAACTGATCCGACGCGGGGGTGCGGGAACAACGCACCCGCACCCCCGCGCCAGGTCCTCCAAACGGGGTCAGCGCCTCCCGGCCAGCAGGCCGCGCGGTCGGATCGAGCGCACCGGCTCGGCCGCGCCACCCTCGGCGCGCAGGATGTGGTTCGCGGCGATGATCCCGGTCGCGGCCGAGCGTTCCATCAACGCGCTCGGGAAGTCCGTGGCGATGCCGTCGCCGGCCAGGTAGAGGCCGTCCGCGTCGGTGCGTACCCCCGGTCGCCAGGCGTGGCTGCCCGGCGTGAACGCCGGCGCCTGCGCCTCCACCCGGGCCCGCAGCTCCCGGACCCGCAGGTCGCCGGCCTCCGGCCAGAGCGCGACCAGCTCGCGGCGCATCCGCTCGGCCAGCTCCTCGGCCGGCACGCCGGGCTCGCAGGCGTACGCGTGCAACTCGATGACCGACCCGCCGGTCTGCTGCGCCCAGCGACGCGGCTCGTTCTCCAGCCGGTGATAGAGCGTCACCGAGTCCAGAGTGGGCTGGCGGGACACGCCGCTGAACACCGCCCGCTCGGCGGCCACATCCCCGGCACACCAGTACCGCGCCACCGCGTACGGCGGGCCTGGGTTGCCGAAGGCCGGCATCCGTGCCGCCAGTTCGGGTGCCTGCTCGGCCAGGTCCGGTGAGGCCGCGACCAGCGCGGCGAGCGCCGGCGGGTCGACGGCGAGCACCACGTGACCGGCCGGATGGCTGCCGCCGTCGGTGGTCGTCACCCGCCAGCCGTCGGCGTCGCGGTGCACCCCGGTCGCGGCGCAGTTGGTGAGGACCCGACCGCCGTGCTTCTCCACGTGCCGGGTCAGCGGCTCCCAGATCGCCGTGGCGTAGTCCTCGTCGGGGCAGTCGAAGGCCAAGCCTTCCGGGTTGCCGAGCAGGTAGAAGTGGAACTGGGCGACCATCTCGGCGGCCGACATCTCCGCCTCGTGGTTGAAGAACGAGTGCGAGAAGACTTCGAACAGCATCGCCCGCGCCCGGTCCGGCAGTCGCAGCGACGCCAGCAGCTCGTCGGCGGTGGCGTCGTCCAGGTCGGCGTAGGTGCGCACCGGGTCGTAGCTGAGCAGCGGCAGCGCGGCGTCCCGATCCATGCGTCGCAGGTCGGCCAGGCGCAGGCTGGGGCTGCGCAACAGCAACGCGAGCAGGTTCGCCGGTGGCGCGGGCGGCAACTTGCCGAACTCCTCGGTCGGCCACTGACCGCTCAGAATCGGGTAGCCCGGAATGGGCTTGAGGAAGCCCAGGCCAGGGTCAACCCGGCGGAGGATCGACCGCCAGTTGTAGTACTGCCGGAAGAACGCGTGGAAGCCGTGCTCGTTGCGCTGGCTGCCGTCGGCGAGCGCCTCCGGCCAGGCGCCCAGTCGACCGCCCAGCGTCGGCGCCGCCTCCAGCACCGTGACCGCCACACCCCGTTCGGCCAGCACCACCGCCGCCGACATGCCGGCGATGCCGCCACCCACCACCAGCGCCGTGGTCGGTCGCGGCACGAGGTCGGCGCCACCACCGCCCGGGTCCACCTGGTGCTGCCGTACGCCGAGCAGCCGACCTACCAGTTGCGACAGCGCCATGGAGCCCAGTCTGCCGCACCTTCGCTCAGTCGGCCGGCAAGCAACGGCGGGGGCGGTCCGAGGCGGGCCAGACGTACTCCAGATCCTCCGGCACGTCGTCGCCGAACAGCGGGCGGTAGTGCGCCGGGTCCTTCCGCAGCAGCGACGAGCGGTGACTCAGGTGCAGGTCGTCGCGGCCCAGCCACGGTGGCAGCTCACCGGCTCGGGCCAGCTCGTCCTGGGTCCGCACGACGCCGTCCCCGCAGGCGGCGGCGAGGTCGACGGTCATCGTGGCGGCGCAGGTGTCGGCCCGCCCCGGTTCGGTCCAGACCGCGCACATGTCCAGCCCGTAGCGGACCAGCGCCTCCTCGTACCCGGCCCACATCTTCACGGCCGGGTGGTTGCGCCAGCCGTACCCGGGTCGGGTGAGCCCACGCAGCACCTGGATGGCCTCCACCCGCTGCTTGCCCAGCCGCTTCTGGTCCAGCGTGCGGGCGCTGGCCAGAAAGCCCGGGTACGGGAGGAATGTCTGCATGTCGCTGCTCTACCCGTCGCCGTGGCGCGCATGCCTGGTCGCAGGATGATCCGGACGGGGTCGCCCACCAGGGCCGTGCTGATTACGATCCGGGCATGGCGGAGCCGTGGCGGGACCGGGCGCGACGGGCGGTCGAGTGGAACTGGCGGCTGCGGTCCGTCGGTGACCCACGCCCGCACTACGTGATCTGCGGGAAGGACGCGCTCGCCTACTACGTGGCTCGGGCGACGCTCGAATCCGAGCTGCCGGCGGGCGGGGCCCGGGTGACAGTCGTGGTGCCGGAGCGTTATCGCAGCAACGGGCCGGACGTGGCCGGGCTGCGCGGGGTCCGGGTGGTCCGCTCGGACCGGCTGGACGTGGCCACCTTCGAGGCTGCCGGGCTGGCCGGAGCGACCGGACTGGCCCTGCTGCACCAGGACGACGTCGGCAACCTGCACGCCGCGCTCTGCGCCCAGGCCGTCGACCACCGGGTCCGCCAGGTGCTGCGGATGTTCAACGGCACCCTCGCCGACGGCGTACGCAAGCTGCTCAAGGCTCCGGTCGAGGTGCTCTCCGACGCCGAGATGGCCGCGCCGGCCTTCGTGGCCGCCGCGCTCAACGAGGTCGACCCCAGTTCCTTCCAACATCGGGACAAGACACTGCGGGTGGCACGGCGGGCTGACGTCCGACCGCAGGACGTGGTCTGCGCGTTGGCGCACCTCACCGAGGCGCAGGGGGTGGAGTTGCTGCCGGCCGACCAGGCCGGCGCCGACCTGGTACTCGCCGAGGCGACAGGTCAACCACCGGGCACCGAGGTCGCCGCCCGCCGGCTGGTCCGGGCGCGTCGGCGGCGTCGCCCGGTCGCGGTGGTGATGGGAGCGGTACGCGGTTTCGCCACCCGCAAGATCGGCATCGCGGTGATGGTGGTGCTCGCGCTGATTGCGGTGCTGGGGGCGCTGATCTCCCGTGCGGAGGATGTCTCTCCGCTGGAGGCGCTGTACCTGACGCTGGTCACGACCCTCAGCGGCGCCGACCCGGACACCAACAAGGCGGCCGACGCGCAGATCATGCAGGTGGTGCTCAACCTGGCCGGCTTGGCGCTGATTCCGCTGATCACCGCAGTCGTGGTGGACGGCATCGTCAACGCCCGGCTGGCTCTGCACACCGGCCGGTTGCAACCCCCACGGGTCGGGCACGTGGTGGTGATCGGCCTGGGCAACGTCGGCACGCGGGTGATGGCGCAACTGCGCGAGTACGGCGTCGAGGTGGTGGCCATCGACAAGGCCGCGGAGCCGCGCGGCGCAGCCCTGGCCCGCCAACTGGAGGTGCCGCTGATCGTCGGCGACGCCGCGTTGCCCGAGACGCTGGCCGCCGCCTCGGTGGCCGACTGTCAGGCGCTGGTGGTGGCGTCCACAGACGACGTGGCCAACCTGGAGGCTGCGCTCGCCGCCCGCGACCTCCGTGCCGACCTGCGTGTGGTGCTTCGGCTCTTCGACGGTGACTTCGCCGAGCGGGTGGAGGAGACCTTCGCGCTCGGGGTGTCCCGGTCAGTCTCCTACCTGGCCGCCCCGGCCTTCATCGGGGCGCTCACCGAACGCGCCGTGATCAGCACCATTCCGGTCGACCGGCACGCGCTGCCGGTCGCCGAGGTGCCGGTAGCCCCCGGCTGCGAGCTGGACGGCCGACCGCTTGACGTGGTCAACCGGGACGGGCAGGTCCGGCTGATCGCCCGTACTCCGGCGGGCGGTGCCAAGACGATCTGGTGGAAGGACCTGGATCCCCGGCAGGTGATCTTCGCCGGTGACCGGCTGACAGTGGTCGCCCGACGGCGCGGGTTGGACTGGCTGACGCGGCAGTGCGCCCCGCCCGCCCACCCGGGGTCGGACCCTCGGCCGACCGGGCCGGTCCACGGCGGGGTGCACACCCCAGTGGCGGCGTCTCCTCCGGTGCCGGGGCAGACGGACTCCGGGGTCGGCGCGACACATCCCGTTCCCCCCGCCGGGAACGCGCCCTCGACGACCAACGGCGGCCCGGCGGACGAATTCGAGCTGACCCGCCGGCATGACGGGACCGGCGAGGGGAGCTAACGCCGTCTGGCGCGGTCGGTGCGGCCGGTGCGGATCCTCTGATAAACAGCATCGACTTGTGGTGGCGTACTTTGTGCGTACACTTGGGGTCGTGAGTGCCAAGGCGGAGCGACTGCACCTGCGGGTAGACGAGCAGCAGAAGGCGCTGCTGGAGGCGGCCAGTCAAGCGGCCGGGGACAGCGTGTCGACGTTCGTGTTGAAGGCGGCGACCGAAGCCGCTGCGGATGTGCTCGCCGACCGGCGGGCGTTCCTGCTGGACGAGGACGCCTGGCAGGTCTTCGATGAGGCGTTGCAGGGCCCGGCGCAGGACGTCGCCGGGCTGCGGGAACTGTTGACCGGTCCGACAGTGCTCGACCTGCCGACTGATGGTGCGCCCCGGTGAGTTCCCGCTTCTCGGCGGTCGAGCCGCTGTCGGCCGAGTTCGCGGTCACCGGGTTCGACTGCGGCTCCCGCGCACAGTCGGTATGGCTGATCGAGCATGCCCTGCAAGCGCACCGGGCGGGCTTGTCCCGGGTGTACGTGGTGCGGGACAACGACCATCCAGATCAGCGAGTGGCCGGCTACTACGCTCTGGCTGCCGGTAGCGTCGCCCCCGCCGATGCCTCGCCTCGCCTGCAGCAGGGGGCCGGCCGCTACCACCAACCGGTGGTGATCCTGACTCGGCTGGGGGTCGACCGCGGTGCCCAAGGCGTCGGGCTGGGTCGAGCCTTGGTAGTCGACGCACTACGGCGGATAGCCGCCGCCTCCGAGGTCATTGGCGTACGCGCGGTGCTCATTCACTGTGAGACAGAAGCTGCCCGCGACTTCTACCAGCGGCTGGCTAAGTTCGAGGCGAGCCCCACCGACCCCATGCACCTGTTGCTGTTGATGAAGGATCTTCGCCGCGCGCTCAGCGGCTGACCCTCCCGAACGCAAGGCTGGCGGATCGGGCGGTAGGAACCGCCCGGCACTGAGCGACAATCCATGGCATGCGTTTCCGCATCCTGGGGCCGACCCAGGTGGTGCTGGCCGACGGGCGAGAGGTCCCCGTGGGCGGTCCGCGGCTGCGCACTCTGCTGGTGCTCCTCCTGCTCGACGCGGGTCGGGTGGTCTCCGCCGAGCGCCTGATCGACGGCCTGTACGGGGAGCATCCGCCCCGGGGCGCGGCCAACGCGCTCCAGTCCCAGGTGTCGCGCCTGCGCCAGGCTCTGAGCGCCGAGCACGACCCGGTCGAGTTCCACCCGGCCGGTTACCGCCTGGCCGTGGATCCCGGCGACGTCGACGCGTACCGGTTCGAACGGCTCGCCGAGGCGGGACGCCGCGCGCTCGCCGACGGCGACTGGTCCCGGGCGGCGGCCGTGTTGCGCGAGGCACTGGAGTTGTGGCGTGGTCCCGCTCTGGCCGATGCCGTCGGCGCAGCCGGCGCGCCCGCCCAGGCGGCCCGGCTGGACGAGCTGCGGCTGGCCGCCACCGAGGATCGGATCGAGGCGGACCTGGCGTTGGGCGCACCCGGCGCGCTGATCGCGGAGCTACGGGAGTTGGTCGTCGCGCATCCGTTGCGGGAGCGCTTGCGGGGCCAGCTCATGCGCGCCCTGACCGCTCTGGGTCGGTCGGCGGAGGCGCTGGCCGAGTTCGAGGACGCCCGGCACACGTTGGCCGAGCAGCTTGGCGTCGACCCATCGGCGGAGCTGGCCGCGGTGCACCTGGCGGTGCTGCGTGGTGAGGAACGCCTGTCGGCCGAACCCGCGCTGCCGAGTCAGCTCACCACGTTCGTCGGGCGGGAGGAGGAACTCAAGCGCGTCGGCGAGTTGCTTGGCGAGCGCCGGCTCGTCACCCTCACCGGCCCCGGGGGCGCCGGCAAGACGCGCCTGGCGATCGAGGCTGCCGGCCGGGTCGACGGGGAGGTCCGTCTCGTCGAGCTGGCGGGGCTGGCCGACGGGTCGGACGTACCGCAGGCGGTGCTGAGCGCGCTCGGCCTGCGCGATGCGGGCCTGCGCGCCCCGGCCGAGCCGGGCCGGCAGACCATCGATCGGCTGGTCGAGGCGCTCGCCGAGCGGCGACTGCTGCTGGTGCTCGACAACTGTGAGCACGTCCTCGTCGACGCGGCCCGGCTGGCCGCCCGGTTGCTGAGCGCGTGCCCGGCGTTGCGCGTCCTGGCCACGAGTCGGGAGCCGCTCGGGCTGGCCGGTGAGGCGCTGTGCCCGCTGTCCGGGCTCACCCTGCCGCCGCTCGGCGCGTCCGCGCTGGACGCCGACGACTACGCGGCTGTCGGCCTCTTCGCCCAGCGGGCCGTCGACGTCGCGCCCGACTTCACCGTCACGCCGGCCAACGTCGAGATGGTGCTGCGGATCTGCCGCAGCCTGGACGGTCTGCCGCTGGCGATCGAGTTGGCGGCCGCGCGGCTGCGGGCGCTGTCCGTCGCCGAGGTGGCCGCCCGTCTCGACGATCGGTTCCGGTTGCTGTCGACGGGCAGCCGGGCCGTGTCGCCGCGGCACCGCACCCTCCGGGCGGTGGTCGGGTGGAGTTGGGATCTGCTCGACGACGCCGAACGGGAAGTGGCCCGCCGGCTGACCGTCTTCGCCGGTGGGGCCACGCTGGAGGCGGCTGGGCGGGTCTGCGGCCTGCCCACCTCCGAGTTTGTCGACGCGCTCACCGGTCTGGTCGACAAGTCCTTCGTGGAGATGACCGGCGGCCGATACCGGATGCTCGAAACGGTGCGGGCCTTCTGCGCCGAGCGCCTCGCCGAGGCCGGCGAGGCCGACCAGCTACGTCGTGCCCATACCGCGTACTTCCTGGAGTTCGCCTGGACGGCGAGTGACCACCTCCGGTGCGCGGAACAACTGCACTGGCTGCGCCGGCTCGACGCGGAACGGGACAACCTGCACGCGGCGTTGCGTCGCGCCACGGCCGCCGGTGACGCGTCCGACGCGGCCGGGATGGTCGCGGCCCTGTCGTTCTACTGGTGGTTGCGCGGCATGCGCGGGGAAGGGGCGCGGCTGGCCACCGACGTCCTCGAACTGCTCGGTACCGAGGCGCCTCCGGGGCTGAACGAGGAGTTCGCCCTGTGCGTCTACAACGCCTCGCTCGCCGGCTCCGGCCCTCTCCCGTCCCTCGGAACGCAGCGGTCCGTGATCCGTAGTCTCGACCGGCCGCCCCGACAGCCGTTCCTGCTGTACCTGTCGGGGATCTCGACCGGACCGCCGTCCGGCGGCGCCGAGAATGTCGACGAGCTGATGGCGGAGCTGCGACGGCTCGTCGGCCCGGACGCGTGGATCAACGCGCTCGGCGCGATGGGCAGCGGCTCGGCGCTGATGTGGAGTGGCCAGTGGGACCGGGCCAGGACCGCGTTGGCCACCGCGCTCGACGGCTTCCGGAGCACCGGGGACCGGTGGGGCACCATGATCACGCTCGGTGCGCTCGGTGAACTGGCCGCCTGGCAGGGCGATCCGGAGATGGCGGGCGCCCACATGGATGAGGCCATGGGATTGGTCGAGGCGCTCGGGTCGGCCGTCGACCAGGCCGACATGCTGCGTACCCGGGGCGAGATAAGGCTGCGCGCCGGTGACCTCGCGGCGGCGCACGACGACTTCGCCGGTGCGCTGCTGCTCGCGCAGCGCAGCGGCGCGCCCGAGTTCGTGGCCAGCGCCCGGCTCGGCCTCGCCCAGGTGGCCCGCGTGCGTGGGGACCT
The DNA here is from genome assembly GCF_015751765.1 of Micromonospora ureilytica. Lineage (NCBI taxonomy): Bacteria > Bacillati > Actinomycetota > Actinomycetes > Micromonosporales > Micromonosporaceae > Micromonospora > Micromonospora ureilytica. Next base: position 5,999,259 of record NZ_JADOTX010000001.1, read on the forward strand.
GGCGGCCGCCAGACGATTCTGCGAGGAAGCGTTGGTCGGCGGCCTCACCGGCTGGTACGTCGGCGACGCCGCCCGCGCGGAGATCATCCTCGCCCTGAAGGAGATCACCGGGGCGGAGGAGGCCGGTGCGCGGCCGTCAGCGGACGGTGCGTGATCCGTCAGCGCCCCACCGCACCGTGGGGGCATGACGACATTCGAGGTGGTCGCCGAGGGTCTGGGCAAGCGGTACGGCCCGACCCGCGCGCTCGACACGTTCGACCTGACCGTGCCGCCCGGCACGGTCCACGGACTGCTGGGACCGAACGGCGCGGGCAAGACGACGGCCGTGCGGATCCTCACCACGCTGCTGCGCTTCGACACCGGAAGGGCCACCGTGGCCGGGTACGACGTGCTGCGTCGGCCGGACGAGGTGCGCGCCCGGATCGGGCTGACCGGGCAGTACGCGGCGGTCGACGAGATCCTCAGCGGCCGGCAGAACCTGGAGCTGTTCGGCCGGCTGTTCCGGCTCGGCCGACGGGAGGCCCGTCGACGCGCCGGCGAACTGCTGGAACGGTTCGGGCTCGACGAGGCGGCGGGCCGGTCCGCCGGTGAGTACTCGGGTGGGATGCGCCGTCGACTGGATCTCGCCGCCAGCCTGATCCGTACGCCGCGCGTGCTCTTTCTGGACGAGCCGACGACCGGCCTGGATCCGCGCAGTCGCAACCAGGTGTGGGATCTGGTTCGTGGTCTCGTGGCGGACGGGACCACTGTGCTGCTCACCACGCAGTACCTGGAGGAGGCCGATCAGCTCGCCGACCGGATCTCGGTGATCGACGCCGGTCGGGTGGTGGCCGAGGGCTCGCCGGACCAGCTGAAGTCGATGACCGGTGGTGACCGGGTCGAGGTGGTGGTACGCGACGCGGCCGAGCTGGGCCGCGCCGCCCGCCTCGTCGCGCGGATCTGCGGCGCGGAGCCCGAACTGGATCCGGAGGTCCGACGGCTCAGCGTGCCGGTGGTCGATCGCGTCGCCGGCCTGGTCGACGTGGTCCGCGCACTGGACGACGCCGGGATCGCTGTCGAGGACATCGGCCTGCGGCGCGCGACGTTGGACGAGGCGTTTCTGCACCTGACCGGGCACCGGCCGGACGAGGTCCGCGAGCCGGTGGCCGCCGGACGAAAGGCGGACGTGGCATGACCACTGTGATCGCCGATGGCTGGACGATGACCAGGCGGAACATGACCCACGTGATCCGCGCGCCGGAGGAGTTGATCCTCTACTTCTCGCTGCCGATCATGTTCGTCCTGGTCTTCGGGTACGTGTTCGGCAGCGGCATGCAGGTGGCCGGTGGTGGCAGCTACCGCGAGTTCCTGCTGCCCGGGGTGTTCGTGATGACGATGCTGTACGGGCTGGGGGCGACCGCGACGGGCGTGGCGCTGGATCTCAGCCGGGGCGTGGTCGACCGGTTCCGGTCGATGCCGATGGCGCGGTCCGCCCTGATGACCGGTCGCAGCGCCGCCGACCTGCTGCGCGCTCTGCTGGAGATGTCCACCCTCCTGGTGTGTGGCCTGCTCGTCGGGTGGCAGTGGCGACAGGGTGTCGGCAAGGCGTTGCTCGCCGTCGGCCTCCTCCTGCTGCTGCGAATCGCGATCACCTGGGTCGGGATCTACCTGGCGTTGCTGGTCCGCAACCCGGACACGGTCGGTGTGATCGTCTTTCCGGCGGCGTTCCCGTTGAGCGCGATCTCCAATGTCTTCGTGTCGCCCGAGCTGATGCCGCCGGTCATCGGGACGATCTCGGAGTGGAATCCGCTGTCGGCCACCGTCGCGGCGATCCGCGAACTGTTCGGCAACCCGGGCCTCGGTGGTGACTCCTGGCCGGCGGAGCACGCGATGCTGTTGGCGGTGCTGTGGCCGGTGTTGCTGATCGCGACGTTCGCCCCGCTGGCCGTGCGCCGCTACCAGCGGTTGAGCCGCTGACTCCGGCCGTCTGGCGGGGTCAGCGGCGGGCCCGCAGAGCGTAGGAGGCGGCACCCACGGCGAGCACACCGAAGCCGGCGAGGACGCTGCCCAGCGGCAGGTTGACCGCCAGCAACAGACAACCGAAGAGCCCGAGGCCGGCGAGCACCCGGACCGGCAACCGCCGGTCCGGGTCCCGGCCCAGTGTGAGTGCCGCCGCGTTGGTGATCGCGTAGTAGACGAGCACCGTGCAGCTGGAGAAGCCGATCGCGGCGCGTACGTCGCCGAGCAGCACCACCACGATCACCACGACTGCGACCGCCAGCTCGGCGCGGTGCGGCACCTGGCGCACCGGGTGCACGGCGGCCAGCGCGCCGGGCAGGTCACGGCGGCGGGCCATGGCGAGGGTGGTCCGCCCGACCCCGGCGACCAGGGACAGCAGCACCCCGACGACCGCGATGGTGGCACCGGCGCGGACCACCCACGCCAGGCCGGGCAGCCCGGCGGCGGTCACCACGTCGACCAGTGGCGCGGCGGAACCGGCGAGCCGGTCGGCGCCGAGCACGCCGAGCGCGACCACGGCCAGCACCAGGTAGATCACGAGCACCACCCCGAGCGCCAGCGGCACCGCGCGTGGAATGGTCCGCTGCGGGTCGCGTACCTCCTCGCCGAGCGTGGCGATCCGGGCGTACCCGGCGAAGGCGAAGAACAGCAACCCGGCGGCGGCGAGCACGCCCCGCGCCGAACCGTCGGCCTCGGTGAGCCGGTCCAGGTGCACCGGCCCGCCGACCACACCGACGACAGTGACGAGGACCAGCACCGCAAGCACCAGCGCGACCAACGCCCTGGTCACGGCCGCGGTCTTGGCGATGCCGCGCAGGTTGACCGCGGTCACCGCGAGCACCGCGCCGGCGGCGACCAACCGGGCCTGACCCGGCCAGAGGTACGCCCCGACGGTCAACGCCATCGCCGCGCAACTCGCCGTCTTGCCGACCACGAAGCCCCAACCGGCCAGGAACCCGGCGAACGGCCCGAGACGCTCCCGGCCGTACACGTAGGTGCCGCCGGACTCCGGGTAACGGGCCGCCAGCCGCGCCGAGCTGGTCGCGTTGCAGAAGGCGACGAAGCCGGCCAGCACCAGCGCGGGCAGCAGGCCGGCGCCGCCGGCCGCCGCCACGGCCGGGCCGAAGACCACGAAGACGCCCGCGCCGAGCATCGAGCCCAACCCGATGACAACCGCATCGGGTACGCCCAGCCGCCGCGCCAGTTGATCCACGAAATAGAACCCTAGGGGTACGAGGTGAACGGCCGATCCCACGCGCGTAGCCGGCCGGGGAGCGGCACGCCGTCCCAGGGTGCCCGGTGCAGCAGCCGGTCCAGGAGCAGGCCCAGCAGCAGCCCGGCCACCGAGTCGGTCAGCCAGTGCCAGCCGAGGTAGGTGGTGGTGGTGAGGACGACCAGCGGCGGCACGACGCGGATCACTGTGACGAGCCGGGCCGGCAGTTGGCGGCCGAAGCTGCGGGCCAGCGGGGCGAGCAGCAGCGCGATGACCCCGTACCAGACGATCGCGTTGGCGACGTGCCCCGACGGGTAGGACTGGGCGAACCGCACCGGCAGGTCGTCGTGGAACAGCGGCAGGGTCTGCTCGGGCGTCAGGAACGGCTCCTTGACGCTGGCGCTCGGCGCCGCCCGTGCGGTCCAGATCTTGAGTGGGCCGATCGTCAGGTTGGTCAGCGCGAACGCGACCACCGGAGGCAGGATCGGCCGCACCGACCGCAGCCGGACGGCCAGCAGCACGCCCAGCCCGGCGGCGATCAACGTCAGCGGAGTGCCCTGGCCGAGGAAGTTCAGCACCCGGGCGACCCAGTACGCGGCGGCCGGCCGGTGCCCGTCGGCCCAGTCGGCGACCGCCCGGTCCACTCCGAAGAGCTGGTCGGCGGCGAGCGCCACCGTCAACCCGACCAGACCGACAAGCAGGAGCGCGTCGAACCACCAGCCGGCCGGGCGGACGGGCCGTAGCCGCAGGTCACGTCGTACCGCTGTGGGTTTGAGCACGCGACCACGCTACCGGCCCGGCGCGAGGCCGGGGTGTGCGGCGCTGTGGGCCGAACCACGATCAGGGGCGGATGCGGGGGCGACCAGTCATGCTTGTGCCCGTGCGGATCACGTCTGCCCTCGTGGACCCGGCGCTGCTCGACCTGCCCTGGTCGACACCGCTGGAGGAGTGGCCTGCCCAACACCTGGTCGCGCTGCCGCAGGGCATCTCCCGGCACATCGTCCGGTTCGTCCGGTTGGGCGAGTACGTGTACGCGTTCAAGGAGACCCGCGAGCGGATCGCCGAGCGGGAGTACGACCTGCTCCGGGCCCTGGAGCGGATCGACTTCCCCTCGGTCGAGGCGGTGGCGGTCGTCGCCGACCGGCAGACCGCGGACGGGGAACCCCTCGAATCGGTGCTGATCACGCGGCACCTGCAGTTCTCGCTGCCGTACCGGGCGCTCTTCTCGCACACCCTCCGGCCGGAGACGATGAGCCGGCTGCTCGACGCGCTCGCCGCCCTGATCGTGCGGATGCACCTGACCGGCTTCTTCTGGGGCGACTGTTCACTGTCGAACACGCTGTTCCGGCGGGACGCGGGCGCCTTCGCCGCCTACCTGGTGGACGCGGAGACGGGTGCCCTGCACAACACGCTCTCCAACGGTCAGCGCGGCGAGGACCTGGAGATCGCCCGGGTGAACATCTTCGGTGAGGCGTTGGACCTGCAGGCCGCCGGCCTGCTGCACGAGTCCATCGACCCGGAGGTGGTCTGCGAGGAGGTCGTGCAGCGCTACGAGCGGCTCTGGCACGAGATCACCTACGAGCAGGCGGTCGAGCGGGAGGCCCGACACGACATCGAGGGCCGGATCCGCCGCCTCAACGAGCTGGGCTTCGACGTCGCCGAGGTGGCCATGTCGTCCATCGACGACGGGCGTTTCCTGGTCCGGCCGAAGGTCGTCGACGCCGGCTACCACACCCGGCGGCTGCTGCGGCTGACCGGTTTGGACGCCGAGGAGAACCAGGCACGCAAGCTGCTCAACGACCTGGACGCCTACCGCGCGGAGAGCGACCTGATCGACGAGCAGCAGGCCGCCCACCGCTGGCTCACCGAGGTCTTCGAGCCGGTGGTCCGGGCCGTCCCCGCGCACCTGCGCCGCAAGCTGGAGCCGCAGGAGCTGTTCGCCCAGATCATCGAGCACAAGTGGTTGCTCTCCGAGCAGGCCGGCCGGGACGTCGGGATGCGCCACGCGGTCCAGTCGTACCTGTCCGACGTGCTGGTGCACCGCCCCGACGAGCAGGCCGTCCTCGGCGTCGAGGTCCCCGCCGTCGGCTGAGTCGGGGCCTCCGCCTGCTCCTGCGGCGTACACATCGGGCCGGCCGAGACGACCCGGCGGATGCGAGCGGCGACCGGGGCGCCCCCGTTACTCCACCCAGGAGCCTCCGCGCAGCACCCGCACCACGTTGAGGTCGTCGTCGAGCACCACCAGGTCGGCGCGGAGGCCCACCTGGAGGGACCCGACCCGGTCACCCAGACCGATGGCCCGCGCCGGGGTGGTGGCCACCATCCGCGCGGCGTCGGCGATCGGGATTCCGGCGTTCACGGCATGCCGCAGCGCCGCGTCCATGGTCAGGGTGCTGCCGGCGATCGCGCCGTCGCGGGCGAGCCGGGCCACCCCGTCGGCGACGGTGACGGCCTGGCCGCCCAGCTCGTACTCGCCGTCGGGCATTCCGGCGGCGGCCATCGCGTCGGTGATCAGCGCGGCGCGGTCCGGACCGGCGGTCGCCGTGACGAAGGTCAGCATGCCGTCGTGCAGGTGCACACCGTCGGCGACCAGCTCGCAGATGACTGTGGGCGCGTCGAGCAGGGCCACCACCGGCCCCGGCTCGCGGTGATGCACCGGTCGCATCCCGTTGAACAGGTGGGTGCCGACACTGGCGCCGGCGGCGACCGCGGCGCGGGTCTGCTCGTACGTGGCGTCGGTGTGGCCCACCGCCGCCACCACCCGCTGCGCGGTGAGCAGCTTGATCGCCTCCAGCGCGCCGTCGCGCTCCGGGGCGAGGGTGACCATCCGGATCGCGCCCCGGCCCAGCTCGATCAGCTCGGTCAGCTCGTCGGTCGACGGGTCGCGCAGGAACTCCGGGTTCTGCGCGCCGCAGCGGGCGGCCGACAGGTACGGCCCCTCGAAGTGGACCCCCGCCAACACTCCCTCGTCGACAAGCGGGGCGAACGCCTCGGTGGCCTTACGCATCAGCGGAAAGGGTGCGCTGACGAGGCTGGCCAGCAGTGTGGTGGTGCCGTGCGAGAGGTGGAAGTCGGCCGCCGCGCGAGCCTCGTCGGCGTCACCGGTGGTGAAGGTGTGCCCGCCACCGCCGTGCGTGTGCATGTCGACGAAGCCGGGCACGATCCAGTGCCCGTCGCGCACCGACGGATACTCGGCCACCGCTGTGATCCGATCACCGTCCCACTCGACGCAGCCCTGTCGGACGACTCCGGTCGGGGTCACCACTCGGCCGTTCACCCGTACGGTCATCGCTTCTCCTGATGGTCACGGACACCCACGGCGTCCAGGGCGAGCAGAGCGGCACCGAGGCAACCGGCCTCGTCGCCGAGGGCTGCCGCGACCAGCTGCGGCTCCCGGTGGAAGGTCATTCGTTCGTGCAGCGCCGCCCGCAGCGGGGTCAACAGCCGGTCCCCGGCCTGCGCGAGGCCACCGCCGAGCACGATCGTCGCCACGTCGAACAGCGCCTGCCCGCTGGCGAGGCCATCGGCGAGCGCCTCGACCGCCTCCTGCCAGACCTGGCCGGCGAGCGGTTCGCCTGCCGCGGCCCGCTCGGCCACCTCGGCCGCCGTCACCGGCGCGTCTGTGGTCTTCCCGCCGAGTTCGGCGTAGCGGCGGCCGATCGCGGCGGCCGACGCGACCGCCTCCAGGCAGCCGGGGCGGCCGCAGCCGCAGCGCGGACCGTCGGGCCGGACCAGGATGTGGCCGATCTCCCCGGCGGCGCCGTGGGCTCCCACGGCGGCCTTGCCGTCCACGACGTGAGCGGCGGCGATGCCGGTGCCGATGGCCACGAACAGCACGTGCCCGGTGCCGCGTCCGGCGCCGAGCCGGGCCTCGGCGAGACCACCGACACGCACGTCGTGGCCGAGCGCCGTCGGCAGGCCGAGCCGCTTCACCGTCAGGTCCCGCAGGGGTACGTCCCGGAAGCCTACGTTCGCCGACCAGACCGCGACGCCGCGCGCCTCGTCCACCACCCCGGGCACGGCGATGCCGACCGCGATCGGGGCGAGCCCGTCGGCGCGGGCCTTGTCGGCCAGCCCGCCTGCCACCTCCAGGATGGTGCCGACCACGGCGGCTGGGCCGCGGGCAGCGTCGGTGGGGTGCCGCTCGCTGCGTACCACGACGCCGTCCGGTCGGACCAGGGCGCACTTCATGCCGGTGCCGCCGACGTCCAGCGCAACGACCACGCGGTCGCTCATGCAAGCACCACGGACCGGGTCAGGTGTCGGGGCGCGTCCGGGTCCAGGCCCCGGCTGGTGGCCAGGGCGACCGCGAAACGTTGGGCCAGGATCAGGTCGGCCATCGGGTCGACCGGGGTCCGGCCGGCGGACCAGCTGCCCAGCACCGTGCGCCAGCCGTGCGTGCGGCTGTGCACGAAGGCCGCGCCGGTGGCGGCCACATCCTCCGGCAGCCCGTCGGGCAGCTCACCGAACGCCCAGACCAGCCGGCCCGGAGCGGCGACCGAGATGGGGCCGTGCCGGTAGTCCATCGCCGGGTACGCCTCGGCCCAGAAGGTGGCCGCCTCGCGGCACTTCAGCGCCGCTTCCTGAGCCAGCCCGATCGTCCACCCCCGGCCAAGGAAGGTGACCTGTTCGATGGTGGCCGGGTCGATCGGCAGCGGTGATCGCACCGCCACCTCGGCGTCGGCGGCGAGCGCGGTCACCGGGTCGCCGAGTTGGGCCCGGAGCACTGCCAACGCGGTGGTTGCGAAGCGGGTCTGCACCACCGACCGTTCGTCGGCGAAGGGCAGGGCCACGGTGGCGGCGGCCAGGTCGACCGCCGGGGACGCGGGGTCACCGACGATGACGGTGGTGGGTGTCCGTCCGCGTAGCGCGGCGAGCAGCTCCAGCACCTCGGTGGTGGTGCCGGAACGGGTGATCGCGATCAGCCGGTCGTAGCGGCGGCCGGCGGGGAACTCGGACGCCTGAAACGCGTCGGTCTCACCCTGGCCGGCCTGCTCGCGGCGGGCCGCGTACGCCATCGCCATGAACCACGATGTGCCGCAACCGACGACGGCGACCCGCTCACCGGGGCGCGGCAGATCACCGCGTACGACCTCGGCCAGCCTGGCCGCCTCCCGCCAGCAGTCGGGTTGGCTCGCGATCTCCGCGTCCACGTGCGCCATGGGAACTCCTCGCAGGCCGATCGGTGCGCAATACGGCTCGTTAGACCCGCATTTCGCGCGTTATTCTGCGCGAACGCGGGTGACCATGGCAACCGACCATCCGATCGCGCAGGTCAGTCTTTTGCGCAAGCCTAGTTTCGCGCACTAGTGTGCACGCAATCAATCACCGTCCGTGCAGTTGCTGGGAGGGCCCCCGCAGTGGACCGGTACGCCAGATGGAACGCCCTGCTCGAAATGCTGACCGACAACGGCCGGGTCAGCGTCGAGGCGGCGGCCGAGCGGCTGGACGTCTCCCAGGCCACCATCCGGCGTGACTTCGACCAGCTCGCCCAGCAGCAGATGATCACGAGGACCCGGGGCGGCGCGGTCGCCAACGGTGTGTCGTACGACCTGCCACTGCGCTACAAGACGGCCAAGCACTCGGCCGAGAAACAGCGGATCGGGGCGGCCGCCGCGGCGCTCGTCACGCCGGGCACAGTGGTCGGCCTGAACGGCGGCACCACCAGCACCGAGGTGGCGAGGGCGCTCGCCGTGCGACCGGATCTGAACACCAGTGCCGAGGGCGCGCAGCTCACAGTGGTGACGAACGCGCTGAACATCGCCAACGAGCTGCTGGTCCGATCCCGGATGAAGGTCGTGGTGGCCGGCGGAGTGGTGCGCCCGAAGTCGTTCGAGCTGGTCGGCCCGCTGGGCGGGGCGCTGCTGCGCGAGGTCACCCTGGACGTCGCCCTGCTCGGTGTGGACGCGATCGACCCACAGCTCGGCGCCGCCGCCCACCACGAGGGGGAGGCGGCGATGAACAACCTGATGGTGGCCCGCGCCAAGCGCGTGGTGATCATCGCGGACTCGTCCAAGCTGGGGGGTCACGCCTTCGCCCGGATCTGCCCGGTCGAGCGGGTGGAGACGCTGGTGACCGACTCCGGTGCCGCGCCGGAGGTGGTGGACGCGTTCCGCGCTGCCGGCGTACAGGTCATCTGCGCCTGAACGGTCACGCTCCGTCGATGAACTAGCCTGTTCGGCGCGTCGGTGCATACCGCGTATTGCATGCTCCTGCATACCGCGTATGGTGTCGGCTGTCACGCCCACCCATCGGGGGAGGTGCAGCTTGCCAGCTGTCCTGGAGATCGAAGGTCTACGTAAGACGTACAAGAGTCGTCGACGCGGCACCCGCAACGCGCTCGACGGCTTCGACATGCAGGTCAACGCGGGGCAGGTGCACGGCTTCCTGGGTCCCAACGGGTCCGGCAAGACCACCACGCTGCGTACCCTGCTCGGCCTGATCCGACCCGACGGCGGCCGGATGGCGCTGCTCGGGCACGAGGTCCCCGACGCACTGCCCACGGTCGCCGGCCAGGTCGGTGCGATCGTGGAGAGCCCGCAGTTCTTCCCGCACTTCACGGCACGGGACACGCTGTCCCTGCTCGCGGGGGCGGGCGAGGTGCCGGCCGTCCGGGTCGACGAGGTGCTGGAACTCGTCGGGCTCCGCGACCGGTCCGGCGAGCGGGTCAAGACGTACTCGTTGGGCATGAAGCAGCGGCTCGCCGTGGCCTCGGCCCTGCTGAAGAACCCGAAGCTGCTCATCCTCGACGAGCCGGCCAACGGCCTCGACCCGGGCGGCATCCGGGAGATGCGCACGCTGATGCGGACGCTCGCCGAGTCCGGAATGACTGTGGTGCTGTCCAGCCACATCCTCGGTGAGATCCAACTGATCTGCGACTCGGTCACCATCATCTCGCTGGGCCGGCGGGTCGCGTTCGGCCCGGTCGACGAGGTGCTCGCGCAGCACTCGTCCGGTGCGGTCCGGATTCGCCTGGAGGCGGTCAGCGACCTGCCGGTGGCAACCGAGACGCTCACCCAGGCGGGGATCCGGGTCACCGGTCACCCGGACCACCTGATGCTGGCCGGTGTCGACAAGCCGGCGTCGGTGACCCGGCTGCTCGCCGAGAAGAACCTCTACGTCAGTGAGCTGGCGCCGATCGCCGTCGATCTGGAGAGCGTCTTCCTCGAACTGACCGCCACCGCGCCGGTACCCGGTCAGCACCGGCAGGTCGACGAGTCCATGAAGGTCGGCGGGACGGGTCAGCCCGGTCCCGCCGGAGGAGGGTGGGGCGCGTGAGCCTCTTTCGTACCGAGCTGCGCCGGCTCAGCAAGCGGCGCTTCACCCGCTACATGACACTGCTCGGCCTGCTGGTGCTGGCCGCGGTGGTGGTGGGGGTGTTCTTCACCAACCAGAAGATCGACGCCGGCCAGTACGCCAAGGCCGAGCGTAAGGCCGACCAGCAGTACCAGGAGCAGGTGCGCTGGAGCGAGCAGGCGCGCGCCGAGTGCGAGCAGGCCAAGACCGCCGGCACGGCGAACAATGATCGCTACCCCGACGACTGCTCGATGATCACGCCGCCGTCGCGGGACCAGATCGAGGCACAGTGGTTCCTGCCCTCGACGTTCAACTTCAAGGAGACGTTCGACGAGACCCTGATCCCGTTCGCGGCGATCCTCGCCCTGGTCGGGTTCGTCATCGGCGCGTCCTTCGTCGGCGCCGAGTGGAGCACCGGCGGCATGATGAACCTGCTGCTCTGGCGGCCGAAGCGGCTCACCGTACTGCTCACCAAGCTGGCCGCGCTGCTCACCGGCATCCTGGCGGTGACGCTTCCGGCCGCGGTGCTGTGGTTTGCCGGGTTCTGGGCGGTCGCCAACTTCCGGGGCAGCACCGAGAAGATGACCTCGGGGGTCTGGCAGTCGTTCATGCTGACCGGTGTACGCGGCGTGGTGCTGGTGTTGGTGCTCACCACAATCGGCTTCGCCCTCGCCTCGCTCGGTCGGCACACCGCGATGGCCCTCGGTGGCGTGGTGGCGGTGATGGTGGTCGGCCAGTTCGGCCTGGGCATCCTGCTGTCCATGGCCGGCGTGCGGTTCGCCGAGGCATGGCTGCTGCCCACGTACGCGCTGGCCTGGATGACGAAGACTGTCACGTTGCAGGACTGGAACTCCTGCAACGCGACCTTCAGCGGGGAGTGCAAGCCGGCCACGATGGACATCAGCTGGCAGCAGTCCTCCGTCCTGCTCTCGGTCGGGGTGGTGGTGATCCTCGGGGCGGCGCTTTGGGCGATGCGTCGCCGCGACATCACCTGACCCGACCGGAGTGACGCGGCGCGGCCGGCCCGGCCGTCGGGGTTCCCGGCGGTGCGGACCGGCCGCGCCGCTTGCTGCGTCCCTGGTCGCCGCTGGCTAGGCTGAGCGACATGTCCGCCGACACCACCCCGGCCGCCCCCGAGCCGTCCATCGACGCTCGTCCGGGTGAGGGCGCGGGTGCCGCCGGGCCGACAGTCCCGAATCCCCGACCGGCGCCGCCCATCGAGACCGACGACTCGGCGTCGCCGGCGGACGAGTCGACGCAGCCCGCTGATCCCGCGCCGGGGCTGACCGAGCGGGAGCGGGCCATCCTCGCCTTCGAGCAGCAGTGGTGGCGGCACGCCGGCGCCAAGGAGCAGGCCGTCCGGGACACTTTCGGGATCTCGTCGACCCGGTACTACCAGTTGCTCAACGGTCTGCTGGACAATCCGGCCGCACTCGCCGCCGACCCCGTGCTGATCAGCCGACTCCGCCGGTTGCGCTCGTCGCGCGCCCGCAACCGCCGCCGCTGACCGCCACCGTCCGGGGCAGGAATGTAGCCGAACCCAAGGGGTACGCGGGGAGCGCGCCTCGCCGGAGGCGACGGAGGAGGCAGGCTATGACGGGCAGCAATCCGACGGGGGAACGCCCGTGATGCGGGTACGCTCCGCGTCCGCGCCGGCCCCGGGCCGGCCGGTCAACGAGGATCTGGTCTTCCGGTTCGGCCCGTTGGTCGGTGTCCTGGACGGCGCGACGGTGCCGGACGGCTTCGACACCGGCTGCGTGCACGGGCCCGAGTGGTACGTCCGGCACCTGGCCGCCCGTATCGGCGTCGCCGAGGCGGTACGCCCGGCCGCCCGGCTGACCAGCAACCTGGCCGCGGCCATCCTCGCGGTGCGCGCCGACCACGGCGGGCAGTGCGACCTCGACCATCCGGGCACCCCGTCCAGCACGGTCTGCCTCCTGCGGGACTGCGGCGACCAGGTGGACTACCTGGTGCTCTGCGACAGCCCACTGGTCCTCGACGCCGGCGGGCAGGTCAGCGTGGTCACCGACAACCGGCTGGACGCGGCGATGGCCGAGCTGCGGGAGACGGTGGCCATCGTGCCGGGCGGCGCGGCGGACCCGGTCACCCGGTTCCGGCACGCCGTGAGCGTCCAGCGGGAGCGGATGAACCGCACCCACGGCTACTGGGTGGCGGCTTCCGACCCGGACGCGGCCTTCCACGCGGTGACCGGGACCGCGCCCCGGCACGGGCCGGGGGCGCTCCGGCGGGCGGCGTTGCTCAGTGACGGCGCGTCCAGCGCGGTGGAGCAGTTCGCGCTGACCGACTGGGCCGGTCTGCTGGACCTGCTGGGCGCCGACGGTCCGGGTGCGTTGATCGACCGGGTGCGGGACGCCGAGCGCGACCACCCCGACCGACTGCGCCGACACAAGTCCACCGACGACGCGTCGGTGGTGTTCTGCGAGTTCGGGTAGGCGTTTTGGGCCGGTGACACCCGGTCGGGTGACAACAGAGCGTGATGCAGAACACCCGAGCCGCCCGACCGGCCGGTACCGCTGTCCGGACCGCCAGTGGATGGCCAATGGGGTGGACTTCGGCCGATGAGGGCGGCAGACTGCGGCACGTGGCGGGTGCGGTCCGGCTGGAGCCGGTGGACGAGCGGAACCTGGAGCCGTTGCTCTCCGTAGCGGCTGCGGAGGCGGAACCGGGTGATGTCATGCCCCCGGTCGAGGCGCCCGCCGGCTGGTCGCTCGCCCGCCGCGAGGCGTTCCGCGAGTTCCACCGGGCGAGCTTCGGTGGGCTGCACGGCCGGACCGGTTCGCAGATGTACGCCATCCTCGTCGGTGGCGAGGTGATGGGCATGGTGCGGATGACGCGCTGCGACGAGCCCCGCACGGTGGAGACCGGAATGTGGCTCGGCCGATCGGCACGGGGGCAGGGGATCGGCGCGGCCGCCCTGCGGGAGCTGCTGAACGCCGCAGCTCGGGCGGGTATGCGGGCGGTGGTCGCCGAGACGACCCCGGACAACATCGGCGCGGTATCGGTCCTGCGCAAGTGCGGCGCGAAGCTGCGCGAGGACGACGGCAAGGTACGCGCCGAGATCTGCCTCGATTCGACGCCGCCCGCCTTCTGAGGTGCCCGTCGGGGCCGGCGGCGACCGTGGGGGCCGCCGCCGACCGCCTGGGTCAGGCCGGTAGCCGGACGATGTCGTAGTCGGTGCTCGGCGTCGACTCCACGTCGAACCGGCCGTTCACCACGTACAACGCCGAGCCGAGCAGGTCGCCGGTGGCCGGCGACCGCAGCTGCGGGCCGGTGATCTCCCGCTGCACCACCCCGGCGGTGTACCCGGCGTTCAACCGGACCACAGCGACGACGTTTGTCAGGTTCCGGATCACGTGCAGCATGCGTCCGCGCAGCACCAGCCCGTCGGCCCGGTCCACCGAGTAGCCGCCCAGGTCGAAGAGACGGCTGCCGCCGGTACGCGGGTCGACGCGCACCAGTTGACCGGTCAGCATCTGCGCGACCAGCAGATCACCGTTCGGCAGCGCCACGATCCCGTTGTTGAACGCGTCCGGCGTCGCGCCCGGACCGGTGAGCGGCAGCACCCGGAACGCGTTCGGGGCCGGCAGTCGACCACCCGGGCCCAGCGGCACCACGTACAGCTCCGGCCGGGTGGAGTCGGTGAAGTAGATCGCCCGCTTGGTGATCACCAGGTCGTTGACCAGGCTGTTGGGGTCGGTGGTGAACTGGTAGTGGGCCAGCCGGGCACCGGTGCGCGGGTCGTACACGCTGGCCCCGCCGCCGGTGAAGTCGGCGGTCCAGAGCCGGCCCTGCGTGTCGATTTTGATGCCCGCCTTGGCGGTGCCCGGTGTGCCGGGGATCAGCACCGAGCCGCGTCCGGTGCGTAAGTCACCTCGCCACACCGCACCATCCAGGACGGAACCCACGTAGACGGTGGTGCCCCGGCCGATCGTCAACCCTTCCGGGGTGAACCCGTTCGGCAGCGCGATCCGGGCGGGGAACGGCTTCGCCGGATGAGCCGTCGCCGGTGCGCCGACCGAGACCAGGGTCGCCGCCGCCATGAGGGGGACGAGGAGGAGGGAGAGCAGCTTACGCAAGGAACACCACCTGACGTCGCAGTGGATGACTCCACTGAGGAATGTGACGTACTAGGAACGTCCCGCGCTCGACAAAAGGTTGTGCTGGTCTGATCACTCCCGGTTGGCGGCGTACGCGGCCAGGGCCGCGACCTGGGCCGGGTCCAGCGACGGGCGTACCCGGGCCCGTGCGGTCGACACGTGCTCGGCGGTGACCGTGGCGGCGGCGAGCGACTCCCGCATCGCGGCCAGCGCCGCCTCGCGGACCAGCGCCGCGCAGTCTGCGGCGGAGAAGCCGGTCAGCTCGTCGCCGAGGGCGGACAGGTCGACGTCCGGCGCCAACGGCACCTGTCGGGACGAGGCCCGCAGGATCTCCGCGCGGGCGGGCCCGTCCGGCGGTGGCACGTAGACCAGCCGCTCCAACCGGCCCGGTCGCAGCAGTGCCGGGTCGACCAGGTCCGGCCGGTTCGTCGCGCCGACCACCACCACGTTGCGCAGCGTCTCGATCCCGTCCAGTTCGGTGAGCAGGGCGGCGACCACCCGGTCCGTGGTGCCACCGTCGGTGGCCTGGCCGCGTACCGGTGCCAGCGCGTCCACCTCGTCCAGGAAGATCAGGGTGGGGGACGCCTCCCGGGCCCGACGGAACAGCTCACGGACCGCGCGTTCGCTCTCACCCACCCACTTGGAGAGCAGTTCGGCGCCCTTGACCGACAGCACGTTGGCCCGCCCCGATCCGGCCAGCGCGGTGACCAGGTAGGTCTTGCCGCAGCCCGGTGGCCCGTAGAGCAGAACGCCGCGCGGCGGCTGCACGCCGAGCCGGGCGAAGGTGTCCGGGTAGGTCAGCGGCCACAACACCGACTCGGTGAGCGTCTGCTTGACCTCGTCCAGGCCGCCCACGTCGTCCAGCGTGACCGAGGCCAGATCCAGTGTGGACGACGCCATCGTGGTGGGCCGGACCACCTCCCGCGCGGCGGTGAAGTCGGCCATCGACACCGTCGGTGTCTCCGCGGACTTCTGTCGCAGTGCCGCGCGTACCCCGGCCTCCCGGACCAGTGCGGCCAGGTCCGCCGCGACGAACCCGGGGGTACGCGCGGCAACGTCGTCCAGCCGGACGTCGTCGGCCAACGGCACCTGCCGGGTCAGTACGGTGAGCTGTTCGCGGCGCAACGCCTGATCCGGAAGCGAGACGCTGATCCGCAGCGACAGCAGGTCGGGCGCGCGCAGTGCGGGGTCGACCGCCTCGGACCGACCGGTGGTGCAGACCACCGCGACGCCGGCGCGGATGCTCTCCGCGAGCACCTGACGGAACACCGTCGCCACCGGGCCGGGATCGTCCGCGGGTGCGAGCGCCTCGACGTCGGTGACCAGCAGCACCGCCGGCCCGCCGGCTCGGGCCGCCGTCGCGGCGACGCGCAACCGCTCGGCGGCGGCCTGACTGGTCAGCGCGGCCACCTCCGGCGCCCAGAGCGGGTGAACGCGGGCACCGACCCGGGCGGCCACCGCCCGGACCAGCGCCGACTTCCCGGAACCCGCCGGGCCGACGAGCAACACTCCCAACGAGATGGTGGTGCCGAGCCGGCCCAACACCTCCCGGTGGTGGAAGCCGAGGTCCAGCAGTTCGGTCAGCTCCTCGGCCTGGGCCCGCAGCCCGGGCAGCTCGTCCACGTCGGGCGCGTCCTCGACCCGAACCGGGTCGGCGCTCGTACCCGGCGCGGTGCCGACCGGGGCGGGCCCGCCGTGGGTGGTCCCGCCGTGCTCCCAACCGATCACCGTGCCCATGGTGACCAGCGCGCCGGCCGCCGGCTCGACAGTGACCACTGTGAGCAGGGTGCTGGTCCAGGCGAAACCGACGGTGTTGGCGAGGCTACGTCGCGCCGCCTCGACCAGGCTGCGGACCGAGGCGTCCGGCAGCACGTCCTGCGGCAGCAGCGACACGTCGTCACCGGCGGTGAGCACCTTGCCCAGCAGGGCGAGCCGCAGCATCTCCGGGCTGACCGCCGCGACGACCCCCGCCGGCCCGGCCAGGACGACGCGGCTCGCCGGCACCAACGGCACCGGACTCACCCGCACCTGACCGCCGTCCCGCAGACCCAGGTTGCCCAACGTCAGGTCGTCGGCGTACAGCAGGGCGCTGCTCGCACCCGGCCCGGCCGCCGCCGCGATCCCGGCCGTCTCGCGGCGGCCGGCGAGGCGGACCGGGTCGCCGGGGCGCAGCCCCAACGCGGTAAGCGCCTCCGGGTGCAGACGCACGATGCCCCGTCGGGCGTCCAGCGCCGCCGGCCGCAGGCTCGCCGTCAGGGTCAGGTCGGGTTGCGCCACTGCCCGACCGTAGCCGCCGACAGCCAGCCCCGCCGGTCAGCGACGCGGATCCAGCTCGTCCAGGAGCGTCGGGTCGCGTCGGATCAGCTCGGCCAACCGGGCCGCCGGGTCCGGAGTCAACCCGTCCGGGCCGGGCCCCCAGGCGGGCACCGTGCGGCCGGAGAGCGGCCAGGCCGGCGGGGGTTCCACAGGGGTCGGCGGGGGCACCGGCCCGACGGTGACGGCGGACCCGTCCCAGGAGACCCGCATCGGGTACGTCCGCCCGGCGTGTTCCACCTGCACGGTCACCGCCAGCCCGGGGTAGGCGCCGACGACCTGGCGGACCGCCTCGGCCACCTCCTCGACCGGCCCCCATCCCGCCACGTCGCCCGGCGCCTCCACCCCGGCGTGCCGCGGGTCGTGCCGGCCCGACCGGGTGTTGCGGGTCTCGCTGTCGAGGCCGGGCGGGCTCGACGGTGCGGTGGTGTCGTCACGGTCGGTGGCCCGACGGCGCGACGCCTCCTCACGTCGGGCCAGCCGGGCCAGCGTCTCGTCCAGGTCGCCCCTCACCAGATCACCTCTTCCCGCCACGGCCGGAGCTGGTCGGCTCAGGCCCTCCTGTCCCGGGTAGCGCGGTCCAGCGCGCGGTCCAGGACGACCAGTAGGGCATCCCGCACCGAGAGCCGGTCGCGGGCATCGAACTGCACCAGGGGTACATGATCGCCGATGGCCAGGGCCCAGCGGATCTCGCCCAGCTCCAGGGCCAGTCGCCCGTCGAAGGCGTTGACCCCGACGACGAACGGCAACCCGGCCCGCTCGAAGAAGTCGATGGCCGGGAAACAGTCGTCCAGCCGTGCGCTGTCCACCACCACCAGCGCGCCGAGCGCTCCCCGGGCCAGGTCGTCCCACATGAAGCCGAACCGGGTCTGCCCCGGCGTGCCGAACAGGTAGAGCTTCAGGCTGCGGTCGATCGTCACGCAGCCGAAATCCATCGCCACAGTGGTGGTGGTCTTGGTGGACCGGGCACCCGGGTCGTCCACGCCGATCCCGGCCGTGGTCATCTCGGCCTCGGTGGTCAGGGGCGCGATCTCGGAGATCGCACCCACTGTGGTGGTCTTGCCCACCCCGAACCCACCGGCGACCAGGATCTTGACCGGGATCGGCGGTGCGGCCGGCTTACCGGCCGGCGGCGACATCGAACCCGTCTCGGACGAAGGCCGGTACGGCGGCGGCGCGGTCGGCGGTGGGCCGGCCCGCCCGACAATCGGCCCGGTGCCCGGGGACATGCCGTAACGGGCGGCGGCGCTGTTCGCGGCGACCCCGCCGAGCGGGGCGGCCGGCCATTCAGGAGATCGCACGGAGTCCATCAATCACTCGCAGGATGAGATCGGGGTCGACAGAGTCGTCGGTGTCGGTGACGTGCACGTCCAGGTGCCCGGCTGCGCGTAGGTCGCCGACCAGGACCCGCGTCACGCCGAAATGCAGTCGGGCGCGGGCCGAGATCTCGGCCACCGAGATCGGCTCCGCGCAGAGCGCGATGATCGTCTGAAGTTCCGGTGCCAGCAGGGCACCGGTTGAGCCGGCCCACCAGCCGCTGTCCGCGCGGACGGTCACCTGGGTCTCCAGCCCGATCGCCGGGTCGGCGCCCGCCACCCGCCCCGAGGTGAGCACGAACGGACGGGGGCCGGCCGGCTGGTCCCCGTCCGGCTCCGGCAGCGCCGGTGTCGCCGCCGCGCCGTCCCCGGTAGGGGGTGACGTGCGCAGGTACGGGCGGATCCGAACCCTGGGTTCCGGATCCGGATCCTCGCCGGCGACGTCGGGGGTCACTGCTGAACGGCGTTCTTCAACTCGACGATCAGTCGCGGGGTCAGGGCGCCACCGGCCCGCCCGGCGAAGAGCGTCATCTCGTACGCGACGGTGCCCAGGTTCGCCGAACGGTCGGCGACCACCCCGAGCACGGAACCGCTGCTGATCGCGCTGATCAGCAGGTAGCCGTCGGCCATGTCGACGATCACCCGGTTCAGGCCGCCGAGCGCGTACCAACTGGCGGCCCCACCGGCGAGGCTCGTCATCCCGGACACGACGGCGGCCAACCGCTCCGCGTTGGACCGATCCTTGATCGCCGACATGGCCATCAGCAGACCGTCCGAGGAGACCGCGATCGCCTCCAGGACCCCTGCGGTGCTGGAGGTGAAGGAGTCCAGCAGCCAGTTGAACGTACGGGCCTCCGGGCTGAGGTCCCCAGTGGCGCTGGGCTGACTCTGGTCGACATTGTCGTGCAGGAAGGGGCTGGTCACCGTGATGATCCTTCTTCGTTCCGGTGGTCGGGGCTGACTTCGCGGAGAGCGCGGGCGACGCCCGCCTCGAACTCGTTGATGAGGTCGCGGACCTCGGCCGGGTCACCGAGATGCGTACTGGGCGGTTGGCAGGCCGGGATGGCGGTGAGGTTCGCCCCCGGTACCCGTCGGCTCAATCGGGGCCGTCCCGGCGCGGCATCGGCCGAGCCGCCAGCACGCGGCACCGTGGGGCCGGCGCCTCCCGGCGTGCTGGGCAGGTCGACGGTCGTGCCCGGGTCCACCACGGCCGTCCCGGCGCTGGCCGACGGGTCGCTGGCCGTCCGCGCCGACGTACCACCGAGGCCCGGTGCCACGTGCAGTTCGGCGCGGCGTACACCGGCCTGGAAGGCTTCGACCAGCGCGCGGGCGGCGGCGGGGTCCGCGCCGGTGGCGTCCACCGGCCGGGTCGTCGCGGCGGTGGCGTGCAGAGTGGCCCCGGGCACCCGCTGCCGCACCCGTGGCCCGGCCGGCTTGCCCGCCGGTTCCGGGCTCTGGGGTTCGGCAACGGCCGGCTCCGGCTGGTCCTGACCGAACGCGTTCCAGGACGGGCCGGCGTCCAGGCTGCGGGTGGCCCGGCTGAGCAGGTCCGAGTCGAAGCGGGCCGGCACGGCGGCGACGGCCGTCGCGCGGGGCCCCGCGCCGTGCTCGGGGTCGAGCGTCGCCGCCGTCGTACGCCGGTCCCGATCCGGCACCGAGGCGCGGGCCACGGCGGCCCCGGGGCGGTCGGCGCGGCGCAGCACCAGCGACGCCGACGGGATCTCCAGCTGTGCGGTCACCCCACCGCCGCCGGTGGCGGCCAGGGCAACCTGCCAGCCGTGCCGACGGGCCAACCGGCCCACCACGAAGAGACCGAGCACCTCGGTCGGGGCCAGGTCGAGCCGTTCCCGGCGGGTCAACCGGGCGTTCTCCTCGGCCAGCCGTTGCTCGCTCATGCCGATGCCGTGGTCCACGACGGTGAGCCGCGCACCGAGGCCGGACGTCTCGGCGGCCACCAGCACCCGGGTGTGCGGCGGGGAGAAGACTGTGGCGTTCTCCATCAGCTCGGCCAGCGCCAGGACGAGGTCACCGACCACCGCCGGCGCGGCCGAGACGCCCGCCGGCACCTGCACCTCCACCCGGGTGTAGTCCTCGATCTCACCGAGCGCCAACCGGACCACGTCGGCCAACGGCACCGGCGCGGTGTGCGCGTCGGCCCCGGCCGAGCCGGAGAGCACCACGAGGCTGCCGGCGTTACGCCGCAACCGGCTGGAGATGTGGTCGAGTCGGTAGAGGTGCTCCAGGCGGCCGGGGTCGGCCTCCTGCTGCTCGAGCCGGTCGATGAGCGCGATCTGCCGACCCACCAGGTTCTGGGTACGCCGCCCGACGTGGCCGAACATCTGCGCCACGTTGCGCCGGCCGGCGACCTGCCGCTCGACCAGCCGCGCCGCGGTGTTCTGCACCCGGTCGAAGGCCCGCGCCAGGTCGCCGATCTCGTCCTTGGCGCGGATGTCCACCGGTTCCAGCCGGACCGCTTGAGGTTTCTCCGCCTCGTCGTCGGTGACCCGGACCAGCTCCGCCTCGGCGACCCGGGCGACCCGGTCGGCCGAGCGGGTGAGTCGGGTCAGCGGCCGGGCCACCGTCCGCGCCACCGCCACGCCGAGCAGAACCACAAGCGTCAGGATCAACGCCGTCACGGCACCGACCAGGTACGCGGCGGTCAACGCGCGCCGCTGCTCGGCCGTCACCTCGGCGAGCACGTCGGCGACCAGCTTCTTCTCGACGAACTGACCGAGCCGGATCATCGTGCGGACGGCTGGGAAGAGCGCCTCCATCGGCACGTCGCGGACCGCGGCGGCCGGGTCCCGGGCGCTGCGGACCAGGAAGTCGGGGCTGGTACGCGCGGCCACGGCGGCGTCGTTGAGCTGGGCCACCGTGAGCTGCTCGGGCGTGATCAGAGTGCGGAAGCGCGTGTTGTCGACCTGGAGCGCGGCGATGCACGCCACGTAACCGGCGGTGGTGTCCGGGGTGCCGACCGCCTTCACCAGCAGGCTCAGGGTGGCGCAGGCGCCCAGGCCCTCGTCGGCGCGGAGCAGACCGTCGAGGGCGAGAACCTGCCGACCCGGCAACGTGTCGGTGTCCACCCCGAACATCAACCGCAGCGACGCGATGATCCCCATGTTGACCGGACCGAAAGCGTCCATCACCTGGCCCGGGTTCGCCGTCCGGGCCAGGACGGCCGTCCGCAGTTCGACGAGGCTGAACACCCCGTCGAGGGCGCTGTCGACCCGGTCGGTCAACGCGTCGCTGCGCGCCGCCCGTAGGTCGGCCACCCGGTCGTCCACGTCGGCGGACTTGCGGACCAGCTCACTCCGTTCGACCCGGCCGAGCAGGAAGCCGACGGAGAGGATGCGTTCCTGTTGGAGGTCCTGGACCAGGCTGCCAACCCGGCTGGCGAACCGTACCCGTTCGGCGGTGTCGCCGGCCCGCTGTGCCGCGGCGACCCGGTCGAGCATCACCGGCACGGCCAGGCCGACCATGCTGAGCAGCGGGATCACCACGAGCAACGCGAGCTTGCCGCGGATCCGGAGCCTACCGAGCAGCATCGAAAGCCCCCCACTGTGCGGTCTCCGGCTCGCGAACCGTCCCGGCCGGTTGCAGAGTCCTCGGCTCGCCGGCCGGCGGTTGCCAGGGGTCGAGGGGCAGCGGGGTATCGGGGCTCTCCGTGTGGGTCGCGGCCTGCGCGGCCCGGCGCCGGGCCCGGCGCCCGGCGGCGATCAGCAGCGCGGCGAGCCAGCCCAGCAGCAGCGCGGTGACGACTCCGGCCCCGACGGTCAGCCAGCGGTCCCGGTCGAGGCCATCGATGCGCTCGACCAGCAGCGCGTCCAGCTCGGCGAGGATGACCGGTTGCAGCTGGCGGGCAGCGCGGTGCGCGTTGAGCGCGGCGGCGCCCAACTGGCCGGGGTCCACCTTGCCGGTGTCCGGGCGTGGCGCGGAGTACGCGGCAAGCGCCTCCACCGACCGCTGGTAGGTGTCCAGCGGGGTCAGCACGTTGGCGCCGAGGTCGGTGCTCTCCGAGCCGTCCACGGCCGAGCGCAGGTTGTCCACGACGTCGGTGGCGGGTGACAGGGCGGCCACCCGCAGGCCGGTCAGCTCCAGCAGGCCGCGGGGCTGCTCGGCGGCCGGCCGGCGGGCGACCAGCGTGCCGAGGTCGCCGAGCCGGCCGGCGGCCACCACTGCCTCGGGGAGTTCCTGGCCGACGCTGTCCTGCAGGAAGAACGAGTCGGCTTCCGGGTCGCGGACCAGCCCGGAGCTTTCCCGGACCTTCCGGTGCAGGGCCAGCAGCAGGTCGGAGACCTCCCCGTACGCCGTGTAGGCGGACAGAGGGTCGGCGGCGCTACGACCGCGCAACGCCTCCAGCTTGGCCCGTACGCCGGCCCAGCGTTCCTGGGTGAGCAGCTCACCGCCGATGCGGGCGTCCACCTCCGCGGCCACTTCGACCGCTTGGTTGAGCGCTTCGCGGGGTACCGGGCGAGCGTTCACCGCGGCGGATTGGGCCTCCACGAGGGCGTCGGTGACCGGGGCCAGCGCCTTGAGGTACTGCACTCCGAGCCGTTCTCGGGCGGCGAGGTCCCGGTCGTCGGTGGTCTGCCGCCAGTTCGTCGTGACGAGCAGGCCCAACGGCGCCAGCAGTGCTCCAATGAGCAGCAGGGGCAGCAGTCGGCCCAGCGTGGACGGCCGTCGACGGGCCCGCGGCGCGGGGACTGTCATGTGTGTCTCCTCCGGCGTGGGGCGCGGATCGGCGCGGCGTCGGACTAGCCGACAAGTCCCGTGCACCGGACCGGAAAACTAATCGAACCCTCCACTGGTCAGACCTCACTCGGCGAGTCAGGTTCGCGTCACTTCGAGCCATGTCACCATTTGTCCTCGTTACCGGCACGCTCTGTGTCGTCTGTGGGTGTGACATGGAGGGATCGAGGTGGATATCCGAGAAAGATCGGAATTCACGGGATCCGAACTCAACTCACTGTGCCGCGTCGGACGTTGCGCGCTCGCACCCCACTGCGCACCGATCGGGGCAACCGGACGGACGTACGGCGGATCTCAGCCAACGCTCAGGCTGCGGGCCGTACCGTGTGCCGCATGACATCGCCGTCGCCGGCCGCGTGGTTCCGGCGTGCCCTGCCCACCCGCCGCCACGCGACCGCCGCCGCGGTGGTCGTCGTGCTGTTGGCCGCCGCCGTGACCTGGGCGGTGTGGCCACAGGGACCGGGCGTACGCACCGAGAGCGCGATGCTCACCGTCCGCTCCGGACCATCCGGCGACCAGCCGGTGGACCTGGACACCACCTTCTACCTGCCGGGCGACGCCTCGTCCGGTCGGAAGGTGCCGGCGGTGCTGCTGGCGCACGGGTTCGGCGGCACGAAGGAGTCGGTGCGCTCGGACGCGGAGGAGTTCGCCGGGCGCGGCTACGCGGTGCTCACCTGGACGGCGCGGGGCTTCGGCCGTAGTGGCGGCGAGATCCACCTGGACAACCCGGACTACGAGGTACGCGACGCGGAGCGGCTGCTGGACTGGCTGGCCGCGCGGCCGGAGGTGCGCACCGACGCTGCCGGCGACCCGACTGTCGGTGTGGTCGGCGGCTCGTACGGCGGTGGGTTGGCGTTGTTGCTCGCCGCCCAGGACCGTCGGGTCGACGCGATCGTGCCCATGATCACTTGGAACGACCTGTCCCGCGCGTTCCTGCCGGAGAGCACCGGCGGAGCCCCGACCGAGGGCGTGTTCAAGAAGGGCTGGGCCGGTCTCTTCTTCGGCGCGGGCGGCAACGTGGGCTCCGGCCCGGCCGGGCTCTCCGGTGCGACCGCCGCCCAGCCGCAGGGCGCACCGGCGTCGGCCGGCCCGCCCAGCCCCGGGCCGGGCGCCGGCCCGGGCAGCGGTCCCGGTGGCGCCCCGGCCGGTGCCGCGGACCCGTCCTGCGGCCGGTTCGCCGCCGACGTGTGTGCCGCGTACCTCCGGATCGCCACCACCGGGCGCGGGGATCAGGCCGCCGTGGACCTGCTGCGCCGCTCCAGCCCGGCGGGTGTGCTGGACCGGATCAAGGCACCCACCCTGCTGGTGCAGGGCGAGGCCGACACGCTCTTCCCGCTCGGCGAGGCGGACGCGAACGCGCGCGGCATCGCCGCCACCGGCACCCCGGTACGCGTCGCCTGGTTCACCGGCGGGCACGACGGCGGCAGTGGACCCCGCTCCGACGAGGACCGGGTGAAGTTCCTGACCGTCCAGTGGCTCGACCACTACGTCAAGGGCGAGGGCGACGCGCCCGGCGACGACTTCACCTGGTCGCGGATCGCCGGCTTCGACGCCCTCGACCGGGGTCTCGTCGCCACCGGCTTCCGTCGCGCCGACTACCCGGGCCTCACCGGCAACGCCCGCCGGGAGGTGACGGTCGCCGGCCCGGCGCAGCCGATCGCGAACCCGCCGAACGGCAACCCGGCCGCCATCTCCTCGATCCCGTTCGCGGGCGGGCTCGCCTCGCTGCTGGACGGCGTGGCCGGCGACGTGCCCGGCCAGCACGCCCAGTTCGAGTCCACCCCGCTGACCGAGGCGGTCGACGTGGCCGGTGCGCCCACAGTCACAGTGCGCGCCGCGTCACCGACCGGCGAGGCGGTGCTCTTCGTCAAGCTCTACGACGTCGACCCGGACGGCGCGGCCACCCTGCCGAACGGCCTGGTCGCCCCGATCCGGCTCACCGGCCTACCGCGGCAGGTGCAGGACGCCCGCCCGGTCACCGTGACGCTGCCCGGGATCGTCCGCCGGGTGGAGGCCGGGCACCGGCTGCGGCTGGTGGTGGCCACCTCCGACCAGGCGTACACCACGCCCGCCGCGCCGACCGTCTACACGGTGGCCGCGGACGGCGCGGTCAGCCTGCCCACTGTCAACGGCGAGCCGATCCCCACCGCGGCGACGATCTGGCGCTGGGTGCTCGCCGGCCTGCTCGCCGCCATCGTGATCGGGCTCGTCGTGGTCGTCGCCCTGGTCCGCCGGCGGCACCGCCGCCAGGACCGGTCGGTGCATCCGGAGTACGCGGACACCCCGCTGGCCGTGCGCGCGCTGCGCAAGGAGTACGCGGACGGCTTCGTCGCGGTGTCGAACGTGGACTTCGAGGTGCACCCGGGTCAGGTGGTGGGTCTACTCGGACCGAACGGGGCCGGCAAGACCACCACCCTGCGTGTGCTGATGGGGTTGACCCAGCCGACCGCCGGGGAGATCTACGTCTTCGGTCGTCGGCTGGTGCCCGGCTCGCCGGTGCTGTCCCGGATCGGGGCGCTCGTGGAGGGGCCGGGTTTCCTGCCGCACCTGTCGGGTCTGGACAACCTGAAGGCGTACTGGCGGGCCACCGGACGGCCGTGGGAGGACGCCCAGTTCGACGCGGCGCTGGAGATCGCCGGGCTGGGCGACTCCGTGCACCGGAGGATCAAGAACTACAGCCACGGCATGCGCCAGCGTCTCGCCATCGCCCAGGCCATGCTCGGCCTCCCCGAACTGCTGGTCCTGGACGAGCCGACCGACGGGCTCGACCCGCCGCAGATCGCCGAGATGCGCCGGGTGCTCCAGCGGTACGCCACCGACGGCCGGGCGGTGCTGGTCTCCAGCCATCTGCTGGCCGAGGTGGAGCAGACGTGTACGCACGCGGTGGTGGTGAACAAGGGCCGGATCGTGGCGTCCGGGCCGGTGGAGGAAATCGTGGGCGAGTCACCCAGCGTGCTCTTCGACGTCACCGACCCGGTGGCGGCGCGGGCGGTGCTGGACCGGCTGCACGGGGTTCGCGTGTTGCCGGAGAGCGACGGCCAACTGGTGGTCGACACCAACGGCACGGCCCGCAGCGAGGTGGTGGCAGAGCTGGTGCGCGCCGGCATCGGGGTGGACCGGGTGGTGCCTCGGCGGCGCCTGGAGGACGCGTTCCTCGCCCTGGTGGGCGAGAACTCTCGGGGAAGCGGTGACCGGTGATGGTTGTTACTGACGCGGGGGAGGCCCGTGGTTACCGACCGTCGGCCACCATGCCGTTCGCGGCGGAGTTCCGTCGACAGGCGTCCCGGCGGCGAACCCAGTTGGCGCTCGGGTTCATGGTGTTGCTGCCGCTGATCATCCTGATCGCGTTCCAGTTCAACTCCGGTGGCGACGACGACAACGGCAACAACGAGTTCGCCAGCCTTGTCGACCTGGCCACCTCCGGCGGGCTCAACTTCACCCTGTTCTCGATCTTCGTGTCGGCGTCGTTCCTGCTGGTGGTGGTCGTCGCACTGTTCTGCGGCGACACGGTGGCCAGTGAGGCGAGCTGGGGCAGCCTGCGGTATCTGTTGGCGATCCCGGTGCCCCGGGCGCGGTTGTTGACTGTGAAGCTGGTGGTGGCGCTCGCGTACTCGGGACTGGCCCTGCTGCTGTTGGCCGGCACCGCGTTGCTGGCCGGCACCCTGCGCTACGGCTGGTCGCCGCTGCGCAGCACTGTCGCCGCCGAGCTGGAACCCACCGAGGGGCTGCTCCGGTTGCTGGCCGTGCTGGGCTACCTGGCGGTCGTACTGCTGGTGGTGGCCGGCCTGGCGTTCCTGCTGTCGGTGATCACGGACGCCGCGCTGGGCGCGGTCGGTGGCGCGGTTCTGCTCTGGATCCTGTCCAGCATCCTGGACCAGATCACCGCCCTGGGCGCGCTGCGCGACTTCTTGCCCACCCACTTCAGCACCGCCTGGCTGGGCCTGTTGTCCACTCCGGTGCAGACCGACGACGTGGTGCGCGGCTGCATCTCGGCGATCAGCTACGCGACACTGTTCTGGGGCTTGGCGTTCTGGCGCTTCACCCGCAAGGACATCACGTCGTAACGGGCTGGCTCACAGCACGCTGTCGGGTGGGCTCACCGACGACGGCACCGCGCTCGGCGCCGGCGGCGGGGCCGGCCGGGTCGGCACCGGCGTGGACGGATCGGCCTTCTTCCAGGCGCTGACGCCGATCCGGCCGGTGTTGCCGAGGTCGATCGGCCCGTCCGGGTCGACCTCTTCGGCCGGCTGCCCGGCGGCGGGTGCCACCGTCAGGAACTCGCCGTTGGTGGCCACCACTGTCGAGTCGGTGACCAGGTTGCGCCAGAGCACCACCGCGGTGGCCCGCTCCCCGGCGGCAAGGGTGACCGGCCGGGGTGGTTGGTCGAAGCCGGAGGTGATCTCCTTGGCGCCGTTTACCACCCGCAGCATGATCGGCTCGCGCTCCTCGTCGAACACGTGCAGCACCGGGTACCCGTTGAGCTGGTAGGGGCGCTCGCCGCAGTTGACCAGCTCCAAGCCCAGGGCGCGCAGGCCCATCGCGGCGTCTCCACCGGTCGACCGGATCCGAACGCCGCTGGCCGGGCACTCGGCCAGCGGGTCGACGCTCCCCGACGGACTTGCGGCGGCGGTGGTGGGCGTGGTGGGTGGTCGCGGGCCGTCCGGGCCGCCCTGGCCGCGATGGTCGCCAGGTAGACACGCGCCGAGTGTGAGAGCCGCCGTGAACACCGTGACCGTCGCGGACGCCGTGCTGCTCCGTCGCCGCGCCGCTGTCCCCCGAGAGATCATCCGTCGATCCTCACCCACGAAGAACCCAAACCATCGCCCGCCCCGGCCCCCGCTCGCGCCGATCTTGCAGTTTCGGTTGCCGATATGCGTGGAGTGCCCGCTATGCCGCGACAGTAAATGCAAGATCGCGGAGAGCGGGCGGGGCGGGGTGGTGAATCGTCATACCATTTTCAGGGGGGATTTTCCCACCAGCAAGGAACTTATGATTTTCGATGTCTTTGTGCCTCACGATGGACGGGCTTCATCCATTCCATTCGATGGAGGTGTCATGAACGTCTCTCGGCTCGGCGGGCCGACCCTGTCCCTGTTCCGCATCGTGATCGGCCTGCTGTTCACGTTGCACGGCCTGTCCTCGGTGTTCGGGTTGTTCGGCGGCAACCCGATGACCGGCAAGGCGGTACCGCTCGGCACCTGGCCGGGCTGGTGGGCCGCCCTGATCCAGTTGGTCTGCGGCGTACTGGTGCTGGTCGGGCTCTTCACCCGACCCGCCGCGCTCCTCGCCTCCGGCTCGATGGCGTACGCCTACTTCGTGGTGCACCAGCCGGACGCTCTGCTTCCGCTGCACAACGGAGGCGAGCAGGCGGCGCTCTTCTGCTGGGCGTTCCTGCTGGTCGCGGCCCTTGGCCCGGGCGCCTGGGCGCTCGACACGCTGCTCGCCAGGCACCGCACCGGCACCCCCTCGGCATTGGCATCGGCTTCGGCGGCCGAGCCCGACGCGGTGTCCGTCTGACCGCGCCCGTGCCACGCGTCGCCGAAGCCTCAACGAGGCGGCTTCGGCGGCGCGCCGGGCGGGGGCGGGCCTACGCGCCCCGTCGGGCTGCGCCTCTCCGCTGATGTCGTAGACGATTCAGCTCCAAAGCGAGCGCCTGAGGCAGGTCCCACCCGCCGCCGTCGGCTGCGGCCGGGGTGGGTCAGGGCGGGCCAGGCCAGGGCGGGGCGGGGTCAGGCCGGCGGGCGTTGGGTGAGGACCGCGTCCAGCAGGCCGGGGTAGAGCTTGTCCAACTCGTCCCGGCGGAGTCGGACCAGTCGACTGGTGCCGGCGGCCCGGGTCCGGGTCAGGCCCGCCTCGCGCAGCACCTTCAGGTGGTGGCTGCGGGTCGCCTTGGAGACGCCGAAGTCGAAGCTGCCGCAGGGGGACTCGCCGCCCTCGGCGAGCGCCCGGACGATCTGTAGCCGCACGTCGTCGGCGAGTGCGGCCAACACGTTGGTGACCGGTACGGCGGTCAGGTCGGGCTCGTGCGGCTCCATGTGACCAGTGTAACCCTTGTTCGACAATCATCGAACAACACCCTATGGTCGGTGTCGTTGGTTCGACGATACTCGAACATTGGAGTTGCCGATGCGATCCCGCGCCACCGCGTACCCACTGGTCGCCGTGCTCGGCTGGGGCGTGATGTTCCCGATCCTGGCCAGCGCGCTCAACCGGGTCGACCCGCTCAACCTGACCACCGCGCGCTACCTGCTGGCCGCCGTCGTCCTGGTCGCCATCCTGCTGCTGCGCGAGGGTGCCGGCGCGCTGCGGCACGGTGGCCGGGCGCTGGAGGTGGTGGTGCTCGGGGTGGTCGGCTTCGCGGGCTTCAACCTGCTCACCAACCTGGCGCTCGAACACGCCGCCCCGCAGCAGATCTCACTCTTCGTGGCCACCACTCCGGTGATCACCCAGCTCGTCCGCTGGGCTCGCGACGGCGTACGCCCGAAGCCGCTCCTGCTGACCCTCTCCCTGGTGGCGCTCCTCGGAGTCGGCCTGGTGATCACGCGCGGGAGCCTGGCCGGGCTCGGCCAGTTCGGCCTCGGCGGGTTGATGATGATCGGCGCGGTGCTGGGCTGGGGCATCTACACCCACGGCGCCAGCCGGTTCGGCGAATGGTCACCGCTGCGCTTCACCACGCTGACCGCGCTCGCCGGCACGGCCGCCATGCTCGTCCTGAGCATCGGCGCCGACGCCGTCGGCTGGCAGCACGCGCCGGCCGCCGCCGACCTCGTGGCGGTCGCCCCACAGCTGGCGTACGCCGTGCTGGTGGGCGCCGTGATCGCGGTCCTGGCCTGGAACACCGGCGTGCAGCGACTCGGCGCCGCCAACGCCGCGCTGTTCATGAACCTGGTCCCGGTCACCACCTTCGCGGTGCAGATCGCCCGCGGCTACCGCCCCGAGCCGGTGGAACTGGTCGGGGCCGCCATCACGATCGCCGCCCTGATCGCCGCGAACCTCGCCGCCCGGCCCCGAACCACGTCGCTGCCCCAGCCCGGCGCGGTAACGGACCCGATCGCGGTGACCGACCCCGTGGCCGTGAGTGCCCGCTGACCCACTCCCTGGGAACAGCGGTGGCAGCGGCCGACAGCGTTGTCCTAGACTCGACGGCACAACTGAATACCTCATCCAGAGGGGCTGAGGGATACGGCCCGACGACGCCCCGGCAACCACCCCGCGCGCTCACCGCTGAGCGACCCGCGGGGCAGGTGCCAATTCCGTCCCCGCCGCACCGTGCGATGCGGGGAAAGATGAGAGGACCTCGACATGACGTCGACGCTCGTCACCTCCGGCATTGACACCTCTGCCAGCCCCGCCCGCGCCCTGGTCTGCCGTGCCTGCTCGGCCCGCTACCCGCTCGCCGCCCAGCACGCCTGTTACGAGTGTTTCGGCCCACTGGAAGTCGACTACGACACCGCCGCGCTGGCCTCCGTCACCCGCGAACAGATCGAGGCCGGCCCGAACAACATCTGGCGGTACGCCGCCCTGCTCCCCGCCGGTCAGGACCCGGCCAGCCGGGTCACCCTCGACCCGGGGCTGACCCCGCTGGTGGCGGCCCCGCACCTCGCCGCCGAACTGGGCATCACCGCGCCGCTCTGGGTCAAGGACGACAGCGCCAACCCCACCCACTCGTTCAAGGACCGGGTCGTCTCGGTGGCGCTCACCGCCGCCAAGGCTCTCGGCTTCACCCGGTTCGCCTGCGCGTCGACCGGCAACCTGGCCAACTCGGTGGCCGCCCACGCCGCCCGCGCCGGCGTGCCCTCGGTGGTCTTCATCCCCAGCGACCTGGAGCAGGGCAAGGTCATCACCACAGCTGTCTACGGCGGTGAGCTGGTCGCCATCGACGGCTCGTACGACGATGTCAACCGGCTCTGCGGCGAACTGGTGGAGACCGACGAGTTCGAGGACACCGCGTTCGTCAACGTGAACGTCCGGCCGTACTACGCGGAGGGCTCCAAGACCCTCGGCTACGAGGTCGCCGAGCAGCTCGGCTGGCGGATCCCGGCGCAGGTGGTCATTCCGATGGCCAGCGGCGAGCTGCTCACCAAGATTGACAAGGCGTTCTCCGAGCTGGTCGAGATCGGCCTGGTCGAGGCGCCGGCCGGCGGCTGGAAGGTCTTCGGCGCGCAGTCGGCCGGCTGCAACCCGATCGCCACCGCCCTGCACGCCGAGACCGACACGATCATCCCGGTCAAGCCGACCGGCATCGCCAAGTCGCTCAACATCGGCGACCCGGCGGCCGGCCTCTACGCCCTGGAGGCGGTCCGCCGCACCGGCGGCTGGATGGAGTACGCCGACGACGACGAGATCCGTGCGGGCATCCGCGATCTGGCCCGTACCACAGGGGTGTTCGCCGAAACCGCGGGTGGGGTGACGGTGGCCGTGCTGCGCAAGCTGGTCGAGTCCGGTCGGCTCGACCCGACGGCCGAGACCGTCGTGTTCAACACCGGCGAGGGTCTGAAGACCATCGACGCGGTGGCCGGCGAGGTCGGGCCGACCCACCACATCAAGCCCTCGCTGCGCGCCGCCCGCGACGCCGGTCTCCTCGGCTGAACCGGGGGTCCGAGTGGATCAGTCGGTAACTGGGTTTTCGCTGTGAGTGTGGAAAACCCGCCGCTACGGACTTGACGGCAGGAACCGGACGGCGCAAGATGCTCCGTGCGGGAGGGCATTTCGCCGAAGACTTTTGAAGTTCTTGCGACCCAACGCCGGAGGCGTTGTGCGAGTGTCCCTCCCGACCACGTTCGATCGGGCCAGCGATTAATCGCTGGCCCGATCGCTTTTCCCGGGTGCACGCTCAGCGGCATGAGCATCACGATCGCGTCGTTCGACGGCGCCGACCACGCTTCGGTCGACGAGGCGTACCGGATCGGATCGGCCGTCAACGACGTCGATCTGCCGGACTTCCCGCCCTTCTGCCGGCGTCGCTTCGACGCGCTGTTCCACACGCCGATGCCCGGCACCCGGTCGCTCTGGGCGCTGGCCCGACTGGACGGCGTGCCGGCCGGCTACCTCCAACTGGACCTGCCGCAGCTCGACAACCCCGACAACGCCACCGCCGAGCTGCTGGTGCATCCGGACCTGCGGCGCCGGGGAATCGGCCGGGCCCTGCACGAGTACGGGGTGCGCCTGCTCCGCGAGCACGGCCGCAAGCGGGTCGTGGCGATGGCCGTCTCCGCGCTGCCCGGCGGGCCGGCCAGAAGTGCGGCGGGCGACGCGTTCGCCGCCGCGACCGGAGCCCAACCCGCCCTCGCCGAGGTGCGTCGCCGGCTCGACGTCGACAAGATCGACCGGGTCGCGCTGCGGGCGGCGCTCGCCGAGGCCCGCCCGCGAGCCGAGGGTTATCAGTCGGTCTGCTGGCAGGGGACGACCCCACCGGAGTACGTCACCGACATCGCCTACCTCGACGGCCGGCTGCTGATGGACGCGCCCATGGGCGACGTGCAGTGGGAGCCGGAGCAGGTGGACGCCGAGCGCATCCGGGGCAACGAACGGGCGTTGGATGCCCGAGGTCGGCGGCGCTACCACCTCGGGATGCGGCACGAGGCGTCCGGTCGGCTGGTCGCCTGGACGCTGCTGGACGTGGGCGCCGCCGCCGACTGGCACGCGTACCAGCAGATCACCATCGTCGACCCGGCCCACCGTGGCCACCGGCTCGGCCTCATCGCCAAGGCCGAGAACCTGCACCACCTGCTCACCCACGAGCCGGCGATACAGGTGATCGACACCTGGAACGCCGCCAGCAACAGCCACATGGTGGCGATCAACGAACAGCTCGGCTTCCGCCCGGTGGACTCCTGGACCGACTGGCAGCTCACCCTCTGACAGGTATCGGCGCTACTGCTCGCGGTGGGTCCTCAGGCATGATTGCGGGCATGACGGAGACCCCGCATCCCCTGTACGACAGGCACGCCGACACCCTCAACCGTGCGCTGACCGCGATCACGGAGCGGGGCTACTGGTCCGCCTACCCCGAATCCCCCAGCCCCCGGGTGTACGGCGAGACCGCCGCCGCCGACGGTAAGGCCGCCTTCGAGGCGTACCTCGGTGGTGACTTTCCGCTCGACCAGCCCGGCGCGGGCGCACGGGTCGCCACCGAGACGAGCCCGTTCGGGGTGGAGTTGGCGGTGCGGTACCCGCATGCCGGCCCCGGCGAGCTGGTCGACGCCGCCTCCGCGGCGCTGCCGGCCTGGCGCGACGCCGGCCCGCAGGCCCGGGTGGGCGTCTGCCTGGAGATCCTCGACCGGCTGCACAAGCACATCTTCGAGCTGGCCAATGCTGTGCAGTTCACCAGCGGGCAGGCGTTCGTGATGGCCTTCCAGGCCGGCGGCGCACACGCGTTGGACCGGGCGTTGGAAGCGCTGGCGTACGCGTACGCCGAGATGACCCGGCACCCGGGCACGGCAGGCTGGGAGAAGGCCGCCGGCAAGGGTGACCCGCTGCGGATGACCAAGACGTTCCACGTGGTGCCGCGCGGGGTGGCGCTGGTGATCGGCTGCAACACCTTCCCGACCTGGAATTCGTACCCCGGGCTGTTCGCCTCGCTGGTCACCGGCAACCCGGTGATCGTCAAGCCGCACCCGCGCGCGGTGCTGCCGCTGGCCATCACCGTGAAGTACGCCCGGGAGGTGCTCGCCGAGGCCGGGTTCGACAGGAACCTGATCATGCTGGCGGCCGAGGCGCCCGGTGAGAAGCTCGCCAGCGACCTGGCCCTGCACCGCTCCATCCGGATCGTCGACTTCACCGGCTCCACCGAGTACGGCGACTGGCTGGAGACCCACGCTCGGCAGGCGTCGGTCTACACCGAGAAGGCCGGCCTCAACACGGTCGTCATCGACTCCACCGACGACTTCGCCGGCATGTGCCGCAACCTCGGTTTCACGCTGACCCTCTACAGCGGGCAGATGTGCACCACCTCGCAGAACATCCTCATCCCCGCCGGGGGCATCGAGACCGACCAGGGGCACAAGAGCTTCGACGAGGTGGCCGGCGGGATCGCCGCCGCCGTCGGCAAGCTCACCGCCGACCCGGCCCGAGGTGTGGAGCTGACCGGCGCCATCGTCAACGACGGGGTGCTGGAACGGCTGGCCGAGGTGACCAAGGTCGGCGAGCCGGTGCTGGAGTCGCGGGCCGTGGCCCACCCGTCGTACGCCGACGCGGTGGTGCGTACCCCGACGATCGTGAAGCTGACCGCGGACGACGCGGAGACGTACGGCCGGGAGTGGTTCGGGCCGATCTCGTTCGCCATCGCTACCGACTCCACCGCGCACAGCCTCGAGCTGCTGCGCCGGACGGTCGGCGAGAAGGGCGCGCTCACCGCCGGGGTCTACTCGACCGACGAGGCGGTGCTGGACGCGACCGAGGCGGTCGCGGTAGAGGTCGGGGTGCACCTGTCCTGCAACCTCACCGGCGGTGTCTTCGTCAACCAGTCGGCGGCGTTCTCCGACTTCCACGGCAGCGGAGCCAACGCGGCGGCGAACTCGGCGTTGACCGATGGGGCTTACGTTTCGAACCGCTTCCGGATTGTGCAGTCTCGGCGGCACGTCTGATCTTTGGTTGCGGTTGGGGGTTTCCGGGGCAGCCCGACCCGCTCCGGGCGGTCTGGCTTGATCCCTGCGCGGGTCGGGCTGCCCCGGAAACCCTTCGTGGGCACGGCTCTAGGCGGTTCTGCGCATCTGTAGCTCGTTCAGGGCTGGGATGGTCGGGTGGGGGACCCGTACGCCGGTGTCCTCGAAGCCCAGGCGCTGGTAGGCGCGGTAGGCGCTGTCATTGCCGACCACCACCTCCAGCAGCAGCTCCGGTCGGCCGCAGGCTCGCGACCAGGCGGCCACCCCGTCGATCAGCTCGCCGACCAGGCCACTGCCGCGCCAGGTGGGCGTGACGTACACGGCGTAGATCACGGTCAGCCCGGGTTCGTTCGGGGCGGTCGTGCCACCGGCGTGCCCGACAAGCCGGCCGCCCGGGTCCGCGATGAACTGCGCGTTTGTGGAACCGGCCGAGGTGTACGCGACCCGGGCGGCGAACTCGTTGTGCGGTCGGGCCGCCGCGTCCGCCAGGGTCTCCAGGAAGGCCAACGGCGCGTCGGCCAGCATCTCCAGGCGCAGCGCCCGCATCCGGGCGGCGTCCTCCGGCCGGACCCGGCGGATCTCGGCGAGCCGCAGGGCCGGCGAGCCCAGTTCGGTGGTCATGTCCGCATGCCTACCACAGGGAATGGACACAATTGGGCACCCCCGACGTGTGTCCGATTTGTGGCCGTGCGCGGCCGTCACTCCTCGTGTAGCGTGCGATTTCGGTCACCACTTCAATGGCGGTCATCGATCGCTGAGTCGGTGGTCCGGGGGCGCTCGGCCGTGCCGCGCGCCTGGTCAGGCACGCCGCGCAGAGTGAGGGAAGTGCACCGTGGCACAGGGCTCCGTGAAGTGGTTCAACGCCGAGAAGGGCTACGGCTTCATTGCCGTCGACGGCGGTCAGGACGTGTTCGTCCACTTCTCCGCGATCGAAATGGACGGTTACAAGGCGCTGGACGACGGTCAGCGGGTCGAGTTCGAGATCGCCCAGGGCCAGAAGGGTCCGCAGGCAGAGCACGTGCGCGTCATCGGCTGATCTTCCTGGCCGATTGGCCGCGTGAGTCGGGGCTGCGGTAGGGGCGTGCACCCGGGAAGATCGTGAACCGTTCCAGCCGATGCCGAGGAGCGTTCATGACCGACCAGCCGCCCCCGCCCACTCCGTCCTCCGGGTCGGGGGAGCCGGACCCCTCCGACCCGTCCTCGCCCGCAGGCGCCCCCGGCCCCTCCGGCCCGCCGCCCGGCTGGGGGCCGGGCATGCCCCCGGCCGGCCCACCCTCCGGCCACGCCGGCCCGCCGCCCGGCTGGGATCCCGCGCAGGGGGTCTGGGGTGCGGCCCCGCCGCCGCAGGGCTGGGCGTTCCCGCCCACCGAGGGCTACCCGCCCGGGTCGGGTCCCTACGGCGGACAGCCGTGGTATCCGGGGCCGCCGGTCGGCTGGTACCCGCCGGGTTACGGGTTCGACCCGAACGACGCCCTGGTCACGCCGCCCGGCGCGGGCCTCGGCGGTTGGTTCAACAGGTGCGCGGGAGCGCTGCGCCGAGGCTGGCGGCAGTTGGTGCCGATCATGCTGCTCACCCAGGTGCTGCCGGCGGCGGTGCTCTCGGTGCTCTCCCTCGGGCTTGACCCGTCGGCGAACTGGGCCCCCCAGGCCGGATCGAGCGCGAGCCCGGTGCTGCCTGACAATTTCGCCGCCGATCTGCTGAGCCTCCTGGTCGTGTTGATTGGTGGCAGCCTGTTGGTCGGGTTGGTACAGAGCGTCGGGTGGGGCGCCGGCACCTGGGTGATCACCCAACAGGCGGCCGGTCAGCCGGCCAGCCTGGAGTCGGCGCTGCGCTACGGCCTGCGGCGGGCCCTCGGGCTGTGGGGCTGGACGCTGCTGGTCAGCCTGCTGATCGGCGTCGGCTTCTGCTTCTGCGTGCTGCCGGGCATCTACCTGGGCTTCGCGCTGAGCATGGCCGGCCCGGTCTACCTCTTCGAACGCCACAATCCGATCGGTCGGTCGTTCCGGATGTTCCACGACCGCCTCGGCCTGCTGCTCGGTCGGGTGGCCCTGGTGGTCCTGGCGGTTTTCGTCGGCACAGCGATCCCCGGTGTTCTGGAAGGGCTGGGCACCTCGCCGTTCGGAACGGACCCGTTCGCCTCGGCGGGTACCGCCGCCGGAGTGGTGGTGGTGATCGGCATCACCGCCGTGCTGGCCCTGCCTGCCCACCTCGCCCAGATGATCGGTCTGCTGGTGACGTACGCGGAGCAGCGCGCCCATGAGGCACCGGTGAACACCGCAGGGCTGGCCGCGGAACTCGGCTGAGCGGCGGCATCGTGCTTGCACTCGGCAGGGGAGAGTGCTAAACAAGTCATTGGCACTCGCATACCGTGAGTGCCAATGGTCGGGACGGTGGGGCCAGGTTGCACCGGCGTGGAGACGCCGGGGCGACACATGGCCGGTCGTCGCGGGCTATCCGGCCCGGCCGAAGGACGTCGTCGTCGCCTGGTGGCGACGTCCCAAATGCGTACACCAGGCGGCCCATCCGGGACACACACTCGGGTGGCCGTGAGTGTCCAGGAGGACAACGCCGTATGGCAAAGATGATCGCGTTCGACGAAGAGGCGCGCCGCGGCCTCGAGCGTGGCATGAACCAGCTCGCCGACGCCGTAAAGGTGACGCTCGGCCCCAAGGGCCGCAACGTCGTGCTCGAGAAGAAGTGGGGTGCCCCCACCATCACCAACGATGGTGTGAGCATCGCCAAGGAGATCGAGCTCGAGGACCCGTACGAGAAGATCGGCGCTGAGCTGGTCAAGGAGGTCGCCAAGAAGACCGACGACGTTGCCGGTGACGGCACGACGACGGCGACCGTCCTGGCCCAGGCTCTGGTTCGCGAGGGCCTGCGCAACGTGGCCGCTGGCGCCAACCCGATGGCCCTGAAGCGGGGCATCGAGGCCGCGGTCCTGAGCGTCTCGGAGGAGCTGTCCAAGCTCGCCAAGGACGTTGAGACCAAGGAGCAGATCGCCTCCACCGCCTCCATCTCCGCTGGCGACAGCACCGTCGGCGAGATCATCGCCGAGGCGATGGACAAGGTCGGCAAGGAAGGCGTCATCACCGTCGAGGAGAGCAACACCTTCGGGCTTGAGCTGGAGCTCACCGAGGGTATGCGCTTCGACAAGGGCTACATCTCGGCCTACTTCATGACCGACCCGGAGCGTATGGAGGCCGTCTTCGACGACCCGTACATCCTGATCGCCAACAGCAAGATCGCGTCGGTGAAGGACCTGCTCCCGATCCTGGAGAAGGTCATGCAGTCGGGCAAGCCGCTGCTGATCATCGCCGAGGACCTGGAGGGCGAGGCCCTCGCCACCCTGGTGGTCAACAAGGTCCGTGGCACCTTCAAGTCGGTCGCCGTCAAGGCGCCGGGCTTCGGTGACCGCCGCAAGGCCATGCTGACCGACATCGCCATCCTCGCCGGTGGCCAGGTCATCAGCGAGGAGGTCGGCCTCAAGCTCGACGCCGCCAGCATCGACATGCTGGGCCGCGCCCGCAAGGTCGTGGTGACCAAGGACGAGACCACCATCGTCGACGGTGCCGGTGACGCCGAGCAGATCCAGGGCCGGGTCAACCAGATCCGGGCCGAGATCGACAAGAGCGACTCCGACTACGACCGGGAGAAGCTGCAGGAGCGGCTGGCCAAGCTGGCCGGCGGCGTTGCGGTGATCAAGGTCGGCGCGGCCACCGAGGTCGAGCTCAAGGAGCGCAAGCACCGCATCGAGGACGCCGTTCGCAACGCGAAGGCCGCCGTCGAAGAGGGCATCGTCCCGGGTGGTGGCGTCGCGCTGGTGCAGGCCGGCAAGACCGCCTTCGACAAGCTCGACCTGGTCGGCGACGAGGCGACCGGTGCGAACATCGTCAAGGTCGCGCTGGACGCCCCGCTGCGGCAGATCGCCGTCAACGCCGGCCTTGAGGGCGGCGTCGTGGTGGAGAAGGTCCGTAACCTCGAAGCGGGTCACGGTCTGAACGCCGCCAACGGCGAGTACGTCGACCTGCTGGCCGCGGGCATCATCGACCCGGCCAAGGTGACGCGCTCGGCGCTGCAGAACGCCGCTTCCATCGCGGCGCTCTTCCTCACCACCGAGGCTGTTGTCGCGGACAAGCCGGAGAAGTCCCCGGCTGCCCCGGCTGGCCCGGGTGGCGGGGACATGGACTTCTGAGTCCAGTTCCGACACACCGAACGGGGCGGGCCGCTGACGCGGTCCGCCCCGTTCGTCGTCAGGTCGGCAGTGGGCGCTGGTTGCGCCGCTTGTGCGCCCGGTTGTATGGCGGAAGCAGTTGGATCGGCGCGTCCACCATCTCCTGCGGCTCCTCGGCCACCGACGACTCGCCGTCGGTGGTCATCTCGGCGAGTTGTTCGGCGTCGCCGTAGTCGAGCCTGTCGAACGGCAGTTGGCCCGGGAGTTCGCCGACCGGTTTCCAGGTGATCGGCGGGCCGTCCTCGGTCTGGTTGTCATCCGTGGTCATGGCTGCCTCCTCTACCGAAACCGTAGGGGGCGTCGATGGCCGGTGCGGGCGAATGGATCTATGTCCTGTTTGCCCCGGTTATGCCCTCGATAGGGTTCGCCGGTACAGGAAGAAGACCCGCTCGATCCACGCACCCGCGCTGCCCGAATAGAACGGCACCGGCCCCACCCAGCCGATCTGTGCCCGGTCCAGCCCCGCCGCCCGCTGGTCGCGCAGGCAGCGCCGCAACAGCACCCCGCCGATGCCCGACCCCTCCGCGGCAGGCGCGGTGCCCATCGGCCCGAACCAACTCGGCCGGGACGACCCGTACGCGGCGAAGCCGAGCACCTCACCGTTCCGCTCCGCCAGGTGGCAGCCGGCGTCGGCGCGCCCCACCGACCCGGCCAACTCGCCGTCCCACGTGCCGCCGAACGTGGACCGGGCGAACGCCGTCAGCGCCGGCAGGTCCGCCGGCTCCGCCCGGCGTACGGTGACGCCCTGGTCGGCCAGCCGCCGCTCCGCCGCCTCGGTGGACCGCAGTGCCGGCGACCCGTCGTACGACAGGTCCGCGGTCATGTTCCAGGCGGTCCGGTCCTGCTGGTAGCCGAGCGCGAGGGCGGCGCAGACCGCCGGCGTGTAGCGGACGTCGATGCCCGGCCACGCGTAGTACGGCGGATTCCCGGCCAGCAGCACCTCGGTCGCCCCGCGCTCGGCGAGCACCCGCTCGGCCCGCTGGAGCAGCGCCCGGCCGACGCCCCGACGCCGCTGATCCGCGAGGACCGCCACCAGGTCCACGTGCCCGATCCCCGGCTCGGTCGACGACACCGAGCAGATCAGCACCCCGACCAGGTCCGCACCCCGGTACGCGCCCAGCCCGACCACGGACCGGTCGGCGGTGGCCCGGGGCCAGAGCACGTCCACGATGGAAGCCGCCTCGGCGGCGTCCTCGGGCAGGTCGAGAGCCTGCTGGCAGAGCTGTACGACGCTGGGGACCAGGTCGGCGGTCAGCTCGGTGACGGTGATCTCGGCGTCCATGGTCGCCGACCCTAGATCACCGGGTGGCGAGCCGCACCCCCGGCTCAGCGCTTCAGGAAGGAAACCTTCCTACTGCTGGGCTGCGCGAACGGCCGCGTAGGCGTCGACCTGGCCGGCGCCTGTCACGTTCGACGGAGCACCACAGGCGTCGGAGGGGCTGTCGGAGCGATAGGTGGGCGTCGCCGCAGTGGCGGTGTCCCGGAGGATCTGCCGGGTCCGGTTCACGTCGCCGACCAGCGCCGGGTTCGCCGACCACATCAGCGCGACCACCCCGGCCACCTGCGGGGTCGCCATCGACGTGCCGTCCAGCGCGCCGTACGTGCCGCCCGGCATGGCCGACACCACGCCCACCCCCGGTGCCAGCACGTCCGGCTTGTTCGCACCGCCGGACACCGGCCCGCGCGAGGAGAACTCGGCGACCCGCCGCTGGGCGTCCACCGCGCCCACTGTCAGGACGTCCGCGTACGGGGCCGGCGGATCGTCGATCGACGCGCACCACGGGCCGGTGTTGCCGGCCGCGGCGACCACGAAGATCCCGGCGGCGTCCAGGGCGGCGGTGGCCGGCCGCAGGACACGCTGGTCGCAACCCTCGATGGGCGGGCAGCCCCACGAGTTGGTCAGCACCTGCGGGGCGCGCTCCGGACGGCCGTCGGTGAACGGGTCGCCGCCGGCCGGAAAGGGCGCCAGCATGAACTGGAGACAGTCCAGGTAGTGCGCGGGGCTGCCGAGGTTGCGGTCCAGGTTGACGCAGCCCACCCACTGCGCGTCAGGTGCCACCCCGATGCCGTCCCGCCCGACCGCGCTGCCCACCGTGTGGGTGCCGTGCCCGCCCTGGTCGGTCGGGCTCCGGGTGTCGTCCCACGGGTCGTACCAGGAGTCGTCCCCGCCGCGGAACCCGGCTCGTAGCGCCGGATGGGTGCCGTCCACCCCCGAATCGGAGCTGCCGATCACGATGCCGGTGCCGGTGACCCGGAGTTGGGACCACACCCGGTCGGCGCCGATCTGGCGGATGTTCCACTCCGGGCCGGTGGGCTTGGGCGCGCTGCCCCGGCTCTGCCCGGCCGGGGCCGGCAGCGGGCGCAGACGCTGGCTGACCAGCACCCGGGCCACCTCCGGTCGGCGGGCGAGCCAGGCCCGCACCGCCGGGCCGCCGTCCACCTCGACGGCGTTGACCAGGTAGTACGACACCGGGTCGAGGCGCAGCCGGTTCAACCCCCGGAGCAGGTCGCCCTGGCTCTGCTCGGCGGTCGTCACGAGTCGCCGGTAGACCTCCGCCGCGCGGGCGTCCCGCCCGGCCCGACCCGGCGCACCGGCCGGCAGATTGCCCAGGTCGGCCTGCGCGCGTAGCACCACGAACAGCCGCTCGCCGTACAGGCCCGGTTGGCCGGGGCCGAGGTCGACCACGCCGAACGCCACAAGCAGCACCACGGCCGCCACCGCGGCGATCCGCCTGTTCGGGGTGCGTGCCGTCGGCCGGGCGAGCAGCACCGCGTACCCGATGGCGACCAGGACCGCGACGGCGAGCCCGGCGCCGGCGGCGGCCGCCACCCAGAACGGGACGTCCCGGGTGCCGACCAGCAGCAGGCTGATCTCTTCCGGGTCGGTGAAGGCCAGCGGGCCGAGCGCGGCCAGGCCCACGAGCCAGCCGGTCGCCGTTCGCCCGGCGCGGGTGGCGGCGGCCGGGTCGGAGGTGGCCGGCTCGGAGGTGGCCGGCTCGGAGGTGGCCGGGTCAGCGGTGGCCGGGTCGGCGGCGGGCCGCCAGGTCGCGGCCCAGAGCGCGGCCAACGCGAAGCCCACCGGCGGCAGGGTCAGCAGGGCGGGCAACTGCGCTCCGGACTGGCCGGTCCCGGCCGCGAGCAGCAGCAGCGCCACCCCGGCGACCAGGCCGCCGACCAGCACCAGCCGGGCCGGCCGGGGCGGCCGCCCAACCGCGAACGGGGACCAGAAGGGGGCATCCAGCAGAGTCGCGGCCAGCATCCCGAGCGCGGCGGCCGCCAGCAGCGCGAGTGCGGTCTCCAGGAGGCCGCCGAGCGCGCCCAGCCAGGCCCACGGCAGCAGCAGCGCCAACCCGGCGGCGACCGCGAGCAGCGGCACCGGCCCGATCCGGCGCGGGCGTCGCTGGGGTCCGACCGGCGTCGGACTCCCGGTGACCTCGGGCCGGGTGGCGTCGCTGTCTCCGGTGGCCCCGGGCCGTGTGGCGTCGCCGTCCGCGGTGGGTGCCGGGCCGCCGACCGAGCCAGCCAGCCCGGGGTACGCCCACCGCCGCGCCGACCAGCGCACGGCAACCGCGCTGAGCACCGCCGCGCCGGCCAGCGCGGCGAGGTACGCCTCGTGGTGCACCGGCGGCACGACCCGCAGCAGTGTGAGCACGCCGAGAGCGAGTGCCCCGATCAACCAGACCCGTCCGGTGGCCCGGACCGCGGCCGACCGGGGGAGCAGCGCCAGCAGCAGGGCGGGTGTGCCCACCAACACGACGGTGGCCAGGCCGAGAACCGGCCAGAGCCAGCCGACTCGGTCCCGTCCGAAGCCCAGCAGCACCTGATCGGTGAGCCAACCACCGGTCTGGGCGCCCACTGTGACCGCAACCGTCCAGCAGCCGATCAGCACGGCCGCGACCACTGGCCAGGGGGAACTGCGGCCGCTGAAGCCGGGGTACGCAGGTTGACCTTGCATCCGAGAACCTTACGACTACGACAAAGGGTTTCGACCCGACCGTCGGGTTCCGGGACTTCGAAGAACCGTGCAGATCTTGGACAGTTTCCGTCAGGCGATGACGGAAACTGTCCAAGATCTCCGATCAGTCGGCCTGGGGCCGGGCGCGTAGGCGCAGTGCCGGGCGGGCGGCGAATGTCGACACGGGGGCACGGCGGTTACGGTGGACGGGTGCGCGACCCCAATATCTCCCGATCCGTCGCCGGTCAGCTCTCACCGGTCCGCCGTGCGTCCGACCTGCG
The DNA here is from genome assembly GCF_015751765.1 of Micromonospora ureilytica. Lineage (NCBI taxonomy): Bacteria > Bacillati > Actinomycetota > Actinomycetes > Micromonosporales > Micromonosporaceae > Micromonospora > Micromonospora ureilytica. The sequence goes on from NZ_JADOTX010000001.1 coordinate 6,042,336, forward strand.
TCGACTGCGTGCCGAGCGCTTCGACGTGCTGGTCATCGGTGGTGGGGTGACCGGAGCCGGTGCCGCCCTGGACGCGGCGTCCCGGGGCCTGAAGGTGGCGCTGGTCGAGGCGCGTGACCTTGCCGCCGGCACCTCCAGCCGGTCCAGCAAACTCATCCACGGTGGCCTGCGCTACCTGGAGCAGTTGGAGTTCCACCTGGTCCACGAGGCGCTCACCGAGCGTGGCCTGCTGGCCACCCGGCTCGCGCCGCACCTGGTACGCCCGGTGCCGATCATGGTGCCGCTGCCGGCCGGGCGTGGCCTGCGGGACCTGCCGGCCCGGGTCTTCCGCCGCTCCTACTACGGGGCTGGCGTGGCCGCGTACGACGCCTTCGCCGGGGTCTTCGGCGGTGGCCGGGGCATGCCCCTGCACCGTCACCTGACCCGGGAGGGTGCCCGGCGGATCTTTCCGAGTCTGCGGGCCGACGCACTGGCCGGGGCGATCCGCTACTACGACGGGCAGGTCGACGACGCCCGGTTGGTGGTCACCCTGGCCCGCACCGCGGCCAGCCTCGGCGCCACGGTGGTGAGCAGTGCCCGCGCCGTCGGGCTGATCCGGCAGGCGCGCGAGGTGACAGGCGTTCGTGTCCGGGACCTGGAGGCGCCGCCCGGCTCGCCGGACGCGGAGTTCGAGGTGCAGGCCCGCACCGTCATCGCCGCCACCGGCGTGTGGAGCGACGACATGTCCCGGATGCTCAACGACGTGGGCCTGCGGCCCGGTGTCCGGGTGCGCGCCTCGAAGGGGGTGCACCTGGTGGTGCCCCGCTCGGCGATCACCGGTGAGACGGGGCTCATCCTGCGTACGGCGAGTTCGGTGCTCTTCGTCATCCCGTGGGGCGGGCACTGGATCATCGGCACCACTGACACCGACTGGCGACTGGATCGTTCCCACCCGGCGGCCTCGGCCCGCGACATCGACTACCTGCTTCAGCAGGTCAACACCGTGCTGGAGCGGCCGCTGACCACCGCCGACATCGAGGGGGTGTACGCCGGGCTGCGGCCGTTGCTGGCCGGCGAGGCCGACTCGACCTCGAAGCTCTCCCGTGAGCACGCGGTCTTCGAGCCGATGCTCGGGCTGCTGCTGGTCGCCGGCGGCAAGTACACGACGTACCGGGTGATGGCGTCCGACGTCGTCGACCGGGCCGCTCGCCGGCTCGGTGGCGCCCGCTCGTCGCGCACCGCCGACCTGCCGCTGCTCGGCGCCGACGGGTACCCGGCGATGTGGCGGGACCGGGCCGACCTGGCTCGCCGGCACGGCGTGCCGGTGGGTGTGGTGGAGCACCTGCTGGAGCGGTACGGCACCCTCACCCTGGACCTGCTGGCGCTTGTCGACGCCGATCCACTGCTGGGGTCCCCGCTGGCTGGTGCTCCGGAGTATCTGGCGGCGGAGGTCGCCTACGCGGCGCGGGCCGAGGGTGCGTTGCACCTGGAGGACGTGCTGACCCGGCGGACCCGGATCTCGTTCGAGACCAGCCATCGGGGGCTGGAGTCGGCGGAGCACACCGCCGAGTTGATGGGCGCGGTGCTGGGTTGGGACGCGGCCACCCGGGCGCGCGAGGTCGAGCACTACCGCGCCCGGGTGGAGGCGGAGCGGCAGTCCCAGTTGATGCCGGACGACGCGGCGGCGGACGCGGCCCGGCTCGGCGCTCCGGACGTCCGGGGTTACGCGGCCGACCGGGGCGACGACGACCAGGTTGCGCTGCGCCCGTCCGCTCGATGACGAATTGCGACGTTACCGATGGGTAACCATCGATACCGGCCCGGATGGTGGTTTCAAACGCTACCTACGGTGGGGTAGGTTTCCGCGCGTGCTAGCCCGCGCGCACCCTCGTCTCCTCGTACCCCTGCTCGCCGTCGTGCTCGTCGGTGCCCTGACCGGGTGCTCGCTCTTCGAGCAGGGCAAGCCGAGCACGCCGGTGGCGCAACCGACCGCCGGCGCGCCGGGCGGATCCCAGCTGGAGATCCCCACCACTGTCGCCGCCGGTCAGGTCAGCCTGCTCCAGCGGCTCGGCGAGGACGGGCCGATGCGCACCCTGAGCGTCGAGCGCAACGGCGCGTGGCAGTGCGTCGACTGCGCCGGCGACGGCGTGACCTCCCGCGGCACCCTCGCACCGGAGCTGACCGAACGGCTCCAGGTGCTGCTCGCCAACCCGCTGCTGGCCGATGAGACCGATCAGACCCGGCGGTACCGGACCACCTGCATCGACGCGCTGACGTCCAGCCTCATCACCTCGGCCGGGCTGATCACCTCGCAGGACTGCCCGGGTGAGGAGCTCACGCCTGTCGCCGGGGAGATCCTGCTGCTGCTCACCCAGGCGACCCCGGCCGAGGTCAAGGGCTGACCGCAGCCGCTCAGAGCACCTTGCCCGGGTTGAGCAGGCCGGCCGGGTCGAGCGCCGACTTGATCGCCTGATGCACCCGAACACCGACCGGTCCGATCTCCCGGGCCAGCCAGTCCCGCTTGAGCAGGCCCACCCCGTGCTCACCGGTGCACGTGCCGCCCAGGTCCAGGCCGAGCCGCATGATCTCGTCGAACGCCCGCCGGCCCCGCTCCACGCTCGCCGGGTCGGCCCGGTCGACCACGATGTTCGGGTGCATGTTGCCGTCCCCGGCATGCCCCACCACGCCGATCGGCACCTCGCACTCGGACGCGATCCGGGCGACCCCGTCCAGGAGCGCCGCGAGTGCGCCGCGCGGCACCGCCACATCGTCGATCACCAGACCGCCGTTGCCGCCCGGGTAGGCGTCCGCCGCGAACTTCTCCATGGCCGGGTGGGCCAGCCGACGAGCCTGGAGCAGCGCCGCCGCCTCCACCGCGTCGGTGGCCGCGTAGACCTCGTCGGCGCCGACGGCCTCGCACACCTCGGCAAGCACGGCCAGGTCGTCCGCCGCCCGGGCGCCGGTGTCGGCGGCGGCCAGCAACAGGGCCTGCGCGTCGGTCCGCAAACCCATCGGCTGGTACGCCTCGATCGCCAGCAGGTGGGTCTGGTCCAGCAACTCCAGCAGGCTGGGGGTGAGCCCGCGAGCCGCGATCTCGGCCACCGCCGCGCCGGCCGTGGCGACGGAGGGGAAGACCGCCACCAGGGTCAGCGAGTCGGCCGGGGCGGGCCGCAGCGCCACGGTCACCTCGGTGATCACGCCGAGGGTGCCCTCCGAACCGACGAACAGCCGGGTCAGGTCGTAACCCGCCACCCCCTTGGCCGTACGCCGCCCGGTGCGCAGCACCTCGCCGGAGGCGAGCACCACCTCCAAACCGAGCACGTACTCGGTGGTCACGCCGTACTTCACACAGCACATGCCGCCGGCGTTGGTGGCCACGTTGCCGCCGATCGTGGACGACTCCCACGAGCCGGGGTCCGGCGGGTACCAGAGGCCCTGCTTGGCCACCGCCCCGGCCAGCGCGGCGTTGACCACCCCCGGTTGGACCACAGCGATCCGGCTCACCGGGTCGATCTCCCGGATCTCGTTCATCGCGACGGTGCTGAGCACCACCGCGCCGTCCACGGCGTTCGCCGCGCCGGCCAGCCCGGTCCGCGCGCCCTGCGGCACCACAGGTACGCCGTGCCGGGCGGCGGCCCGGACCACGGCGACCACCTGCTCGGTGGTGCGCGGGCGGGTCACCACCAGCGGGATGCCGGCGGCGCACAGGTCGGCCTCGTCCCGTTGGTGCATGAGCAGCAGGTCCGGGTCGGTGAGCACGGCGTCGGCACCGAGCGCGGCGCGCAGGTCGTCGAGGAGCGCGGTGGGGGCCATGCAGCCGAGGCTAGGTCGCCGACCGGCGATCATCAACATGATCGACTGGGCGGGATAACTTGGGCACCATGCTCTACCTGGACCGGCCGGCCTGGCCGTGGCGCGGTCGGCTCTGGTCGCACCTGATCAGCGACGTCTCGTACGCCGAGCTGCACGCCTTCGCGGAGGCGCTCGGCGCGCCCCGGCGCGGCTTCGACCGGGACCACTACGACATCCCGGCCGACCGGTTCGCGGCGGCGGTGTGGCTCGGCGCCCAGGTGGTGCCGAGCCGGGAGCTGGTCCGGTTGCTCCGCGCCGCCGACCTGCGGCGGCCAAAGCACCTGGTCAGCCCGCGTTCTCCGGCTCCTCGGTGAGGGTGGCCAGCTCGCGGCGCACGTTGTCCCGGGCGGGCTCCTCCCACCGGCTCGCCAGCGGTGGCGACCGGAACAGCGCGGGCAGCGCCAGCAGGTTGGTCAACACCGCGGCCCGCCCGGCCCGGAAGGCCGGTTCCGGCACATGGGCGTACTCCCGGCGGATCGCCGCCGCGTAACGCTCGTAGCGGGCCGGCGGCGCGGCCAGCACGGCCAGGTCCGCATCACAGAGCAGCGCGCCGTCCCGGTCGTCCGCCGCCACCGCGTGCCCGGCGGTGAGCAGCACCAGCCGACGCACCTCGGCCACCGTGGACGTCGGCACCCCGAGCCCGCTGAGCACGCTCTCGGCCAGTGCGGCGCTGTCGCGTTCATTGGCGTCGCCAGCGGCCCGGGGGTCGTAGACCGCGTCGTGGAACCAGGCCGCCAGCCGGACCACGTCGGCCCGAGCGACCAGGTCGGCGTGCTGGTCCACCACGTCGAGCACCGCCGTCAGGTGGGCCAGCGTGTGATAGTGCCGGTGCGGCTCCCGCCACCGGACGATCACCTTCTCCCCGGCCCGAGTCGTATCCGGATCGGACGTCGCGCCGGCATCCCGGGCCGCCGCCCGAAACCGGTCCAGCAGTTCAACCACCGCCCGAGTCTGCCGCATCCGCCCGTGCCGCGCGGGAAGGGAGGATTCAGCGGGCCCACCCCGGGTAGTCGCGCCCATGGCCGTGGCGCGGGACAAGCGACCTCCGGTGGTGCGACGTACCGCGCTGCGCGAGGGGCTGGTGGACATCGACGGCGCGCGGATCGCCGAGGCCACCGAACAACTGCGCCACCGCAGCCGGGCCACCCTGCACGACCGGCTGCACCGGGTACGGATGGCCGGCGGACTCGCCGTGCAGGCCGGGCTGGCCGCCGGGCTCGCGTACCTGATCTCGCACAAGCTGCTCGGCAACCCGCAACCGGTCTTCGCGCCGATCTCCGCGGTCGGCACCCTGGCCGCGTCGGTCGGCCAACGGTTCCGCCGGACCATCGAATTGATCGTCGGGGTGGGGGTCGGGGTGTTCGTCGGCGACCTCCTGATCTACCTGCTCGGCACCGGGGCGTGGCAGCTCGGCCTGGTGGTCACGGTGGCCATCCTGCTCACCATCTTCGCGGGCGCGAGCGTGGCCATCGTCATTCAGGCGGCGGCCACGGCGGTGCTGATCGTGACGCTGAGCCCGTCGACCCAGAACCTGGAGATCCCCCGCTTCGTCGACGCGTTCCTCGGCGGTGGGATCGCGCTGTTGGTCACGGCGGTGCTGCTGCCGCTGAATCCGCTCCGAGTAATCAACCGCGCCGCTCGGCCCGCACTGGACCTGCTCGCCGCCCAACTCGACGCCACCGCCGACGGGTTGCGCGGCCGGGACCGCGCCACCATCCAACGGGCACTTGATCGGCTGCGCGACAACAAGGAGGAACTGGCCACGCTGGCCGAGGCGATCGAGGGCGCGAAGGAGACGGCCACGCTCTCCCCGGCCCGCTGGCACCGTCGCAGCGAGCTGATCCACTACGCGGAGGCGGCCGACCCGATCGACCGGGCGATGCGCAACAGCGGCACGCTGATCCGCCGGTCCGTCACGCTTGTCGAGGACGAGGAACCGGTGCCCGATCCGATGCCGGACGCGATCGGCCACCTCGCCGAGTCGGTCCGGCTGCTCAAGCACGAGTTCGCCGCCGGCGAGGAGCCGGAGAAGGCCCGCGAGCGGTCGCTGCGGGCGGTCAGCGAGGCCGGCCGGGCGTACGGCGCCGGGGTGGGCTTCTCCGGCAGTGTGGTGGTCGCCCAGATCCGCACCACAGCGAGCGATCTGCTGGTCGCCTCCGGGATCGAGCAGGAGGAGGCGAACCGGTGGATCCGCACCGCCTTCGGCGAGCAGGAGCGCCCGGTCGGTGAGCCCGCCGAGCCCGGCGACACGCCGAAGCCGCCCACCGCCCCGCCGGTCGGCTGAGCGCGCGGCCGCCGCCGGCCGGGCCTCAGCCCAGCTCGGCCAGCGCCGCGAGCAGCCGGTCCACCTGCGCTGCCGTGCTGCCCAGCCCGATGCTGGCGCGCAGCGCGGTGGGCGGCAGGTCCCGCCGGCCGGTACGCCCCGTCGCCTCACTGAGCAGCCGCCGGGCCAGCGGGTGGGCACAGAACAACCCGTCCCGTACGCCGATGTGGTGCTCGGCGGCCAGCCGCGCGGCCACCTCGGTGGAGTCCCGTCCGGCGACCACGAACGAGACGATGCCGACCCGGGGCGCGTCCGGGCCGAAGGTGCGCAGCTCGACGACGTGCGGCAGGGCGGCGAGGCCGGTCCGCAGCCGGGACAGCAGGGCCTGCTCGTGGGCGGCCAACGCAACCTGGTCCGCGTCGTCGAGCGCCGCGCACACCGCCGCCAGCGCGACCGCGCCGAGCAGGTTCGGGGTGCCGCCCTCGTGTCGCGCCGGGCCGGTCGTCCAGGTCACGTCGTGGGTGGCCGGCCCGACGTGGCTGGTGGCCCCACCACCGGCCAGGTACGGCGGGGCGGCGTCCAGCCAGTCCGCCCGGCCGATCAGCACGCCCGCGCCGAACGGCGCGTACAGCTTGTGGCCGGACACGGCCAGGTAGTCGACGTCGAGCGTGCGCAGGTCCACCGGCGCGTGCGGGGCGAGTTGCGCGGCGTCGAGCACGATCCGGGCACCGTGCCGGTGGGCCACCCGTGCGAGTTCGGCGACCGGCCACCGCTCACCTGTCACGTTGCTCGCACCGGTCACGGCGACCAGCACCGGCAGCGCCGGGCTGCTGCCCCGGCGCAGCTCGGTGAGGGCGGCGGCGAGATCGCGTACCGCCCCGTCGGGGTCGGCGGGCACCGGCAGCCGCACCGACCCGCGCGGCCAGGGCAGCAGGTTGGCGTGGTGCTCACCGGCGAACGTGACGACCGTCGTGCCGGCCGGCACGGCCCGCGCCAGCAGGTTGAGCGCGTCAGTCGTGTTGCGGGTGAAGATCACGTGATCCTCGGCGCGCGCGCCGAAGAAGTCACCGATCGTCTGCCGGGCCTGCTCGTACGCGAGGGTGCAGCGCCGCGACAGCGCTCCCGCTCCGCGATGCACGCTGGCGTACCACGGCAGCAGCTCGGCCACGGCGTCGGCGGCCGCCCGCGCGCACGGCGCGGTGGCCGCGTAGTCCAGGTTGATCTCGCCGGGCACGCCGAGGACGTCGAGCGGCGCGGACGGCGCCGACGGCACTGCGGGCAGGGTGGGCAGCGAGGGGACGAGAGTGACGGACACGCCGGAACCTCCGGGGTCAGGGACCCCGGGTGCGACATCGGGACGGGGTCCGCGCTTGCCCAGCACACCGATCGGGCTGGGCCCGGTCATCACCCGGGGCACCCCACCGCGAACTCGACGAGGGTTGCCGGCCAGCAAGCCGGGGCTGAACGCTGGCACTCGTGACCTGCCGGCAGCATAGCGGCTACCGATGCGACCGAACCAGCCGGCGGCGGATGGCTACGCTGACCGCATGGCCGACACCCCGCCCGGTTCACCGCTGCCGCCGTCGCCCGCCGCCCCGCCCGCGCCCGCCGCCCCGCCCGTGGGCGAGACGCCCCGGATGCCGCTGCGCCGGCTCGGCTGGCGGCGGTTCCTGGTGCTGGCCGGGGTGGTGCTGCTCATCGCGGCGTGCGCGGTGTTCATGGTCTTCACGCTCGGCCAGTCGCTCGGTGCGCAGGCCCTGCTGATCGGGGTGGTCGCCGCCATCCTGCCGGTGCCGGTGCTGGTCGCCTGCTTCCTCTGGCTGGACCGGTACGAACCGGAGCCGCTGAAATATCTGATCTTCTGCTTCGCCTGGGGCGCGTTCGTCTCCACCGCCGCCTCGCTCACCGTGAACGACTTCGCGGCCAACCGTTTCGCCGACTGGGGCCTGCCGTCCGCGCTCACCGGCGTGCTGGTGGCACCGTTCATCGAAGAGCTGACAAAGGCGCTGGGCCCGATCCTGCTGCTCGTGTTCCGCCGGCGCGAGTGGTCCGGGATCACCGACGGCCTGGTCTACTGCGGGCTCGCCGCGGTCGGCTTCGCCATGGTGGAGAACATCCTCTACCTGGGCGGGTTGGGGTACGCGTCCGGCGCCGACCGCTACGGTCCGGCCACCGGCATCCAGCAGGTCATCGCGATCTTCATCCTGCGGATCCTGCTGTTCGGGTTCGCCCATCCCCTTTTCACAGCGATGACAGGTGTGGGACTGGGTATCGCCTCCCGGACGGCCGACCGGCGCATCCGGGTGCTCGCCCCGATCGGCGGCCTGCTGCTGGCGATGATGCTGCACGGCACGTGGAACCTGCTGCCCACGCTGACCCAGGCCACCGGCGAGGCCATGATCATGCTGTACGGCTTCCTGGGTCTCATGGTGCCGGTCTTCTTCGGCACCGTGGGGCTGGCGCTGTGGCTGCGCGCCTGGGAGGGACGGCTCACCGAGCGGGCCCTGCCCGACTACGTACGCGCCGGCTGGCTCAGCCCGCCCGAGGTGGCCGCCCTGAGCAGTCTCGGTAGGCGGCACGCCGCCCGCAGTTGGGCGCGGCGGGTGGCCGGCGACGCCGGGGTGCGGGCGATGCGGGGTTACCAGTCCGCGGCGACCCGGCTGGCCCTGCTGCGCGACGGGACGCTGCGCGGCCTGGACCGCAAGCCCGCCGACCAGGAGCGGACCGCCCGCGAGGAGCGGGAGCTGCTGGACGCGATCAGCGCGTACCGGTCGTTCTTCGTCGGTCGGGACCCGCAGGCCCCGGCGGGGGTCTGGGACGGCAGCCGCTACCACCTGCGCTTCCCGGACGGCACTCAGCGCGCGGTGGACGCGCCGGACGAGCCGGTGGTGCCGATCCCGGTGGTGCTGGCTCCCGCCCCGGCTCCGGTGGGGTATGCCCCGCCCGGTTGGCCCGGCCCGCGATCGGCGCCGCCCTGGCCGCCGACGCACCCCTGACAGGGGTTCAGGCCAGCAGCGAGGTCAGGAAGTCACCGAGGCCCTGGAACATCGCGATCAGTGCGGCCCCGATTCCCCTGAACAACTGCGCGGCGCCGTCCGGCCGAAAGGCCATGAAGTAGATCAGGAACGCGACACTGCCCCAGGTCAACAGCTTCTTCACGAATACCGGCATCGTCCCTCCCCAGGGCCACGGTCGCCGGATGGCTTCCCGTCGTGCGGCCGGGCAAACGGTGCGCGACGGGGGCTGGTGGCCGGGGGAGGTGCGTCAGAGGTAGAGGCCGGTCGGGTCGTTCTCGATCCGTTCGGCGGCCACGGCGTGCACGTCCCGCTCTCGCAGCAGCACGTAACCGCGGCCGTGCAACTCGACCTCGGAGCGCTCGTCCGGGTCGAAGAGCACCCGGTCGCCGGAGACGATGGCGCGGACGTTCGGCCCGACCCCGACCGCGGTGGCCCAGGCGAGGCGCTTGCCGACCGCTGCGGTCGCCGGAATGACGATGCCGGCGGTGGAGCGGCGTTCGCCCTCGCTGCCCTCCATCCGCACCAGCACGCGGTCGTGCAGCAGGCGGATCGGCAGGCCGGCGTCGAGATCGTTGTCGGCGGTCACGTCGCAGACGCTACCGTGTGGCCGACGGTGGTCCGCCGGTGGTTACGCCGGAGGTGGTCGGGGCATTGTGTGGCGGAACCGCCCTACGGTGTCGGGAACGGACGTATGCTGTCCGACCTGTCGCCGGTGGCGGGCCGGGTTTTCTGCCAGGAGGTGCGCTTGAGCCGCTTCGAGCGGGTACGCGGGCGGCTTCGCCGCGCCTACCAGTCACGACAGGCGTCGACGGGCGCCGACGAGGGCACGTCGACTGAGGCGTTGAACGACGCGTCGGAGGCGGCCCGGGTGGCGTCGCCGGCCGTCCCGGGCCCGACTGCGCCGCCGAGCGCCACTGTCTACGGCGCGGAACCTCAGGTGGACCTGCACAGCTCCACCACCAGTCGGGATGACGCCGACGTCCCGCACGGGCTGCGGATCGCCGCCGCGTGGTGTTGGCGACTGATCGTGATCGGCGTGGTGGCCTGGGCGCTGCTGCGGATCGTCGGCACGATCAAGATCGTGATCATTCCGCTGGCCATCGCGCTGCTGCTCTCCGCGCTGCTGGCGCCGGCGGTGGGCTGGCTGTTGCGGGTCCGGTTCCCCCGGTCGCTGGCGACGGCGGTGGTGCTGGTCGGCGGCCTGGCCGCGGTGATCGGCACGCTGACGCTCGTGGTCAACGAGTTCATTCGTGGTGTGCCGGAGCTGAGCGAGAAGTCGTCGGAGGGTGTCCGGCAGATCCAGAACTGGCTGAAGACGGGCCCGCTGCACCTCTCCGACACCCAGCTCGACAGGTACATCGACGAGGCGCAGGCCTGGATCAACGACAACACCTCGAAGTTCACAAGCGGGGCGCTGAGCACCGCCGCGACGCTGGCCGAGGTGCTGACCGGCACGCTGCTGGTCCTCTTCGCGACGTTCTTCTTCCTGCGCGACGGCAACCGGATCTGGCGCTTCCTGGTCCGGCTGCTGCCGGTGGCCGCCCGGTGGAAGGTCGACGACGCGGGCCGCGCCTCCTGGCACACGCTTGGCGCCTACGTCCGCGCGACAGTGCTTGTCGCGTTCATCGACGCGGTAGGCATCGGCATCTTCCTGGTCATCTTCGACGTCCCGTTCGCCTTCCCGCTGGCCGCGCTCGTCTTCCTCGGCGCGTTCATCCCGATCGTCGGTGCGGCGCTCTCCGGTGGCGTGGCGGTGCTGGTGGCCCTCGTCGACAGCGGCCCGGTCACCGCGTTGATCATCCTCGGTGCGGTGATCGGCGTGCAGCAGATCGAGGGGCACGTGCTCCAACCGCTGATCATGGGCCGGGCGGTGGCCCTCCACCCGCTCGCGGTGATCATCGGCATCGCCGCCGGTGTCGTACTCGCCGGCATCACCGGCGCGCTGGTCTCCGTGCCGCTCATCGCGGTGCTGAACACCGCGGTCCGCAGGCTTGCCGCCCGAAGGGTCCCGGACACCCCGCCCGACGCCGTGGTCGTCGCCTCCCAGGCCCCCTAGAACGAGGGGCTCAGGACTTGGCCAGGCGTTCCAGGGCGCCCCGGGCCACCTCGGGGCGGGTCGTGTACCAGAACGGTGGCAGTGAACGGCGCAGGAACGGCCCGTAGCCTCGGGCCGTCTCCAGCCGGGAGTCGAGCACCGCGACCACGCCCCGGTCGCCGGTCGCCCGGATCAGCCGGCCCACGCCCTGGGCCAGCCGGACCGCAGCGATCGGCACGCTGACGGCCGAGAAGCCGGAGCCGCCGCCCGCGTCCACGGCCGCCGCGCGGGCAGCCGCCAGCGGTTCGTCCGGACGGGGGAAGGGCAGCCGGTCGATGACGACGAGCTGGCAGGCGTCACCCGGCACATCCACCCCCTGCCAGAGCGACATCACCCCGAACAGGCAGCTGGCGCGCTCCTCGCGGAAGCGACGCACCAGCAGCGGCAGCGCCTCCTCGCCCTGGAGCAACACCGGCAGGTCGGTCCGCGCGCGCAACAGCTCCGCCGCCTGCTGCGCGGCCCTCCGGGAGGAGAAAAGCCCGAGAGTACGACCACCGAGTGCCCCGACCAGCCCGAGCAGCTCCTCACCGGCAGCCTCGGGCAGCCCGGAGACGCTGGGGCGGGGAAGGTGCGCGGCGACGTACAGGATGCCCTGCCGGGCGTAGTCGAACGGCGAACCGACGTCGAGTGACCGCCACCCGGGGCCCTCGGTGGCCGGTACGACGGCGTTCGTTGTGACGTCGCCGGCCAGCCGACGGCCCGGCGCCTCGGCGGCCGGACGGCCCGGGCCGGTGCGGGCGGCCAGCGCGGCCGCCGCGGGGGTCGGTGGCGCGGGCGGTGGCGCGTCCAGCCCGAGGGCGCGGGCGACCGTGTCGAACCGGCCGCCCAGCGCCAGGGTCGCCGAGGTGGCGACGACTGTGCGTTCGTCGTACAGGTGGGTGGCGAGGGTGCCGGCCACCGACAGGGGCGCGACCACCAGCGCGCGGCGGGTGCCGCTGTCGTTCTTCTCCACCCAGGCCACGTCGTGGTCGCCCTCCTCCAGCAGCCGCTGCGCGGTGGTGGAGAGCTCGTCCAGGGCGGCCTTGGCCTGCTGCTTGCGGACCGGGTCGGGGTCGTCGGACTTGACGTCGCCGATCGCGTCCAGGGCGGAGCGGGTCGCCGCGTCGAGCAGCGTGCACGCCTCGCGCAGTGGCGTCGGCAACCCCGCGGTTATCCGCCCGGCCGGCGCCTCGGCCAGGCCGACCGCGAGGGCGTCGCCGGCGGCGGTGAGCGCCTCGGCCGTCTCCGGCCGCAGCAGCGTACGGGCCCGCCGGGTGGTCCGGTCGATCAGCTCTGGCACCAGCTCCGCCTGGGCGGCGGAGGAGACCCGGTCGGCCAGCTCGTGCGCCTCGTCGACGATGAGCAGCTTGTGCGGTGGCACGATGTGCCGGTCGGCGAGCATGTCGACAGCGAGAAGGCTGTGGTTGGTCACCACGATGTCGGCCTCGCGGGCGCGGGCCCGCGACGCCTCGGCGAAGCACTCCTGCCCGAACGGGCAACGGGTCGCGCCGACGCACTCGCGGGCCGGCATGGACACCAGCCGCCAGGCCTGGTCGTCGACGCCTGGGTCCAACTCGTCCCGGTCGCCGGTGGCGGTCTTCTCGGCCCAGTCACGCAGCCGCTCGACCTGCTTGCCCAACCGGCCCGCCTCACCGAGCCACTTCGTCCCGCCACCGGGACGCGCCGCGGGGGCGTCGAAGAGGGTGTCCTCCGGCTCCTCCTCCGTGGAGTTGTCCAGTCGGGCGAGGCAGAGGTAGTGATGGCGGCCCTTGAGCACGGCGAAGGTGGGCCGACGGCCGAGCACCGGCTCGACCGCGTCGGCGAGCCGGGGCAGATCGTGATCGACCAGCTGGGACTGCAACGCCAGGGTGGCGGTGGAGACCACCACCGGGCCGTCCACAGTGAGCGCCGGCGCGAGGTACGCCAACGACTTGCCGGTGCCGGTGCCGGCCTGCACGAGCAGATGCTCGCCGCCGGCCACGCACTCCTCGATCGCCGTGGTCATCTGCAACTGGCCGGGGCGTTCCGCGCCGCCGGGCACGGCGCCGACCGCCGCCGCCAGCAGCTCCGTGCCACTGGGCCGGGCACCCCGCCGTCGCCCCTTGGCACGGGCCGACGGGGTGGCGGAACCGGTGGCGGTGCGGGGCGGAGTCACCGTGCGACGGTACCCGGCGCCGCCGACACCGGCCGCGCCCATCCGCCGCGTGGCGCGATGCCGACCGGGCCGGACATTGCGACCGACCCCGCCCGGTTACGGCCGCGCTACGACGCGTTGGGCCGTATCGGTTAGGGTGCGAATCATGCCGAGCGACATGGTCCGCGTGATCTACCGCAAGTACGACGGCAGCGCCCACCGCGACTACCCGGCCCGTCGGCTCACCGAGGACGACCTCGGCATCTGGCTCGGCGTGCCCGAGGGCACCCAGTCGGTCTACCACGGCCGGCCCTCGGTGGAGAAGATCCCGTTCGTGCTGCTGGTGCCTCATCGTGCCTGGTGGACGGCCATGTTCAACCCCCCGCCCCGCACCAGCGAGGTCTACTGCGACATCGCGACCCCGGCCCGCTGGGAGTCCGACGACACAGTCCACCTGATCGACCTGGATCTGGACGTCGTCCGGCGTCGGGCCACCGGCCTGGTGGAGCTGCTCGACGAGGACGAGTTCGCCGAGCACCGGGCCCGGTTCGGCTACCCGGAGGACGTGGTGGCCGAGGCCGAGGCCGCGGCACAGCGGCTGTTCGGGGCCCTGGGCGACGGCACCGAGCCGTTCGCCACCGCGTACCGCAAGTGGTTGGCCCTGGTGGTCTGACGCCGCACGCCCGCCCGGTCGGGCCGGCTCACCAGCGTGGGGGCCAGCCGTCGTCGGCGTCCAGCGGCGGCAGGTCGGTCAGCTTGTCCGGGTTGAGCTGGTTGTAGATGGCGGTGATCCGGCCCTGGTCCACCGCGAACGCGGTGACCAGACGGATCGGCCGCCCGTCGCTGTGCGCCGTCTCCAGCTGGAGGCCGAGCGCACCGTCGACGAGCACCGGCCGAGCCAGCACCCGGTCGGCGTACCGGCCGGTGCGGCCGAACAGGCCGAGCGTGAGGCGAGCCACGGCGTCCGCGCCGAGCACCGGCCGACGGGCTGCGGGGAAGTGCCCGCCGGAGTCACCGACGAAGACCACGTCCGGCGCGAGCACCTGGAGCAGCTGGTCCAGCTCGCCGGAGTCGGTCGCGGCGACGAACGCCTTGAGCACCCGGCGCTGCTCGGCCGGGTCGGCGGTGTGCCGGGGTACGTCCGGCGCGGTGACCGCCCGACGAGCCCGGGAGGCGAGCTGCCGGGCGGCCACCTCGGTGGTGCCGAGCACCCCCGCGACCCGGGCGAACGGCAGCGCGAACACGTCGTGCAGCACGAGGGCGACCCGCTGCTCCGGCGCGAGCCGCTCCAGCACCACCAGCAGCGCCGTGCCGACCTGGTCGGTGCGGACCGCCCGCTCCGCCGGGTCGGGCGCGTAGCCGTCCGCCGTCGGCCGGCCGCCCAACGGGCTCACCACCGGCTCCGGCAGCCACTGCCCGGGGTACGCCTCCCGGCGGACCCGGGCCGAGCGGAGCACGTCCAGGCAGATCCGGGCGCAGGTCGTGGTCAGCCACGCGGACAGGTCGCGGATCTCGGCGCGGGCCGCCGGGTCGGCCAGCGCCCCGGCGTAGCGCAGCCAGGTCTCCTGCACCGCGTCCTCCGCCTCGCTGCGGCTGCCCAGCATCCGGTGGGCCACCGCGAGCAGTCGGCCACGCTGGGCCTCGAACTCCGTCGCCAGCTCCCGCACGACCCACCACCCCCTCCGGTCGGCGTCCCGGCCTACATCCTCCCGCCGAGCGGGCCTGCCGGCAGCCCCGGAACGGCCCGGCGGGCCGATGCTTTCGGCGGGCGGAGGTCGGTCGGTGCCGATCAGCGGGCCCAGGTCCGGAGGCGGCTCTTGACGGGCGGAACGGCGGTGGGTGGGCGATGATCCGTGCATGAGCGCACCCCAGCAAGGGCAGATCGAGGCACCGGACGGCGGCTCCGTGCGGGACCTGCTGCGAGTCACCGCGCCGGTGGATCTCGGCGCGATCGACCCGCGGTCCATGCCCGGCCTGCCGGGGCCGGCGGGCCGCGGCGAGCGTCGTAAGACCTGGGCGCGGGAGCAGGTGGAACTGGTCGGCGAGGAGCTGGGCCGGCAGCAGGAGATGCTCTTCGCGATGGCCAAGACCGGGTCGGAGCGGCCGGCGCACCGGGTGCTGCTGGTGCTCCAGGCCATGGACTGCGGCGGCAAGGACGGCACGATCAAGCGGGTGGCCGGCGCGATGAACCCGTTGGGCCTGCACATCCGCTCGTTCGGGCCGCCGACCCGCCAGGAGTTGCGGCACGACTTCCTCTGGCGGATCCGCCGGGAGCTGCCGCCGCCGGGGTACGTGGGGATGTTCAACCGTTCGCACTACGAGGACGTGCTGATCGCCCGGGTCGGCTCGCTGGTGCCGGAGGCGACCTGGCGAGCCCGCTATGACGAGATCAACTCGTTCGAGCGGGAGCTGACCGACGGCGGCGTGACCCTGATCAAGGTGATGCTGCACATCTCGTACGCCGAGCAGGGCAAGCGTCTGCTGGAGCGGCTCACCGACCCGCGCAAGCACTGGAAGTACAACCCCTCCGACATCGACTCGCGGGGGCACTGGGACGACTACCAGGCCGCGTACGCCGAGGCCCTGAGCCGGTGCGGCACGGACGCCGCGCCCTGGTTCGTGGTGCCGGCGGACCGCAAGTGGTACCGGGACTGGGCGGTGGCCCACCTGCTACGTGAGACGTTCGACACGCTCGATCTGGGGTATCCCGCTGCCGATTTCGACGTGGTTCGGGAGCGGAAGCGCCTGCTGGCTGGGGGAGCGGGTGCGGGTGGGGCAGCCGAGATGAACGGCAGGTGAACGAGTGGTGAATGGTGCCTGGCCAGGGGTGGGCCGGCGAATTCCCCGTTCTGCCGTTTCCTAGCATTCACCGAGCGGGCGTTCTCGGGCGCCGCCACCCTTCCACCGACGCGACGAGGTCTGTGCTGTGAAGTTTTCCTTCCGCCCCACCGAGGGCGCCTTCTACGAGCTCTTCACCAGGGCCGCGCAGAACCTGGTCCGGGGCACCGCGCTGCTCAACGAGCTGGCCCTGCCCGGCGTGGACGTGCAGTCCGTCAGCGAGCGGCTGACCGAGGTCGAGCACGACAGCGACCAGATCACCCACGAGCTGTACAAGAAGATCAACTCGACCTTCATCACCCCGTTCGACCGGGAGGACATCTACCGGCTCGGCTCGCTGCTGGACGACGTGATGGACCACCTGGAAGCGGTGGGTGACCTGCTCTACCTGTACGGGCTGACCGAGCTTCCGGCACTGCCCCGCGAGCTGCACGAGATGGTCAACGTGCTCGACCAGCAGGCCAAGCTGACCGCCGACGCGATGCCCCGGCTGAAGTCGCTGAAGAATCTCGAGGACTACTGGATCGAGTGCAACCGGCTCGAGAACGAGGGCGACCGGATCAACCGGCAGCTCCTCGTCCGCCTCTTCTCCGGTGAGTACGACGCGTTGACGGTGCTGAAGATGAAGGAGGTCGCCGACGAGCTGGAGGCCGCCTGCGACGCCTTCGAGCACGTGGCCAACACCGTCGAGACCATCGCCGTCAAGGAGTCCTGAGCCGGTGTCCCCTGAACTCATCGCCGTGCTGGCGGTGATCGCGGTGGCCCTGGCGTTCGACTACACCAACGGTTTCCACGACGCCGCCAACGCGATCGCCACAAGCGTCTCCACACGGGCGCTGACACCCCGGATCGCGCTCGGGCTCGCCGCGGTCGGCAACTTCGTCGGCGCCCACTTCGGCGCCGGTGTGGCCAAGACCGTCGGCGACGGCCTGGTCACCCTCCCCATGGGAGTGAGCAGCCTCGGGGTCGTCTTCGCCGGGGTGCTCGGCGCGATCGCCTGGAACCTGATCACCTGGTACTTCGGTCTGCCCTCGTCGTCCTCGCACGCGCTCTTCGGCGGCCTGGTCGGCGCGACCCTGTTGTCCACCGGCGGCCTGGTGCAGTGGGGCAACATCGGCCAGAAGGTGCTGCTGCCGATGGTGCTGTCGCCGATCGTCGGCCTCACCCTCGGTTACCTGCTGATGCTTGCCATCCTCTGGCTGTTCCGGAAGGGGCAGCCGGGCAAGCTCAACCGGGGCTTCCGCTGGGCGCAGACCGCCTCGGCCGCCGCCATGTCGGTCGGTCACGGCATGCAGGACGCCGCCAAGACCATGGGCATCGTGGTGCTGGCGCTTTACACGGGTGGTTTCCAGGAGAGCAAGACGCACATCCCGGGGTGGGTGTTCTGGACCTCGGCGACGATGCTGGCCCTCGGCACGTACGCCGGCGGTTGGCGGATCATCCGTACCCTCGGTCGCAAGATCATCGACCTGGGGCCGCCGGAGGGCTTCGCCGCCGAGACCGTCGCCAGCGCGGTGCTGTACTTCAACGCCCTGGTGTTGAAGGCGCCGATCTCCACCACCCACACCATCACCTCGGCGATCATGGGTGTGGGCGCGACCAAGCGGCTCTCCGCGGTTCGCTGGAACGTGGCCGGCAACATCGTGCTCGCCTGGATCATCACGTTCCCGGCCGCCGCACTGATCGCGTGCGTCACGTACCTGCTGGTCCGGCCGCTCTTCGGCTGAGTTTCTGGAAGGGCCCTCCGCCACGGTCTCGCCGTGGCGGAGGGCCCTTCCCCTGTTCAGTCGGGCTCAGACGTATCGCACGCCGATCTGCTCGCGGACCATGTCCAGCAGGGTCATCACCTCAAGGGTCGTGGCATGCGGCACCGCCGGGCTCTCGGTCAGCCCTGCGGCCAGGCAGCGCTGCACCTCGATCGCCTCGTACTGGTAGCCGTTGCCGGCCCCGTCGGCGACGATCGTCTCCGGCTCCGCGCCGGCTCGGTGCACTGTCACCGAACCTGGCCGGAAGAACGGTTCCGGCAGGTCGATCCGCCCCGTGGTGCCCGTTATCGAGGCGGTCTGCCCGCTCAACCCGACCATGCCGCAGCTCAGGGTCGCCAGCGCTCCGGTGTCATAGCCGAACAGCATGCCGGTGTTCTCGTCCGTCCCCTCCGGGCCGAGCTGCGCCCAGGACCGGACGTCCTGCGGCACCCCGAGCAGCAGGTGGGCCAGGCTGATCGGGTAGATCCCCAGGTCGAGCAGGGCGCCCCCGCCCAGCGCCGCGTTGCGCATCCGATGCTCCGGCGGGAACGGCCCGGCCACCCCGAAGTCGGCCCGGACCCCGGTCACCGTGCCGATCGCCCCGTCCGCGATCAGCTCGACCACCCGCAGGATCATCGGGTTCAGCCGCATCCACATGGCCTCCATCAGGAAGACCCCGGCGGCGCGGGCCGTGTCGATCAACTCGGTGCTGGTGGCCAGGTCGAGGGTGAACGGCTTCTCCAACAGCACCGCCCGCCCGGCGGTGAGGCAGGTCATCGCCGCCTCGTAGTGCGCGGAATGCGGCGTCGCCACGTAGATCGCGTCCACCTCCGGGTCCGCGGCCAACTCCACCCAGGAGCCGTAGGCGCGCTTCGCGCCGTAGGTGTCGGCGAAGCGCCGGGCGCTCTCCGCGGCGCGGGAACCGACCGCTACCAACTCGGCGTCCGGCACCAACCGGAGGTCTTCGGCGAAACGGCTGGCGATGTGGCCGGTGGCCAGGATGCCCCAACGAGTCATGCCGAAACGCTAGCCGAGCCAGGTGAACCCCGCGCTGCCCGGCCCGCGCCCCTCCCACCCTCCGACCACCCTCGTCGATCATGAAGTTATTGCCCGGTGGCACGGCGTGTCGTGGCAATAACTCCATGATCCTTCAACGGCTGGCGGGCGCCGGCGACCGCGCTGCTGGGAACTAGGCTCGCGGCATGACGATCGACAGTGACGGCTTCGACGCCCCGGCCGCCCTGGTCGAGCACGCCCGCCGGTTCCAGGCCGAGGGTGGCATCCCGGCGACGCCGCGGGTTGCGGCCACCGTGTTGCTGCTGCGTCCGACCGACGCCGGCTTCGAGGTGTACGTCATCCGCCGGGTCGCCGCGATGACCTTCGGCGGGATGTACGCCTTCCCCGGAGGCGGGGTGGACCGCTCCGACTCGGACACGCACCTGGACTGGGCCGGCCCGACTCCGGGCGAGTGGGCGGACCGGCTCGGAGTGGCCCCGCAGGCCGCGCAGGCGGTGGTCTGCGCGGCCGCGCGTGAGGTCTTCGAGGAGGCTGGCGTACTGCTCGCCGGCCCGAACCGGGAGACAGTGGTCGGCGACGTCAGCGGGGACGACTGGGAGGCGGCCCGGCAGGACCTGGAGGGACGCCGGCTGGGCTTCGCGGCGCTGCTCGCCGACCGTCAGCTCACCCTCCGATCGGACCTGCTGCTGCCCTGGAGCCGGTGGATCACTCCCGAGTTCGAGCCGCGCCGCTTCGACACGTACTTCTTCATCGCTTTGTTGCCGGAGGGACAACGGACCCGCGACGTCTCCGGCGAGGCCGACCACACCCTGTGGATCCGGCCGGCGGACGCGCTGGCCCGCGCGTTGGCCGGCGAGCTGACCATGCTGCCACCGACCCTTGTCACGCTGGCCGAGGTGGCCGCGGCCGGCGACCTGGCCGGGGTGGCGCGGGCGGCGGCCGATCGGGACGCCGCCAGCCCGATCACCCCGCGCCTGGACCTGCCCCCGAACGGCAAACCCCGCTTCGTCCTGGGCTGACCCTTGGGGCGCTCGCGGCCGGCGCATGCCGTCAAGATCCGCACAACGTCAGGGATACTGCTGCCTCGAACTCGTGGGAGACCGCACTATCCGGGTAGTTGCGCAGATCTTGGGCGCGGTCTGGACCACAGGCGGGCTCCTGTCGAAGATCGCGCTCGAACATGGAAGTAGTGGCCTCCGTTGCGGCGTGAGGCCACTACATCCTTGATCGGGGACGGTCTTGGGGCGGGGCGGGGCGGCGGCGGATATGGCACCGGCGCCCATGCCGGGAGGCGGGGCGCCGGTGACCGGATGTGGTCGGCTCAGCCGAAGCGGCCGGTGATGTAGTCCTCGGTCTTCTTCACGCTCGGGTTGCTGAAGATCTTCTGGGTGTTGTCGTACTCGATCAGCCGGCCCGGGTCGCCGGTCTTCTCGATCGAGAAGAAGGCGGTCCGATCCGACACCCGCGCGGCCTGCTGCATGTTGTGCGTCACGATGATGATCGTGAACTTGTCCTTGAGCTGGAACATCAGGTCCTCGATCGCCAGCGTGGAGATCGGGTCCAGGGCGGAGCACGGCTCGTCCATCAGGACGACCTGCGGCTCGACCGCGATGGTCCGGGCGATGCAGAGCCGCTGCTGCTGACCGCCGGAGAGGCCCGCGCCGGGCTTGCCCAGCCGGTCCTTGACCTCGCCCCACAGGTTCGCGGCGCGCAGGGCCTTCTCGGCCGCGTCCTCCAGGAGCGACTTCTTGCGGACCCCGTTGAGCTTCAGCCCGGCCACCACGTTCTCGAAGATGCTCATGGTGGGGAACGGGTTCGGCCGCTGGAAGACCATGCCGATGGTGCGCCGGACCGCTGTGACGTCCACGTCCCGGTCGTAGATGTCCTGGTCGTCGATGGTCAGGCTGCCCTCGACGCGGGCCCCCGGCAGCACCTCGTGCATCCGGTTGATCGACCGCAGGAACGTCGACTTGCCGCAGCCGGACGGCCCGATGAGAGCGGTGACCGTCTTCGGCTCGACAGTCAGGTTGATGTTCTCGATTGCCTTGAAGCCGCCGTAGTACGCGGTGACGTTCGAGGCGGACACGCGCTTGGCCATGGTGGTACCTCCGGGGTTCATCGGCTGAGCCTGTTGCGACGGGCCAGCAGCTTCGCCGCGATCGTCAGGATGAGCACGAGGGCGACCAGGGTGAGTGCCGCGGTCCACGCCCGTGCCGGGGCGTACTTCGACGCGTCACCGGCCTGCTGGTAGACGAAGAGGGACAGCGACGACTGGTTGTTCTCGAAGGGGTTGGTGTTGATCGCCGCGCCGCCGCCGGCGACCAGCAGCACCGGCGCGGTCTCGCCGGCCGCGCGGGCGATGGCGAGCATGACGCCGGTGACGATGCCGGGCAGCGCCGTCGGCAGCACCACCCGCAGGATGGTCTTCCACTTGGGTACGCCGAGCGCGTACGCGCCCTCGCGCAGTGGCGCCGGTACGAGGCGGAGCATCTCCTCGGTGGACCGGACGATGGTGGGCAGCATGAGCACGCTCAGCGCGAGCGCGGCGGCGAAGCCGGAGAAGCTGGGCCGACCGTCGTTGAACCACGGCGACACGACCAGCACCCAGAACGCCAGCACGAAGAGGCCGGAGACGATCGACGGGATGCCGGTCATCACGTCCACGAAGAACCGGATCGCGAAGGCGAACTTGCCCCGGCCGTACTCGACGATGTAGATCGCGCAGAGAACGCCGAGCGGGACGGTGATCAGGGTGGCGATGCCGACCTGCTCCAGCGTGCCGACGATCGCGTGGTACGCGCCGCCGTTGGCGTCCCGGGCCCCGATGTTGTTCATCGAGGTCTGGAAGAAGTTGGCGTCCAGCCGGTCGGCGCCCTTGCTGACAAGCGTCCAGACCACCGACACGAGTGGCAGCACCGCCAGCACGAAGGCGGAGTGGATCAGTGCGCTCCAGGTGCGGTTGCGGGCCGATCGGCGCCCCTCGACCGCGTTGGCGGCGGCGAAGAGCCCGACCAGGTAGAGGATCGCGCCGAGGACGACCACGAGGACCGGGCCGCCAATGCCGGTGCCGTAGACGATCACGGCGGAGAGTGCCAGGGCCGCCACGGCGATGGCCGGGGCGGCGTACCAGGGCAGCCGCTTGGCCCGCAGCGAGTCGGGCTGGGCCGGCGGCCGGGTGCGGTGGGAGGTGACGGTTGTGGTCATGCGGCCGACTCCGTGAACTCCCGGCGGCGGTAGATGATCGCCCGCGCCGTGATGTTGACGATCAGCGTGATGGCGAACAGCACCAGGCCGGAGGCGATGAGCGCGCCCCGGCCGGTCTCGTTCGCCTCGCCGAACGCGTTGGCGATGTTGGCGGCGATGGTGTTGCCGCCGTTCTGGATCAGGTTGAACGAGATGCCGAAGGTGATGCCGAGGGTCAACGCCAGGGCGATGGTCTCGCCGAGCGCCCGGCCGAGGCCGAGCATCATCGCGGCGATGATGCCGGGGCGGCCGTAGGGGATCACCGCGGTGCGGAGCATCTCCCAGCGGGTGGCGCCGAGGGCGAGGGCGGCCTCCTCGTTCGCCGTCGGCGTCTGGAGGAACACCTCGCGGGAGAGCGAGGTGATGATCGGCAGCACCATGATCGCGAGTACCAGGGCGCCCAGCATGACGGACGCCCCAAAGGGGCCGTCACCGCCGAAGAGCGGGATCCAGCCGAAGTGCTGGTTCAGCCAGACGGAAAAATCCCGGACCGGGCTGCTGAAGACGTCCCGTCCCCAGAGACCGAAGACCACGCTCGGCACGGCGGCGAGCAGGTCGACCAGGAAGCCGAGCGCGGTGCCCAGCCGGCGCGGCGCGTAGTGCGAGAGGTAGAGGGCGATGCCCAGCGCCACCGGCACCGCCATGAGCAGTGCCAGCGCCGAGCTGAGCACGGTGCCGAAGGCGAGCGCACCGATGCCGAACTTCGGCTCCGTCTCGTTGGGCGACCAGCCCTCGTAGGACCAGAAGTTCTCGGTGTTGGCGCGTAGGGCCGGCACCGCCTTGACGACCAGGAAGATCGCGATGGCGGCGATGATGACCAGAACGGCGGTGCCGGCGGCCAGGGTGAGACCGCGGAAGGCCCGCTCGGCGCCGAACCTACGGCTGCGCGGCAGCGCGCCGCCGCCGCCCAGCCCGGTGCCGCCCGGGGAACGGGTGCTGACTGGTGCCTCGGCCACACGCGCCGAGGCACCGACGGGCCACTCGTGACTCTGGGTCACGCGCGTCCCGCCGGTGCCGGCGTCGGCCGAGCGGTGGGGGGTGTCACCCATCTGCTCGCTCGATTCGATTGCGGAGTGGTGTCGGTCAGGAGATGTTCTTGACCGCGGCCTCGACCTTGGTGCGGACGCTTTCCGGCAGCGGGGCGTAGCCCAGCTCGGTCATGGCAGCCTGGCCCTCGGTGCTGGCGGCGTAGCCCAGCAGACCCTTGACCAGCGGCAGCTTGTCGGCCGCGAGGCCCTTGCTGCAGACGATCTCGTACGTCGCCAGGACGATCGGGTAGGCCCCGGCCTCCTTGGTGTTGTAGTCGATCTTCAGCTTGAGGTCGTCGCCCTGACCCTCGACGGCAGCACCGGCGATGGTCTTGCCGGCCGCCTCGGCGGTCAGCGCGGCGAACTCGCCGTTGCCGTTGCCGATCTTCGACATCTTCAGACCGGCGTTCTCGGCGAACGACCACTCCATGTAGCCGATGGAGCCGTCCGCGCCCTTGACCCGGCTGGCCACGCCGTCCGAGCCCTTGGCGCCGGTGCCGCCCGGTGCCTTCCACGCCTTGGCGTTGCCCAGGGTCCAGTCGCTCTCAGCGGTCTTCGACAGGTACTTGGTGAAGTTGTCGGTGGTGCCCGACTCGTCCGAACGGTGGACGGTCTGGATGGTGGTCGCCGGGAGCTTGGCCTCCGGGTTGTCGGCCTTGATCGTGGCGTCGTCCCACTTGGTGACCTTGCCGGCGAAGATCTTCGCCAGGGTGGCCGGCTTGAGCTGGAGGTTGTCCACGCCGCTCACGTTGTAGGCGACGGCCACCGGGCCGATCACCATCGGCAGGTGGATGGCCTTGCCACCGACGCACTTGGCGTCGGCCTGCGGCTGCTCCTCCGGCTTGAGCGCGGAGTCGGAGCCGGCGAAGTCGGCCGTCCCGGCGATGAACGCCTGGATGCCGGCGCCCGAGCCGCTGGGCTCGTAGTTGATCGTGACACCCTGGCACTTCTGCTGGTACGCCTTGATCCATTCGGCCATGGCGTTCTTCTGCGCCGACGAGCCCTGGGCGTTCAGCGTGCCGGTAGCGCAGTCGACCGCGGCGGCCGAGCCCGAAGCGTTCGCGCCGGAGGCGGGCTCGTTGTTGTCCGAGCCGCATGCACTGAGGCCGAGCGTCGCGGCAAGAGCGAGGCAGGCAATAGTGCCGTACCGCTGGAGCTTCACCTGAGGGGTTTCCCTTCGCGTCTGACTTGGCGCCCCGATCCCGGGGCCCGAGGACCGGCACTGACCGGCTGACACGAAAGTTAGAAGTGCCAGGTAGCCGGTTCGCCGGTCGCAAGTGAACGCAAGGTGAACACGTACGGCCACTCAGATGACCGCTTGCTGAGGGTGAGTTGTCCGTTAAGTGAACCGGGATACACCTGTCGGATGTATGGGTATATTTCCGGTTCGTCGTTATGTTGCCGACGCCCGGCCGTTACCCGTCGGTGACCCGGTCGGGGCGACGCCGCCGGTCAGCCCAGGTGGTAGTTGATGTGCGCGGACCAGCGGGCGAAGCCCAGCCGTTCGTAGAGCGCCACCGCCCCGGTGTTCGAGTCGTCCACGTAGAGCATCACCCGGTCCAGGCCGCGCTTGTCCCGCAGGTGTGTCAGCCCAGCGGTGGTGAGGGCCCGGCCGAGCCCGCCGCCGTGCGCGGTCGGCTCCACACCCAGGACGTACACCTCGCCGATCCGGGCCGACCCCGGCCGCTCGTGCACCTTGGTCCAGTGGAAACCGAGTAGGCGGCCGGTCGCGGTCTCCTCGGCGAGCAGGAAGCCCGCCGGGTCGAACCACGGCTCGGCGAGGCGTACCCGCAGGTCGTCCGACGTCCACCGGCCCTGCTCGGGGTGCTCGGCGAAGGCCCGCGCGTTGAGGGTCAGCCAGGCCGAGTCGTCCGCCCCGGGTCGGAACGCGCGCAGCACCACCCCGTCGGGCAGGCGCGGCTCACCCAGCGGGGCGGCCAACGGTCGGCGCAACTGCCAGAGCACCCGGGCGCGGGTGAAGCCGAGGTCGACGGCGAGCGCGGCGGCCGAGGGGTGGTCGCCGTGCGCCCACGCCCGCAGTGGCCCGGTGGCCGAGGCGAGTACGCCCCGGGCGAGCGCCCGCCCGGTGCCACGTCGCCGGTAGGCGGGGTGCACCACCAACTCGACCCCGATCCCACCGATCGGGTCGGTGGTGTCCAGGTGCGCGTACCCGGTGAGGGTGCCGTCGTCGGCGCGGGCGATCAGATGCACGGCGGGGGCGTCGGCGTCGCGCAACCGGAGCAGGACGTGCTCGTCGAGAGGGTCCGCTCCGTCCGTGTCACCGGCGGCGCTGGCCAGGGCCAGTACGTCGGCGATTTCCGCCGCCGCCAACCTGTCGCTCCGGGTCACCTGGTCGCTGGTTGGCTCCGCGCTGCTCATTCCGCCACCGTATCCGCTGCGCGTCGTGGCGCCCGGACCGTCGCCCCAAAGCAGCGGCTCACGTCGGATCGGTGGGGAGTGCCTCCAACTCGAA
Source organism: Micromonospora ureilytica (assembly GCF_015751765.1). Taxonomy (NCBI): domain Bacteria; kingdom Bacillati; phylum Actinomycetota; class Actinomycetes; order Micromonosporales; family Micromonosporaceae; genus Micromonospora; species Micromonospora ureilytica. Next base: position 6,067,999 of record NZ_JADOTX010000001.1, read on the forward strand.
GCGGGCGGTCAGGTCGGGCAGGATCCGGCGCAGCGCCTCGACAGTGCCCTGCCGGTCCCCACCGGCGTCGTGCAGCAGCACCACCGAGCCCGGTTCGGCCTGGCTCAGCACCGTCGCGCTGATCTTGTTGGCGCCGGGCAGCTCCCAGTCCGACGGGTCCACCGACCAGTGCAGCGGGGTCATGCCGAGTTGCCGCGCCACCGACACCACCGGGTATGTCCAAGCCCCGCCCGGCTGGCGGTACCAGACGATCGGCGCGTTCGGCACCGCCGCCCGGATCGCCGCGTTGGTGCGCAGAAGGTCGGAGCGGATCGCGTCGGCCGACCGGGCGCCCAGGCCGACGTCGTGGTGCCAGGAGTGGTTGCAGAGGGTGTGCCCGGCGTCCACGATCGACCGGACCAGGTCGGGGTGGTTCTGCGCGTTCTCGCCGACCACGCAGAACGTGGCCTGCACGTCGTACTCGCTCAGGAGGGCGAGGACCTGCGGGGTGTAGCGCGGGTCCGGCCCGTCGTCGAAGGTCAGCGCGAGCCGCGGGCTGCCGGTGGTGGCGTGCGCGCCGAACAGGTTGTCGCCGCCGGCGTCTCGTCCGGACCCGTCCTGCCCGGTCTCGACCGGGCCGGCGCTGTTGCTGGCGCTGACGCTCGGGGTTCCGCCCGGCTCGCCAACGCTGGGTTGGTCGGCGTAGTGCGGCCCGTCAGCGCTCGTGGTGACGCCTGTGGAGTGCGGAGGCGTCTGGTCGGGAACGAGGCTGCGGCCCAGCACGTACGCCGAGCCGAGCAGCCCCGCCACCACAAGCGTCACGATCCCCGCGGCCCGCGCGGTGGAACTGCCCCGCGTCACGACTTCCGCCCGGCTCGCCGGCCACGCCGGCCGGTCGCCCCCGTGTTCAGTGCGCGCACCATCACCCCTTTCTACGACAAACCCGGCAGTCAGAATAGAACTGCCAAGCCGCGCAAAAAGGGCATATGGGAAATCGGCCGGGGTGGTGGTCCGCGGATCAGACCGGCAGGGACACGTGCTCCGCCTCGGCCAGCGCCCGCGACGGCGGAACGACGAACTTGTAGCCGACCTGGCGAACGGTGCCGATCATCGACTCGTACTCCGAGCCGAGCTTGGCGCGCAGTCGCCGGACGTGCACATCCACGGTGCGGGTGCCGCCGAAGTAGTCGTAGCCCCAGACCTCGCGCAGGAGCTGGTCCCGGGTGAACACCCGGCCCGGGTGCTGGGCCAGGAACTTCAGCAGCTCGAACTCCTTGTAGGTGAGGTCGAGGGGGCGGCCCTTGAGCTTGGCCGCGTAGGTGTCCGGGTCGATGTTCAGCTCGCCGGCACGGATCGATCCACCCGCGCCAGCTGTCGCGTTGCTGAGCCGGCCCACCGCCAGCCGCAGCCGTGCCTCGACCTCGGCGGGGCCGGCCGAGGCGAGGATGACGTCGTCGACACCCCAGTCGGCGTTCAGCGCGATCAGACCGGCCTCGGTCACCACCGCGACGAGCGGCACGCCGAGCCCGGTGGCGTGCAACATCCGGCAGGTCGCCCGGGCCTCGCTCAACTCCGATCGGGCGTCCACCATCACCGCGTCCGGGCTGGGGCCCGCGACCAGTGTGCGAACATCACGCGGCGCGGTGCGAACCGAGTGCGGCAGCAGGTCGAGTGCCGGCAGCACAGCCGACGGTTCACCTGCGCGCGCGGTCACCAACAGCAGGATCTCCACGATCACCTCCGTCCCGGCGGCGCGAGGCCGCACGCGACCAGTCGCACTCATCAAGGAGTGCGCTGAGAAATTGCGTGGTCCCGGCGTCGCTGACGGGCGGGTAACGCGTTGAGCGTAACCGATCGCCTCGGCCGCGCCGTCAGGCCGTTTCCCGTTTGTCTATCTTGCCCCTGATCGTGGCCCGGATTTTAACGTCGCCGAAACCCTTGACCACCGCGTCGGGCCGTCGGTCTGGCACGATCGGGTCGTGTTTCCCTCCACCTCGCCCGAGGCCGGCCGCGAATCGTGGCCCGCCGGGCCCCAACCGGGCCCGGCCGCCGCAGCGACGCGCGGCCAACCGCCCGGGCCGCGTACCGGTCCGGCCACCACCGATGGCGATCGCCGCGAACGGGGTGGGCCTCGCCGTGCCCGTCGCGCCGGCGAGCCGGCCCGCCGATCCGAAGACGAGATCGACGAGCCGGAAGAGGAGGTCATACCCCCGGTCGAGGTGCACCGCCAGCTGGCGCTGACCATCGCCGGTTTCGCCGCGCTGCTCGGCGTGGGCCTGGTGCTCGGCGCGCAGACCTCGGGCCCCGGTCACCGGCTGCCGTTCGCCTTCATCATCTTCGGCGTCCAACTGCTGTTCGTCCTCGCCTGGACGATGGCCATGCGTCCGCCCGCGTTGCTGGTGGTCGCCGGGATCAGCGCCGCGGTCGCGGCCCTGGCCGACATCGCGGCGGTGCAGACCGACGTCGCCGGCCTGGCGCCGCTGGGCTACCTGGCCGCAGGCGGGTTCCTCGCCGCGGTGCTCGGCCAGCTGGTTCGCCGGGTCGACCGGGTTCGGGTCACCGACTCCCTCGGTGCCACGCTGCTCATCGTCGTCGGGGTGGTGGCCTTCGGCACCCTGATCGTGCTCAGCCGGATTCCGGCCGGCACCCAGGCGATCACCGTCTGCCTCACCGCGAGCGGTGTCGCGCTCACCGTCGCCCGGCTCACCGACGCCGTGCTGCCCTGGCCCCGGCTGGCCCCACAGGTGCCCCGGGGCGCCGCCGGCGTGGTGGCCGGCGCGATGGTCGGCACGTTGACCAGCGCCCTCCTCGGCAGCTACCTGGTGGCTCCCTTCACGCCGACCCGGGCCGCCGTGATCGGCCTGGTCGCGGCGGTCACCGCCGTCCTCTCCGACCTCGCAGTGGGGTACGCGGAGGCGGGCCGGTTGATGGCCGGTGAACCGCCCACGATGTGGGTGGCCCGGCACATGCAGGGTCCGCTCGGCGGCTTCGCCCTGGCGGCGCCCGCCGCGTACGCCATGTGCATGCTCTTCCTCTGAGTCACGGTTGAGCGTGGAGCCGGTCGGGTACCTACGGGTGCGCCGCCCTGCGGCGTCGGTACGAACGACCCGTCGCGGCGCGGCGGGCGGAGACAGGAGGCGGCGTGGCGCGGGACTATCCGGTGGACGAGGCGCGACCCCGACGGCGTGGCCGCAAGCTGCTCATCGGGCTGTTCGTTCTGCTCCTGCTGCTGGCGGGGTTGCTGGTGGTCGCCGACCGGGTGGCCGTCGGGGTCGCCGAGCGGATGATCGGCGACCGCGTGCGTCAGGAGATCGCCAAGCAGGGCGCGCAGTCCGCCGCGCCCGACGTGGAGGTGGGCGGAACTCCGTTCCTCACCCAGGTGCTGGATGGCCGTTACCAGCGCATCACCATCAACCTGCGGGACGTGCAGGCCTCGGTCGAGGGCGACGCCGTCCGGCTGCCGGTGCTGGACGTGACCGCCCGCAACGTTCGGGCCTCGCTGGACACCCTGCGCACCGGCCAGGGTGACGTCGTGGCGGACACCGTCAACGGTGCCGGCACGATCAGCTACGAGAGTCTGGCCGCGCTGCTGAACCGCCCGGGGCTGGCCCTCGGCGAGCAGAACGGCAAGCTCACCGTCACGGCCCCGGCCGACATCCTCGGTCAGAAGCTCACCATCAGCGGCACCGCCGACGTCACGGTCGCCGACAACGGCGCGGTCGCCCTGCGATTCAACGACCTGGACGCCGCGGGTCTGCCGAACCTGCCGCTGGCCCGTGCCTTCCTGAGCAACTACGCCAAGAGCATCTCCATCGACGTCCCCCTCCCGGAGTTGCCGTTCCAGCTCGCGGTCCGGGAGGTCCGTCCACTGCCGGAAGGGCTGGCGGTCACCGCCGACGCGAAGAACGTGCCGATCAACTCCGCTGGCTGACGCCGGAGGCGCGGTGGGACGCCGAAATCGTCGGCGTCCCCCGCGATTCCCGGATGGTGGTCGGCCCAGTGGCAGCACGGTCACTGGCTGGTAAGCTCCCTGGCCATGGGGACCCACCTCACCAAACGGCGCGCGGTCGACCTGTGCCGCGTGGCCACCTGCCTGTGTCGCCCCGTCATCTGACGGCGGGGCTGTCTCCGGCCGCCTGACGGCGGCCACCGGCACAGGGTTCTCGCACCCTCCGGTTATCCCACCGAACGCCCGGCAGCGGCGCCGTCGCACGAACCCGTGATCCCGTCCTTCCGCTGGGTCCCGCGCGTGGTGCGACAGATACATCCATCGATTCGCGCGCGTTGGCTCACCATCCATCCTCACCAGGGAGTGATTCGATGAGTCGCGACACCGCACTCGTTTCGGCCGAGTGGGCCGAGAAGAACCTCGACGCCCCGGGCGTCGTCTTCGTCGAGGTCGACGAGGACACCTCGGTCTACGACACCGGCCACATCGCCGGCGCCATCAAGATTGACTGGAAGACCGACCTCCAGGACCAGGTCCGCCGGGACTTCGTCAACAAGACGCAGTTCGAGGCGCTGCTCTCCGAGCGGGGCATCAGCAACGACGACACCGTCATCCTGTACGGCGGCAACAACAACTGGTTCGCCGCGTACGCCTACTGGTACTTCACGCTCTACGGCCACCGCGACGTGAAGCTGCTCGACGGCGGCCGCAAGAAGTGGGAGCTGGACGCCCGCCCGCTCGTCACCGACGCGGTGTCCCGCCCGGCGACCCAGTACGTCGCGCAGGAGCCGGACACCTCCATCCGGGCCTTCCGCGACGAGGTCGTCGCCGCGATCGGCACCAAGAACCTGGTCGACGTGCGCAGCCCGGACGAGTTCGCCGGTCGCCTGCTCGCCCCCGCCCACCTGCCGCAGGAGCAGGCGCAGCGGGCCGGCCACATCCCCACCGCGATCAGCGTGCCGTGGTCCAAGGCGGCCAACGAGGACGGCACCTTCCGGTCCGACGACGACCTGCGCAAGATCTACGGCGATGCGGGGCTCGACGACGGCAAGGAGACCATCGCCTACTGCCGGATCGGTGAGCGTTCGTCGCACACCTGGTTCGTGCTCCAGGAGCTGCTGGGTCACCGCAACGTCAAGAACTACGACGGTTCCTGGACCGAGTACGGCTCGCTGATCGGTGTGCCGGTCGCGCTCGGTGACGAACCCGGGGAGGCCTGATCATGACTCTTCCCGCCGCCGCGAGTTGCGCTGCACCGGACCAGGCCGCGCCGTTGCCGGCCAGCCTGGATCTGGAGAAGGAAACCGTCATCACCGGCATCGTCCGCTCCGCCGAGGCCGAGCCGGTGCCGGGCGCGTACGTCCGGTTGCTCGACTCGACAGGTGAGTTCACCGCCGAGGTGGTCACGTCGGCCGCCGGGCAGTTCCGGTTCTTCGCCGCGCCGGGTTCGTGGACGCTGCGGGCGTTGTCCCGGCACGGCAACGGCGACACCGCTGTCACTGCCGGCCGAGGCGTCAACGAGGTCGCCGTCACCGTCGCCTGACCCACCGCTCTGATCGACCGGGGCCGGTCACCCTTTCCGGGGTGACCGGCCCCGGTCGTTTCCCGCAGCGTCAGTAAGCCCGCATCCTGCTCTGGTTGTCGGCGGGGGCTGAGTCGGGCGGAACCACCTTGTATTGCAGATCCTCCAGCGCCCGAGCGGCGACGCCCGGGGCGTCGCGCACCGCCGCCAGTAATTGCAGCTTGCGCCACTCCTCCCGGCCTTCGCCGACAGCGCTCCGCCATCCCTCGACAGTGTCGACGGAGAACTCCTCCACCACGGCCTGCAGGACATCCTCAACACAGGGCCGAAAGCGGTGTCCGCCGAGCGGGAAGTGGAACTTCGCAAGCCGTGCGTTTGTGTCGGTTCTGCGACAGTGGTTGCGAGTGGTGCGGCCGGGCGAGGCGCGAGCGGGTGTGTCGTGTGGTAACCCGGAGAAATCTCAGCGTCGCCAAGAGTGCGGGCGGACCAATCAAACCCATCGGCATGCGTCACTATCTAGGGGTGGAGATCACAGTTGGTGCGGACAGCGGGGTGTCCGGTCAAGAGGTTCCGATCATCCTTTGCGTCAGCGCGGATGCCTTGATGCTCGATCAGGTGCGGCAACAGCTCGCCGGGGTCTGCCAGCTGGTGAGTTGTGCAGACCTGGTCCAGTTGCGGGCAATGCTGTTCCCGTCGCCGAGTGCCCCGACGCCGGCCGTCTGGCCGGTCACCGAGGCGCAGGGTCTGGTCGAGTGGGGTGAGCTGGTCGTCGACCGGGCCGGCCACCGGGTCACCTGGCGCGGTGATCCGCTCCCGCTGACCCCCACCGAGCGGGAGTTGCTCGCCCTGCTCATCGGCCCGCCGCTGGTGGTGTGGAGCTACGAACAGCTCTGCGCCTCCGTGCGGGGTGGCGTCGACACCGCGGCGTTGCAGTCCACGGTCAGACGGCTTCGCCGCAGGTTGCGGGGCTTGCCGGGCGGGCCGCACGTGCACACCGTGCGAGGTGTCGGCTATCGACTCGACCCGCCGCCCCGGCTGAACGGTCGCTGACCCGCCGTCGCCCCGCCCTGCCGACCGCCTCCGCTGCCGCCCCGGCGGCGTGAGCGTGACACCATGGCCGGGTGAGCGGTGTTGTCCAGACGGGTTGGGCCTCTTCGGCCGGCCCTGCCGCGCCGACACCGACCCGGTCGCGGCGACGTTGGCTGCTGGCCGTGACCGTGGCCTGGGCCGTGTTGCTGGGCGGGCTCACCTGGATGTCGGCGCGGGACGACCCGCCGACCGTGCGCGAACAGCGTTCCCTCGATCAGGCCGGCCCGGTGGTCGATCGGGCGGTCGGCGAGTTGGCCCGTGCGGCTGGTGTTGCCGGTCTGTTGGAGTTGGGCCCGGCGCGGGTCGCGTCCGGTTGTCGGGTCACCCCGTTCGCCGACGGGGCGCGGCTGCGGCGCGAGGTCGGTGTGCTCGCGGCCACCGGTGACGAGCGGGCCGTGCTGGCCGGCATCGCCGAGCGGCTGCCGGCGAGCTGGCGGGCCGGGGTCGGGCCCGGGGTGGACGGCCCCGAACTGCGCGCCGACGCCGGAGAGTTCGTGGCCGTCGAGGGTCGGCCGACAGTCGACGGCCGGGTGCGACTGCTCGTGGACACCGGTTGCCGGCCGGTCGGCGCCGGCTACACGCCGGCCCCGGCCACCGCTGCCGGCCCGGAAACCGCCGCGCTGACCGCCGCGCTGCGGGCACTCGACCGGCCGGGTGATGCTGCTCCGGAGCTGGTCACCGCTCCCTGCCCGGGCGGCGGGCTCGCCCGTACCGCCCGGTCCGCGGACGGGTCCGGCCCGGCGGCCTCGACGGCCGCGCTCGCCACGCTGGCCGGCAACACCCCACTGCTGGACCAACCCCCGGTGTACGCGTACCGCAGCGGTGACGTCACGGTGCTGGCCGAGATCGGCGAGGACGCCACCCGACTGGCCGCCACCGTCGGCTGCCCGGGCTGAGGCGGGCCGCCCGCTCGGGTCACCCGTTGCCCGGCTGATCCTCCGGGTCGCGGCTGCGGCCCAACGCGTCGACCATGCCCCACCGGCCGGGGATGTCCAGCAGCTCGACCCGGCCCATCCCCGGTGGCACCGCCGGGTCGATGATCAGGTGCTCGCCCTGCGGCTCCAACCCCAGCATCACGCGCAGCAGCAGCAGTGGGGTGCCGGCCGACCAGGCCTGCGGGCTGCACGCGGTCGGGTACTCCACCGGGTAGTCGGTGAGGTCCCGGGCGTAGCCGGCGAACGCCTCCGGCAGCCGCCCCTCGAAGTACCGGGACGCCGCCAGCATGGTGTCGCAGAGCAACCCGGCCTCCTCCCGGAAGCCGTACCGCCACAGGCCCCAGGCGATGATCGAGTTGTCGAACGGCCAGACCGTGCCCACGTGGTAGCCGATCGGGTTGTACCGTCCCTCGTCCGAGGCGAGCGTCCGCACCCCCCAGCCGGAGAACAGTCGTGGCCCGAGCAGGTGCTCGACCACCTTGCCGGCGCGCGACTCGTCCACGATGCCGCTCCACAGCAGGTGCCCGATGTTCGAGGTCAGCGCGTCCACCTGGCGGCCGTCGGCGTCCAACGCGAGGGCGTAGTGCTCGCGGTCGGGGATCCAGAAGTCGCTGTCGAACCGTCGTTTGAGGTCGGCGGCCTGCCGCTCCAGCTCGTCGGCGAACTCCGGGTCGTTCCAGAACTTCCGGGCCAGCCGGGCCGCCCGGATCTTCGCGTCGTACGCGTAGCCCTGCAGTTCGCAGGTGGCCCGGGGGAAGCCGGGCAGCTGACCGTCGGCGTACGAGATGGCGTCCCAGGAGTCCTTCCAGCACTGGTTCTGCAGACCGCTCTCCGGGTTGCGGGTCTGGTACCAGAGGTAGCCGGTGCCGAGCAGATCACCGTAGGTGTCGATCCACTCCAACGCCGCGCGGACCTGCGGCTCCAGCTTGCGGACGAGCGCGGTGTCACCGGTCCACCGCTCGTACTCGTCGATCAGGATGATGAACAGGGGCGTCGAGTCGGCCGACCCGTAGTACGGCGAGTGTGGCTGCTCCTCGAAGCCGGCGGTCTCGCCGTACCGCAGCTCGTGCAGGATCTTGCCGGGTTCCTCGTCCCGGAAGTCGTCCACCCGCTGCCCCTGTAGTCCGGCCAGCATCAGGATGGTCGGCGGGACCAGCTCCGGCAGGAACGGCAGCACCTGCAACGAGGTGATGATGCTGTCCCGGCCGAACAGCGTCATGAACCAGGGCAGCCCCGCAGCGATCAGCCGTACGCCCAGGGCGATCGACTCGTAGCGCAGCGCGGCCAGGTCGTTCAGGCTGCGCCGGTACGCCCCGGCCAGCGGCTCGCAGTCGCAGCCGAGCTTCGGCGCCCGGTCGATCAGCTCCTGCTGCTCGGCCCGGATGGCGTCCGCGCTGCGGCTGCCGCCGTACGGGAGGGTGGCCCGGATGTCCTCGCCACGGGCGCCGTAGACGACGCTGGACACGTGCAGCCGGGTGGTCCACCTGCCGTTGCGGGCTATCCGGATCCGGAAGGTCATCCCGGTGTCGTCGACCTGCGCCGGCGCTGTGGTGCTGACCACCATCTCCCGGTGGAACGCCTCCCGCCGGTAGGTCAGCCGCAGCTCGTTCTGGGCGACCGTGACTGTGGTCCGGCCCCGCTTCTGCCGAGAAAACTTGATCTCGAACAGGTCGGCGAAGTCGGCCCCGATCTCGATCCGGACGGTGCACTCGACCTCCGCGCCGAGGTGGTTCAGCACGGTCAGCTCCTCCTCGAAGCTGCCCACGATCGCCCGGCTGCGGATCACCGACACCTTGGCGTCCAGATAGTGCGTGGGTTCGCCGGGGGCGAGGAAGAACTTGGTGCGGTACGACTCGGCGTCGTCGACGGAGAGGGCGTGCAGCCGTTGGCCGTCCAGGGTGAGCACCCACGTGGACAGGAAGCGGGTGTCGAAGGAGAACAGCCCGGTGGGGAAGTCGTAGGACGGCTCGATGTCCCCACGCCGATCGCTGACCAGGAAGGTGTTGCCGTCCAGAATGCTGACGAGGTCTTTCACCCGAGTCGCCCGGCTGCTCGGCGGGCCGTTTCGCGGGGGTCGCGGGTACCGGGCGGGTCCGGAAAGAACCGGCGGAAGGCGAGGAAGAGCACCACGTTCCCGCTGAACGTGCTCTCGTTGCGCAGCACCGCCGCGACCCCCTGGGCCTCGCCGGTGATCAGTCGGTCGAAGAGGGCGGCGCTGCTGTACCAGATGGCGTCGGCCGGGCCACGCCCGCGGCTGACCTGGACGAACCCGGGCCGCATCCGGACCAGCCAGTGTTCGGTCCGGTGGTCGTCGCCGAGGTCGATCTGAAGGGTGCCGTCGGCCAGGCCGCCAAGGACGTCGGGGGCGCGCGACGGCAGTGCTTCGAAGAACCTCTCCGCCGCCTCGGTCACATCCGAATCGTAGGCAGCCGTCCGAGATGTCGGGTCGGTATCGGCACTCCGCTCGTATCGACCCACCGCCGCCGTGCGGTCAGTAGACGAGTGCCTGCGCGCCCTCGGCCAACGCCTCCTCGACGAAGACCGCGGCACCGGCGATCCGGACCCCGGGGAGTACGTCGTCCGGGCCGATCTCCCGGCGGGCCGCGCACTGCGTGCAGGCGGTCACCCGGCCGCTGGTCAGGATGACGTGCAACAACTCGGCCAACGGGGCGGAGTGCGGCAGGTCGAACTGCTGGGCGCGACCGGGCAACGCGAACCAGGTCGACTCACCGGTCAGCCAGAGCGAGACGTCCACCCCGGCCGCCACCGCCGTCGCGGCGACGGTGAATGCCTGCGCGCACCGCTCCGGGGCGTCCGCCCCAGCGGTGGCCTTGACGACGAGAGTGCGGGCCATGTGGCCCAGCATAGGATGGCCGGGATGGTTACCGAGATCGGGTTTGTCAGCCTGCTGGTCGCTGGCCTGGGCGGGCTCGCCGGTGGCCTGGTCTACCTTGCCGTACGCATTTCGAGAGGACGCTGGTGAGCGCGAGGAGTGAGCCGGGCCTGCGAGCCCCGCAGTCGCGAACGAAGGTGTCAGAGTGAGCGAGAACCCGCTGCAGCCACCGTGGCTGAACGCGCCGCCGGTCGAGGAGTACCCGTTCGAGGAGAGTCACGACCTGCGGGTCGGGCCGAAGCTGCACCCCGCGCTGGATGCCCTGCTGCCGTACATCGGTCTGTGGCGTGGTCGGGGCAAGGGCGGTTTCCCCACCATCGAGGATTTCGACTACGCGCAGGAGATCCGGATCAGCCACGACGGCCGACCGTTCCTGCACTACGAGTCGCGTGCCTGGATCCTCGACGAGCAGAGCAAGCCGGTCCGTCCGGCCGGTCGCGAGGTCGGCTGGTGGCGGCCGGTGCTGGTGGACGGGCGGGCGACCGACGAGCTGGAGGCGCTGCTGACCACCCCGACCGGGGTGATGGAGCTGCACCTGGGCAAGCGCACCGGCACGCAGCTCGAGTTCGCCACCGACGCGGTGATCCGGACTCCGACCGCCAAGGACGTCACCGGCGGGCACCGGCTCTTCGGCATCGTCGAGGGTGCGCTGCTCTACGCCCAGGAGATGGCCGCCATGGGGCACGGGCTCAGCCCGCACCTCTCGGCCCGACTCGTCCGGGTCGGCGGCTGACCTCCACGGGTCGGCGGTCGTCTAGACGGGGAAACCCAGCAGGGCCTGTAGGGCGGGGGTGCGCGGGCAGTGAGCCCGACGTACCCCGTCCAGGGTGTGGACCTCGGCGGCTCCGCGCAGGGACGAGGTGAACCACACGCCGTCCGCCGCGTGCAGCTCGGCGGTGGTGACCATCCGCTCGGCGGCGTTCAGGCCCAGCTCGGTCGCGTGGGCGAGCAGCCACGCCGCGGTGGTGCCGCCGAGGATGCCGGTGGTGGCCGCCGGCACCGTGCAGAGCGTGTCGCCGGTGAGCCACACCACATTGGCGGTGGGGCCCTCCAGCGCGTACCCGTCGGAGGAGATCCAGAGCACGTCGTCCACGCCGGCCCGGCGAGCCCAGCGGCGGGCGGCGCTGCTGACCGCGTACGACGTCGACTTGATGCCGGCCGGCAGCCAGGTCAGCTCGCTCCGGGCGGCGGCGGGCAGCCCCAGCGGCAGGGTGGCCACAGTGATTCCGTCCCGCCGGGAGGCCCGGGAGGACGCCGGCACCTCGGCCAGCGTGGCGTAGACAGTGGGCGGGCCGCCGGCCTCCGGGCCTCGGGTGCAGACCAACCGAAGTGCGCCTTCCACAGGCGCTGGCCAGCCTGTTCGCACCTCGTCCAGCAGGTCGATCAGGGCGGCGGTGGGGGGTAGGGCCAGCTCGACGGCGCTGGCCGCCGTGGCCAGGCGGGCCAGGTGTTCGTCGCGTAGCCACGGCTGGCCGTTCCGCAGGTGCATGGTTTCGAAGAGGCCGTCGCCGTGCAGCACCCCGAGGTCGTCACCGCGGAGCACCGGGTCGCCGGGCGGCACCGGGCCGCGTCCCAGGACGGCGATCCGCGCGGTTGGGTCGGCCGCGTTCTTCCCGACGGACGACCTCACCATGACCGTCGAGCGTAGCGGTGATCGATCGCGGTGCGGGGAACAGCCTGGTGGCCGAACTATGATCGGAGCGTGTCCGAATCCTCCCTCGCGGAAATGCTGCGGGCCCGTGGGCTGCGGCTGACGGCCCAGCGGCAGCTCGTCCTCCAGGCGGTGCTCGATCTGGGCCACGCCACACCGGAGCAGGTGCACACCGCGGTCCGGGAGGTAGCCGCCGGCGTCAACATCACCACCATCTACCGCACGCTGGAGCTGCTGGAACGGCTCGGTCTGGTCACCCACACGCACCTGTCGCACGGCTCACCGACCTATCACGCCGCCGGTGAACACCAACACGTCCACCTGGTCTGCCGGGAGTGTGGCGCGATCGACGAGATCGATCCGGAGCTGCTCCGCCCTCTCGCCGACCAGTTGGCCGCGCAGCGCGGGTTCCGGGTGGACATCGGGCACGTATCACTCTTCGGCGTCTGCGCACGCTGCGAGAACGGGGACGAAAAATGATCGACATCGCGGGTGCGGTGGCCGTCGAGGGCATCGACGAGGCCAGCCGTGACCAGCCGGATCCGGCGCACGTCGCGGCCGGCGTACGGGGGGTGGCCGCGCACTACGGCGACCCGCTGCGCGAGCAGCGCACCCTCGACACCGCTGTTGGTCTGGTCGACCGGTCGCACCGCGGGGTTATCGCGGTGGCCGGGGAGGAACGGGCCAGCTGGCTGCACACTGTCACCTCGCAGCACCTGACCACGCTCTCCGCGGGTGAGGGCACCGAGTTGCTGGTGCTGTCGCCGCACGGTCACATCGAGCAGCACGCCATGGTCGCCGAGGACGGCGAGACCACCTGGCTGGACACCGAGCCCGGTGCCACCCAGGGCCTGCTGACCTACCTGGAGAAGATGCGGTTCTTCAGCAAGGTCGAACCACGCGACGCGACGGCCGATCGCGCGCTGTTGTCGCTCGTCGGGCCGGCGGCCATGGAGGCGCTCGGCACGCTCGGCGTGACCGGGCTCGCCGCACCGGACGTGGTCGCGGTGCCGGGTCCGAAGTTCCCACACGGTGCCGTGCCACTCCGGGCGAGCGCGCGGTACGACGTACGGCCGCTGCCGATCGGCGGCTGGGCCCGACGTGGTCCGCTCGGGGTGGACCTGCTGGTGCCCCGGTCGGCGATGGACCAGGTGGTGGCGGAGCTGCGCGGCGCCGGCGTGCCGGTCGCGGGGCTGTGGGCGTACGAGGCGATCCGGGTGGCCGCCCGGCAACCCCGGGTGGGGGTGGACACCGACCACCGGACCATTCCGGCCGAGGTCGACCTGATCGCTCCGGCGGTGCATCTGGACAAGGGTTGCTACCGGGGGCAGGAGACGGTCGCGCGGGTGCACAACATGGGCCGGCCGCCGCGTCGCCTCGTACTGCTGCATCTGGACGGGGTGACCACCGATCACCCGCCGGTGGCCGGTACGCCGGTGACCCTCGACGGCCGGGCGGTGGGTTTCGTCGGCACCGCAGTGCTGCACCACGAGCTGGGCCAGGTCGCCCTCGCTGTGCTGAAGCGGAACGTCCCGGACGATGCCGCGTTGCTGATCGGCGAGACCGCGGCGGCGATCGACCCGTCCTGAGCGGGCCGTCTAGGATCGCCGGCATGACGACAGGGACGTTGATCACGGTGGCCCCGACCGGCGCTGAGTCGGCCAAGGCGGAGGTGCCGGCGCTGCCGGTGACCCTCGACGAGTTGCTGCTCACCGCCAAGGAGTGCGAGGCGCTCGGCGCCGCCGTGATCCACGTCCACATCCGCGACGACGAGGCCCGGCCGACGCTCGACCCGGTGCGTCTGGCCGACACGGTGGCGGCGCTGCGGGAGAGCACCGACCTGATCGTGCAGCTCTCCTCGGGCGGTGCGGTGACCGACCCGGAGGCCGCCCGGCTCGCCGTGCTCGACGCCCGTCCGGACATGGCCTCCTGCACCATGGGCACTGTCAACTTCGGCGACGACGTGTTCCTCAACCGCTGGGAGTTCATCGTCGACCTGCACACCCGGATGCAGGAACGCGGGATCGTGCCGGAGTACGAGATCTTCGACCTCGGCCACCTGACCGCGTTGCAGCGGTTGCTCGGCAAGTACGGGCTGCCGGCCGGCGGGCACGTGCACGTCGACTTCGTGATGGGAGTGCCGGGCGGGATGCCGGGCACCACCGAGACCCTGGTCGCGGCCCACCGGATGCTGCGGGACCTGCCAGAGGGCACCACCTTCTCGGCCACCGGTGTCGGCCGGAGCACCATCCCGGTGCTGTTGGCCTCGCTGTCGACCGGCGGCCACCTGCGGGTCGGCATGGAGGACACAGTGACGTACGCGAAGGGCCGCCCGGTGGAGTCCAACATGCAGTTGGTCGCCCGCGCGGTGGGTTTCGCCCAGCTCGCGCAGCGCCCGCCGCTGACCACCACCGAGGCCCGCTCGCTGCTCGGGCTGTAAGGCCCTGTCTGTCCCGCGCCCCTGTCACCCGGGCGGTGGACCTCCTGGTCACCCCGCCGCCGGGCACCCCCGGACCGTCGGTACCGTCCAGCGCGTGACGAAGACGTACGAGGGCGGCGCGCCGCTCGCCGAGGTGGTCCGGTCCGGGTTCGTGGAGGGTGCGCACCGCGGCTCGGTGGTGGTGCTGGACGCCGCCGGTGTGGCGGTGGCGTCCGCCGGCGACGTGTCCTCGCCGATCTTCCCTCGCTCGGCCAGCAAGCCGATGCAGGCCATCGGGATGCTCCGGGCCGGCCTGACCCTGACCGACCCGGCCGACGTGGCACTGGTCTCGGCGAGCCACGCGGGCGAGGAATTCCATCTGGCCCGGGTCGGTGCCCTGCTGGAGCGCGCCGGGCTGGACGCGTCGGCGCTGCACTGCCCGCCCGACCTGCCGGTGGGCGCCGCGGCCCGGGAGGCGCTGCTTCGCGCCGGTGGCGGCCCGAGCAGGGTGCAGATGAACTGCTCCGGCAAGCACAGCGGGATGCTGCTGACCTGCGAGGCCGCCGGTTGGCCGCTCGACGGCTACTGGCGGCCGGAGCACCCGCTACAGCAGCGGTTGCGGGCCGCCATCGAGGAGTTCACCGGCGAGCAGGCGGCGGCGGTGGGTGTCGACGGCTGTGGTGCCCCGGTGCTCGCGGTGTCGCTGACCGGCCTGGCCGGGGCGTACCTCCGACTGGTCGACGCCGAGCCCGGCTCGGTGCCGCGCACGGTGGCCGACGCGATGCGGGCCCACCCGGAGATCGTGGGTGGCACCCAGGCCGACGACACCCGGCTGATGCGGGGTGTCCCGGGGCTGCTGGCCAAGGTCGGCGCCGAGGGCGTGATCGCCGTGGCGCTGCCGGGCGTCGGCGCCGTCGCACTGAAGATCGACGACGGCGCCGACCGGGCCCGGATGCCGGTGCTGGTCTCCGCGCTGCGCCGGCTCGGCGTGGAGGCCCCGGTGCTGACCGAGTACGCGGAGGTGCCGCTCTTCGGCGGCGGGGTCCCGGTCGGGGCGGTCCGCCCGCTCTGGTGACTGCGCTCTAGCTCAGGAAGTCGAGCAGCGCGGCGTTGACCGGCTCCGGACGCTCCAGCGGCAGCAGGTGCGCGGCGTCCGGCACGTCGGGCAGTCGTGTCGCGTTGGGAACCTCGGCGGCGATCCGGTCGGCGAGGCGACTGATGTCCGGCACGTCCGCGGCACCGGCGGTGACCAGGACGGGGATCTTCAGCTCGCCGAGACGGCCGGTCGCCGGTGGCGTCAGCTCTCCCACCTCGACCGCGCCGAGCGCCAGCTCGGCGGCGAGGGCGCGCTGGTCCATCTCCTGCGCGAACGCGACCAACTCGGGGTCGACGTCCTCCGGCTGGCGTCCCGGGCCGACCACCCAGAACCGCACCTCACCGGCCGCGCCCGCGACGAAGTCGTCCGGGTCGACCTCTCCGACCAGGTCGTCCCAGAGGTCGTTCGCCTCGTCGGACCACTCGTTGCCGGAGACCGCCGTGTCGAACAGCGCGAGCGCGCTCACCCGGTCGGGGTGGGCCAGCGCGGTGTCGATGGCGACCGCCCCGCCGAAGGAGCAGCCGACCAGGGCGGCCCGGGGCAGGTCGAGCGCGTCCAGCAGCCCGGCCACGTCGTCGTGGTGGGTGAACGCTGCCGGGGGGAGCTCCGAGTCGCCGTAGCCGCGCAGGTCCGGGACGATCACCCGGTGTCGGGCGGCGAGCGCGGACACCTGCCCTCGCCACATCCGCCGGTCGGCGATGCCGGCGTGCAGCAGGACGACTGGCGAACCGGTGCCGGCCTCGTCGTACGCGATGCTTGCTCCATTGACTGTGATCTTGTGCACGGAGGGACCGTACGGACCGGCCGAGCGGCGTGCAAACGGGATGCTGAGACCTTGCTAACTGTGGCTAGCGTTTTGCTTGCAAGAGCTAGCGCCGGCGGTTAGCGTCGCTGTCATGGCCACACCCAAGGACCTTCCCGACGTCGGCGGGTTCATCCGCGATCTGCGGCGCAACGCCAAGATCTCGCTACGGCAACTCGCCGAGCAGGCGGGGGTCAGCAACCCGTACCTCAGCCAGATCGAGCGCGGCCTGCGCAAGCCCAGCGCCGAGGTGCTCCAGCAACTGGCGAGCGCGCTGCGCGTCTCCACACCGGCGATGTACCTGCGCGCCGGGCTGCTCGACGACAAGGAAGGCCACGGGGTGCTCGCCGCCATCGCCGTGGACGCCGACCTGACGATGGCGCAGAAGCAGTCGCTCAGTCAGATCTACGAGACGTTCCGCCGGGAGAACACCCGGCTGTCCGAGACCCGGGCCGAAGCCGAGGCGGCTCAGGCCGACCAGCCCACCGGGCCGGCCGCCAGCCAGGCCGCCGAC
Organism: Micromonospora ureilytica; assembly: GCF_015751765.1. Lineage (NCBI taxonomy): Bacteria > Bacillati > Actinomycetota > Actinomycetes > Micromonosporales > Micromonosporaceae > Micromonospora > Micromonospora ureilytica. Next base: position 6,084,848 of record NZ_JADOTX010000001.1, read on the forward strand.
CAGCCCGCCAGCCAGGCTGCGGACCTGGCCAACGTGGCCGCCACCGGCCCCACCACCGCGAGCGGCACCCCGACCGAGGCCGTGCTCGAGTCGGTCGCCGTCACCGAGGCGGGCACCGCCCCCGCTCCGGGCAGCACCAGCATCCCCCAGAAGAAGAAGGCCGCCGAGGCGGCCGAAGAGGAGACGTCATGAGCGAGCCGAAGACCAACCGCATCCCCGCCCCGATCTACGCCGCAGCCGGCGCCGGTGAGCTGGCCATCGAGCAGCTGCGCAAGCTGCCGGCCGTGGTCGGCGTCCTCAGCACCCGGGTCGTCGCCGACCTGGGTGGTCGGGCCGTGCTGACCGGCTTCGAGCTGAAGCAGAAGGCCACCGAGACGCTGCGTACCGCCAACGAGACCGCTGACCTGGCGAAGCTGCGCGAGGTGGCCGACATCGACAAGCTGCGCGCCGCCGCGACCCGCAACGCCGCCCTGGTGGTCGCGGGCGCCCAGGTCGCCCAGGAGCGCGCGTTCGCCGCGTACGGCGCGCTTGTCGCCCGGGGCGAGCGGGTCGTCGGCGCCGGCGTGCTGGAGGCCGCCGAGACGGTCAACGCCGACATCGAGGCCACCGAGGCCGTGACGCCGGCCACCACCGTGGCCGCCACCACCGCCCCGGCCGCCCCGGCCGTGGCCCCCGCCGACGTGCCGACCCCGGCCGACGTGGCCGAGATCGCCGAGGCCAACCCGGCCGCGGTCAAGAAGGTCGCCCGGGCGCCGAAGGCTGCCAAGCAGCCCGAGACCCCGTCGGCGAAGCTCCCCCGGGCCACCAAGCGGACCCGCCCGGCCGCCGAATAGCTCATCGTGTCCACGACCCCGGCGGCGTCCTTGTCGGACGTAGCCGGGGTCGTGGACATAAACTTGCCGACATGGCCAACGCCGCGCCGATCTTCGCGTTCGAAGTCCGCTACGTGATCGAGCTGATTCTGCTCGTCTTCGCGCTGATCATCCAGGGTGTCGCGCTGGTGCACGCCATCACGCAGCGCTCCGACGCCTTCCCCGCCATCGGGACGCTGCCCAAGGGCGGCTGGATCGCCATCCTGGCGGTCTGCCTGGTGCTCACCCTGCTCGGCTTCGGTCCGATCAGCCTCTTCGGACTGATCGGCATCGCCGCCGCGCTCATCTACCTGCTCGACGTCCGGGTCGGTCTACGCGACCTGAGCGACGGCAAAGGGTTCTGGTGAGAGGTTTTCGCTGGCCGCCCCCACCCGACAGCGGGCCCCGCACCTGGGGGCCCGGGCCGGGTGGGCCGCGTACCGGCCGGCCGGCGCTGCCGGAGCCGGAGACCGAGCTGGTCACCACCCCCCACGGCGTACGGCTGGAGCGGCTGGTCACCGGCACCGGTGATCCGGTCACCGTGTTCGCACACGGGCTGGGTCAGGGCATCGCCACCACCCGCCCGTTCGGCAGTGGGGTGAACGGCCGCAAGGTGTTCTTCCAGTTCCGCGGGCACGGCCGTTCCGAAGCCCCGGACGGGCCATGGGACTACCTGGATCTGGCCCGGGACCTGCGGGCGATCGCCGACCTCGGTGGCGCCAGCCGGGCGTTCGGCGCGAGCCTCGGCGCGGGTGCCCTCAGCCGACTCCTCGTGGAGAGCCCGGAGCGTTTCGACAAGCTGGTCTTCTTCCTGCCGGCGGTCCTCGACGAGCCACACGGGCCGACCGCCCGGGAGCGCGTCACCGACCTGCTGGAGGCGGTGGAGAGCGGCGACGCCTCGGCGGTCGCCGACATCGTCACGCTGGAGTTGCCCCCGGCGGTGCGTAACACCCCGGCCGGCTGGGCCTACCTGCGGCAACGGCTCGACCAGCTGCTCCGCGACGGTCTGGCCGACGGTCTGGCCACGCTCACCGACCAGACACCACTGCGCCAGATCGGTGACCTGACAGCTGTCACCGCGCCGGCGCTGGTGATCGGTTGCGCAGGCGACGACCTGCACCCGGTCGAGGTCGCCGAGCGGCTCGCCGTCGCGCTGCCCCAGGCCAGCCTGCACGTGTACGACCGCCCCGGCGTGCTCTGGTCGGAACGCGCCGATCTGCGGGACCGCATCTCCGGTTTCCTGAACGAGTAACCTGCCCTGTCATGGGCGTCACACAGCATGGCCGTACGCACCGGCTGGACCTTGCCGACCCGACATTGCGCGAATGGACGTGCACGGTCCTGCACGCCGATGCGGAGCAGGGCATCGTGCTGGACCGTTCGGCGTTCTACCCGGGCGGCGGGGGTCAACCACCCGACCACGGCGTGCTGCTCTGGCAGGGCGTACAGACCCGGATCGTCGGCACCCGCAAGGGCGACGACCCCTACCTGATCCCCGCCGAGGGTGACCCGCTGCCGCCGGTCGGCACCGCTGTCGTCGGCGCGGTGGAGGACGAGCGCCGCACCCGGCTGATGCGTACCCACTCCGGGCTGCACGTGCTCTGCGGTGTGGTGTTCCGCGACTTCGGCGCGCTCGTCACCGGAAACTCGATGGAGCCGGGAGAGGCCCGGATGGACTTCAACCTCCCCGAGGTGCCGCCGGACTTCAAGAGCCGCATCGAGGAGCTGGTCAACGCCGAGGTGGCCGCCGACCGCTCGGTCGCCACGCGGGTGCTGCCGCGCACCGAGGCGCTGGCCCTGCCGGACATCATCCGCACCCAGTCCAACCTCATCCCGCCGGATGAGCAGGAGGTCCGGATCGTCGACATCGTCGGGCTGGACGTGCAGGCCGACGGGGGCACGCACGTCGCCTCCACCGCCCAGATCGGCAAGGTGCAGGTGGTCAAGGTGGAGAGCAAGGGCCGGGCCAACCGCCGGGTCCGGGTCCGACTGGTGGATTAGATCGAGTAACGAATTCGGACGTCGGTTGTCAGGTATTCCTGACAACGTCGGAGGCATGACGCAACCGCTCACAGGAAAGATCGCGCTCGTCGCCGGTGCCACCCGTGGTGCCGGGCGGCAGATCGCCGTTCAGCTCGGCGCGGCCGGTGCCACTGTCTACACCACCGGCCGCAGCAGCCGGGCCGGCCGCTCCGAGATGGACCGACCGGAAACCATCGAGGAGACCGCAGAACTGGTCAGCGCCGCCGGCGGCACCGGCATCGCCGTTCAGGTCGACCACCTGGTGCCCGAGCAGGTCCGCGACCTGGTCGCCCGGATCGACGCCGAGCAGGGCCAACTCGACGTGCTGGTGAACGACATCTGGGGCGGCGACCCACTTGTCACCTGGAACAAGCCGGTCTGGGAGCAGTCGCTCGAGGCTGGGTTCCGCACCCTGCGACTGGCCGTCGACACGCACATCATCACCAGCCACTTCGCCCTGCCACTCCTGATCCGTAAGCCCGGCGGGCTGGTGGTGGAGATGGGCGACGGCACCAAGGCGTACAACGACGAGAACTACCGACTGTCGGTCTTCTACGACCTGGCCAAGGTGTCGGTGAACCGGCTCGCCTTCAGCCAGGCGCACGAGTTGAAGCCGCACGGCTGCACGGCCGTGGCGCTCACCCCCGGCTGGATCCGTTCCGAGGCGATGCTGGAGCACTTCGGCGTGACCGAGGAGAACTGGCGCGACGGCGCTGCCACCGACCCGAACTTCCTCATCTCGGAAACCCCGGCCTTCGTCGGCCGGGCGGTGGCCGCGCTCGCCGCCGACGAGGAGAAGGCTCGCTGGAGCGGCAGGTCCGTCGACGCCGGCACGCTGTCCAAGGTGTACGGGTTCACCGACCTGGACGGCAGCCAACCCGAGGGCTTCCGGTACATCACCGAGGTGGTCGACGCGGGCAAACCGGCGGACGTCACCGGCTACCGGTAGAGCGCACCGAGCCGGTCGGCGCTCTCCGCGAACAGCCGCCGCAGCTCGGGTGGGCCGAGGACCTCCACCTCGGGGCCGAGCCCCAGCAGTTGGTGGTACGCCACCTGGACCGACTCGACGGGCAGCCGCGCCACCACCCAGCCCTGCCCGTCGGGTGGGCTGGCGGCGGCGACCATCTCGTCGTACACGAAGGGGGCATCGACCTGGTGCCGGAGCTGGCGCAGGCCGGCGGGGCTCAGCCGGACGGCGACCTCGGCCCGCAGCATTGTCCGCAGGAACGACCCGGCCTGCTCGCGCCAGTGCCCGGCCAGGTCGAAGCCCTCGTCGCGGTCGAAGTGCTCGTCGCCCACCTCGACCCCGGTGACCCGGTCCACCCGGTAGGTGCGCACATCGTCGCCGACCCGGCCGACCAGATACCAGACCCCGCTCTTGAGCACCAGGCCGTACGGCTGGACCTGGCGGGTCACCTCCCGGTCGCCGCGTCGGTAGCGCAGCTCCACCACCCGGTCGCCCCAGACCGCCCGCGCCAGCTCGGGCAACCAGGGCGGTGGCGCGGTCTCCCGGAACCAGCCCGGCACGTCCAGGTGGAACCGCTGCCCGGCACGGGCCGGCGCGTCACGCAGGGCGGGTGGCAGCGCGGCGAGCACCTTCAGCTCGGCGGACGCGACCGCGTCGGCGAGGCCCATCTCGCCGGCCGGCCCGGGCAGCCCGCTGAGGAAGAGCGCCTCCGCCTCGTCCCGGGTCAGCCCGGTCAGTCGGGTGCGGTACCCGCCGAGCAGGCGGTAACCACCGGCCCGCCCCCGGTCGGCGTAGACCGGCACGCCCGCCGCGGAGAGCGCCAGGACGTCCCGGTAGACGGTCCGCTCGGAGACCTCCAACTCCCGTGCCAGCTCGCTCGCGGTCATCGACCCACGCGACTGCAACAGCAACAACAACGAGATCAGTCGGGACGCGCGCACCCACCCATCCTGCCCGGTGCCGCTCACCGCCCGCCGGGCGTCAGCAACCCCCTGTCGTACGCGGTGGCCACCGCGGCGGCCCGGTCGTTGACCCCGAGCTTGGCGTACACGTGCAGCAGGTGCGTCTTGACGGTGGCCTCGCTGATGAACAGCTGACTCGCCGCCTCCCGGTTGGAGGCACCCCGGGCGACCAGGGTGAGCACCTCCAGCTCCCGTTGGCTGAGCGGCTCCTCGACGGGAGCGCGCAACCGGCCCATCAGCCGACCCGCGACGCTCGGCGCGAGCACCGACTCACCCCGGGCGGCGGCCCGGACCGCGCGAACCAGATCTTCCCGAGGGGTGTCCTTGAGCAGGTAACCGGTCGCACCGGCCTCGATCGCCGGCAGCACGTCCGCGTCCGTGTCGTAGGTGGTGAGCACCAGCACCCGGGCGGCGCTGCCGGCGCGAGCCAGCCTGCCGATGGCGGTCACCCCGTCCATGCCGGGCATCCGTAGGTCCATCAGCACCACGTCCGGCCGCAGCGTCGCGACCAGGACCAACGCCTCCGAGCCGTCCGCGGCCTCGCCCACCACCTCGAAATCGGGGTCGCCGGTGAACATCCCCCGCAAACCGTCGCGCACCACCGGATGGTCGTCGACGATCAGGAGTCGTACCGGGGCGGTCAACCGGCACCTCCGGGCAGCGCGGGGACGGACGCCGAAATGGCGGTGCCGCCGCCCGGCTCGGATTCGACTGCCAACTCGCCGCCGACCCGGCTCACCCGTTGCCGCATGGCGGTCAGCCCGTACCCGCCGCCCGGCTCGCGGGGCGCCGGCCGGTCGGTGACGTCGAAGCCGGCCCCGTCGTCGCGAACATCGAGCGTGACCACGTCCGCCATGTACGACAGGGTCAGCCCGACCCGCGACGCGGCGGCGTGCCGGGCCACGTTGGACAGCGCCTCCTGGGCGGCCCGCAGCAGGGTCACCTCCACCTCCGGGTGCAGCGGACGGGGAGTACCGGTGGTGGCCACGTCGGCCCGTACCCCGTTCAGGGCCGACCAGCGCCCGCCCAAATCGACGAGGGCGTCCGGCAGGCGGGCCGTCTCCAACGGCTCCGGGCGGACCGCCTGTACCGACCGGCGGGCCTCGGTGAGGCTCTCCCGGGCCAGGGCGAGCGCGTTGTCGACGTGCCGGCGCCAGTCGGCGGACCTGTCGCGGGTCTGCTCGGCCGCCTCCAGTTGGGTGATGATGCCGGTCAGCCCCTGCGCCAGGGTGTCGTGGATCTCGCGCGCCATTCGTTGCCGCTCGTCCAGCACGCCGGCCTCCCGGGCCTGGGTGAGCAGTTGGGCGTGCAGCCCGGCGTTCTCACTTGCCGTCTCGGTGAGTTGGCGGTTGGTCTCGCCGAGTTCCGCCACCAACCGCTTGCGTTTGGCGTCCTCCTGTTCGGCGACCATCGCGAACCAGCTCACCGAGCCGGCCACCACCAGGTTGAACAGCACCAACACCAGCCAGAGCGGCAGGTGCGACACCACCACCGACAGACCACCGCCCTGAGACGTGGCGACCAGGGTGGCCGTGGTGACCACGCCGGCGACCCGCCAGCGCCCGGGCAGCACCGGAAAGGCGTGGATGTAGCCGATCCAGGCGAAGAAGCCGTACCACGGGCTGGCGGCCACCAGTGCGGCGGCGAACGTGAGCAGGCCGGCGTAGTAGACCGCCATCAGCGTGCGCCGGCTCTGCCAGCCGGGGTGCAGTGTGACGAACCAGGCGACCCAGCATCCGGCCGCCACGGCGATGGCGAGGGTGGGCAGTGCCCCGAGATGATCGGGTGCCGGTGCGACGAGGGCCAGCAGGGTGCCCAGGGTCAGCCCGCCGAAGGGGAACACCCGATAGAGGCTCGCCTCGCGCTCTCGCCAACTGGCCAGACGGTCGTGCCCACCGTTGCAGGTCATCGCATCTCCGCTCACTCCCAGCGGAACAGTTTCGCCGCGCCGGCGCCGGCCACCACGGCGATCACCGCCATTATCCCCAGGTGCAGCGGCTGCGGCGGGGTGCCGGTCCAGGCGTCGAGGAGCGCCTGCACCCCGGGCGGCGTGTAGTCGCCGATCCGCGCCACGACGTCCGGAAGCAGGAACCGGGGAAGGTAGACCCCGCCGAAGAACATGGTGATCAGGAACAGCGGCACGGCCAGGGCCTGTGCCGCCCTCGTCGTGCGGGCCACGGCGGCAACCAGCAGGCCCAGCGACAGCAGGGCGGCCGTGCCGAGGATGAACGCCAGCGTGAAGCCGAGCGGGTGTCGGGGGAGCGGCACCCCGAAAGCCAGCCGGGCGACGACGATGAGCAGCAACGCGCTGGCCAGGATCCCGGCCAGGGCCAGCACCAGTTGGGCGGCGAGCAGCGCCGCCGGATGCGCCGGGGTGGTCGCCAGTCGGCGCAGCACGCCGCGTTCCCGGTAGGTGGCCAGCACGGCCGGCAGGATGTTCACCCCCACCATGGCGAGGGTGACCACCAGCAGCGACGGGGCGAAGTAGCTGACGAAGGTCTGCCCGTCGAAGGTCGGATCCGGCTTGCGCAGCGAGGGAACCAGCCCGAGCACCACCAGGATCACTGTGGGCAGCCCGACGGTGAGAAGCAGCGTCGGCAGGTCCCGCAGATAGAGCCGCGCCTCGATTCTCAGGATGTTGCGGAAGGCGTGCATGCTGGCTCCCTCTCAGTTGGCGGGCCGGTGCCCGGTCAGCTCGACGAAGGCGTCGTCGAGGGTGGACTGCTCCAGCCGCAGGTCCGCGGCGACGATCTGGTGACGGGCGAGCACCGAGGTGACCGCGTGCAGCAACTCGCCGGTGCCGGTCACCACCACCTGGCTGCCGGTGCGTTGCACCGCGGAGACCTCGGGCAGGTCGGTGAGGAGCCGGTTGTCGACCGGGGCCGACGGCCGGAAGCGGATCCGCTGCTCCGGAGCCACCGTCGACACCAGGCCCGCCGGGGTGTCCAGGGCGACCACCCGACCCCGGTCGATCACCGCGACCCGGTCGCAGAGCCGCTCGGCCTCCTCCATGAAGTGGGTGACCAGCACGATCGTCACCCCGCTGTCGCGGACCTGTTCGATGAGGCCCCAGGTGTCCCGGCGGGCCTGCGGGTCCAGCCCGGTGGTCAGCTCGTCGAGGATCGCGATCTCCGGGTTGCCCACCAGGGCCAGCGCGATGGAGAGCCGCTGCTTCTGGCCGCCGGAGAGCTTCTTGTACGCGGTGTTCCGCTTGTCGCCGAGGCCCAGCTTGTCGATCAGCTCGGCCGGGTCGGCCGGGTTGCTGTAGAACGAGGCGTACAGCTCCAGTGCCTCGGCCACCCGCAACCGGTCCGGCAGTTGACTCTCCTGGAGTTGCACCCCGACCCGCTGGCGTAGCTGGGCCGTGTCCCGGCGGGGGTCGAGCCCGAGGACCGACACCCCGCCCCCGTCTGGGACACGCAGCCCGGCGACACACTCCACGGTGGTGGTCTTGCCGGCGCCGTTCGGACCGAGGACGCCGAAGATCTCCCCGGCCTCCACGGCGAGCGACACGTCGTCCACCGCCACCAGATCGCCGTACCGCTTCTTCAGGTGGGTCACCTCGATGACCGGCATCGTGCCGCCTTTCGCCGCTGACTTCGTACCCCATAAGGGTTGTCGCGGTGGCCCGCCGGCGAATCGACCGGTCGGCGACGAACCTCGGCGTCCCCGGTGGATCACTGCCGTCCGTCAACCGGTTGATGCATACGTCGTGGGTCGCTGCTAGCGCTCCGCCCGGCGGATCCGATCACGGCTGGTTAGGCTGCTCGATCGTGGATGCCAGCAGAATCGCCAGCCCGGTGACCGGGGTCGTCGGACGCTTCCTCGCCGGGGCGGGGCTGCTCCTGCGCGGGTTGGGCCTCTACGTCCGCAGCCCGGGGTTGATGCTGCTCGGCATCGTGCCGGCACTGATCTCCGGCGTGCTCTTCCTGGGCGCGCTCGCCACACTTGTGTACTTCGTGGACGACCTCGCCGCGCTTGTCACCCCGTTCGCCGACGACTGGTCGAGCACCGGCCGCAGCCTGGTCCGGGTGATCGCCGGGCTGGCCTTCCTGGGGCTCGGCGGCCTGCTTGGCGTCCTCACCTTCACCGCTGTCACCCTGGTCATCGGCGACCCGTTCTACGAGAAGATCTCCGAGCAGGTCGAGCAGCGGTACGGCGGCACGCCGGGCGCGGTGGACGTGCCGTTCTGGTCGTCGCTGCGCCGCAGCCTCGCCGACTCGGTACGCCTGGTGGCGCTCACGGCGCTGGTCGGCATCCCGCTCTTCGTGGCCGGCTTCATCCCGGTGGTCGGCCAGACTGTCGTCCCGGTCATCGGTGCGGCCGTGGGCGGCTGGTTCCTCGCCGTGGAGCTGGTCGGCGCGCCGTTCTACCGTCGCGGGATGCGGCTGCCGCAGCGCCGGACGATCCTGAAGGCCGACCGGCCCACCGCGCTCGGTTTCGGAGTGGCCGTCTTCCTCTGCTTCCTGATTCCGCTCGGCGCCGTGCTGATCATGCCGGCGGCGGTCGCCGGTGCCACGTTGCTGGCCCGCCGCTCGATGGGCCAGTCGATCGAGGAGAGCTGACATGGAGATCACCCTTGTCGAGGGGGACATCACCGCCCAGCGGGTGGACGCCGTCGTGAACGCCGCGAACTCGTCCCTGCTCGGCGGCGGTGGGGTCGACGGTGCCATCCACCGGCGCGGCGGGCCAGCGATCCTGGCCGAGTGCCGGGCGCTGCGGGCGTCCCGCTACGGCAAGGGCCTGCCCACCGGCCAGGCGGTGGCGACCACCGCCGGGGAGCTGCCGGCGCGCTGGGTGATCCACACAGTCGGGCCGGTCTGGTCGGCCAACGAGGACCGGTCGGCGCTGCTGCGCGACTGCTACGCCAACAGCCTCCGGGTGGCCGACGAGCTGGGCGCTGGCACCGTGGCCTTCCCTCTGATCTCGGCCGGCATCTACGGCTGGCCGGTCGACGACGCGGTCGGTCAGGCGCTGGCGGTGCTGCGATCGGCGAGCCCGGCCGCGGTCAACGAGACGCGCCTGGTGCTCTTCGGCCCCGACACCTATGCCACCGCACGCCAGGTGATCGGGGAGCCGCCCTCCCCGTGATCACTTGCCTTCGCCGTGATCACTTGATGCTGAGTAGTCCAACACCCACGCTGCCGCGTCGATCATGGAGTTGTGGTGGGTGACAAAGCGCCCGTGTCGTACCAAAACGGGCACCACAACTCCATGATCGACGAGGTCGACCTGCGCCCGCTCCGCGATCTTGCACTTTCTGTTGCGGCATAGCGGGTCATTTCGCTCATTACGGCAGCAGAAAGTGCAAGATCGGTGCACGCGTGAAGAGATCGCTAACGCAATCCCGGAATACCGGTCAGGTCATCGTGACTGCGGGACGGTGCGCCTATGCCGCCCGTGCGTCATCCCACAGGGACTCGAAGTGCTCCACGTAACGATCAAACGGACCGCCGGCTTCCCGGCGTCGGAAGTGCATCGTTACCGAGTCCTGCCCCAGCCCCGCGCCGATGTGCGTGGCCACAATCGCCTCGTCATCGAAGACCCAGACGGACATGGCAACGTGCCGTTCTGACATTCGGGCGGCAAGGGGTTCCGGAGACTTCGCGATCTCTGCCTGGGTCATGGCGATGCGGGTCGCAAGCGTCAGAGGAGTTGCCTCGATACGCTCTCGCGCCGTAGTGACCTCGCTGCCAGGATCGCCGAGGAGAAAACGCACGTCGGCGCCGTTCTGTGCCTTCGCACCGAGCGTGGTGGCGGCGTTGGGGACCTCAAGCCATACGAAGTAACTCGTGTATCCGCCGAACCACAACCTCGTACCCGCTTTGTCGATCAATTCGCGGAACAGTGAACGCGGAAGGTCGGATCGGCGCGCGTACATGCCGACCAACTCACGGTCTGAACCGATCTTGACAGCGCGGCGGACGACTTCGGGCCATAGCACCCTACATCCTGACCCAACACCCCCGCAGCCCGCATCCGGGAGCGAGGGTGAGGAATGCGGCCTCTGCTGATCCACCGCTCCACCGTCTTCGGGTCCACCCCGCACTTCTCGGCGAGGTCAGCAACGGTCAGGCCCGTCGATCGTAGGGCGTGGCCGAGGGTGTCGTTTCGCGTCATCGTAAGGGGACCTTTCCTAGACGTCCCCGATGGTCGCACACGGACGGTGCAGGCGTCCGATACGCGCTGAGACCGTGCAGTTGAGCAGTACCGCTGGTGGAGGCGACGCCCGGCGGCGGTGCTAGCCACCCAGGGCCGCCATTTGGGCGAGAACTCAGTGCGGCCCCTCCTAACGATCAGAGAGGAAGGCGTCGATGGGTGGCCGGGTGAGGGGACCTGCGCGGGAGGTGAAGTCGGGCGACGTGTTGCACCTGACCCGCGCGGCGAGTGTGCAGTTCCTCCGGCCGATCTTCGTCCGCGTGATCCGGCTTCCCGACTGGGTGACGTATGACGGCTGGCTCTGGATTGAGGGCTACGAGCTGGGCCCGAAGGGCGAGGCGGTCGTACGGCGGACGCTCTTCGTGCAGAAGGCGGGGCTGATCTGGCAGGACCCTCCGCTGCCAGCCGCCCGGCCGACGGCCCGCCGGCAGGTACGCCGTGGACCGGTGCGGGTCGGATGACTACCCGCCCTCGGCCGCACCTGCCGATGCGCCCCGCGTGGCTGTGTCGCAACTGCGCTGCGCCTTGGCCCTGCGGTCCGGCTCAACTCGACCTCATCGTCGAGTTCTACGGTCACTCGATCGCTCTGGCGTTCTACCTGGCCTCGTCGATGCAAGAAGCCGTCGACGACATGTACGCCCTGGGCGGCCGCCCGGATCCCGCCGTGCTGCACACCCGCTTCCTCGGGTGGCTGTCCCTGGCCCGCCGATCGCGCCGGGCCGATCCCGATTGAGGGCGGAGTCCACCGTCGCCTCGAGAGTGACGTCAGGTCAGGTCAGGTCAGGTCAGTTCGGCCGGGCAGGACCACTGGGACGTCACGGGCCGGTAGCCCAGTCGGGCGTTGGCCTCGTCGTTCGACGTGTACGCGACGCGCACGCCGTTCGCGGCTGCCCGGTGCAGCGCCGCCGTCTTGGCCACCCCTCGGCCAGGCGGCACGGCCCGCACCGTCAGGCCGTGACCAACTCGAACACGTGGCTGCCGGATTTCACCGTGACGGTCCGCCAGCCGATGCCCGCGGCGACCTGAGGGGCGGGAACGCCGCCGAGGCGGACCATCGTGAGCCCTGGGTGATAGAGCGTGACGGAGATGGGAGACCCGGTCGGGTTGACCACACGGCCGCCCTTGCCCCTCGCCGAGATACTCAGGTACGACGTGGTCGTGAAGCCGTAGTCGCGCCACCGCAGCGACGATCCCTTGCGTACGAGGTACTGCGGGACCTCGACCTGGGTCGGGTCGTCCCCGTTGCTGGTCCTGTACCAGGCTGCCCAGCCCTGCCAGGTCACATTCTTGAGGGTGACCATGACGGCGCCGCTCGATTCCAACGCGCAATCGGTGTAGCCACGTGCGTGCGTGATGGTCGCGCCGGAATACCCGGTGCCCGTGACACGGTTCAGAATCGCCTTGTCGTGGCTGTCGTCGAACGGAAACAGCACGGTGACGACGTTCTTCTGCGTGCCGGTCGGCGCCGGGTAGTGCACGAGGAGGTACCTGCCCTGATGGCTGTCGGCCCAGTCGGCCAGCGGGCCGTACCTCAGGGAGGCGCTCTGTGGGGGTGTGCCGAGGAAGACGTTCAGCTTGACGTGCGAGGTGGTACGGGGCTCGACGTCGAGGTCGAAGGTGTAGTCCTTCAGCGCCGGACCGGTCGCCGGGTCCGACCTGGAGTTGGGGTGCCAGGCCACGCACACCGGTGTGCCGGCAGTCGTCGGTACCAGCTCGTCGAAGATCACCCAGTACCCCTGGGTGTCGCTGTTGGGGTGGAGGAAGACGAGACTGCGACGGTGCCTGCCGTTCGCCAGGGCCGTGCCGGAGTCCCCATTGGCATAGTCGACCCCGCCCCAGAGCAGATCCTCGACGATTCCGCTGCCGAACGACTGCTGGTGGTTGTTGACCGTGGGGGGTGCGAAGTCGTCCGGGAAGTCCGGATAGCCGATCAGTGCGGTGTTGCTCAGCACCGCCAAGTCGCGGATCATCACGTGGCTGAAACCAGCGACCGCCTTGCCGGCGCCGACGTATCCCGAGTTGCGAAGGGCATGTTCGCCGTACGCGGTCAGGTGCAGCGAATTGGTATCGCGGTGCTGGTGGCCGTCACCGGCCTTGCTGGCGTTCCACAAAGCTCCGGCAAGAGCCCGATGGTCGTGACTGTTCTGTAGGAACCAGGCACCGGCGCCCTGGAAGATCCGGCTCGGCACCGCGGCGCCTGGCCTGGGCACCTGCTCGGTCAGCGCGTAGGTGGTGAGGAGTGGCAGCGGCTTGGTGGTCACCCGATTCAGGCTCCATGCGGCTCCTGTCTCTGCGGTGGTCTCGAACTTGCCGGCGCTGTAGGAGCGGGCAGACCGGGAAACCGCACCATCCGTGGTGGCGCTGTCGCCGAAGGTGTATTCGTCTCGATCGTATTCGTCGCTCGTGGTGTTGATGATCAACTTCGGTACCAGGTCGGAGAAGTCGTTCTCGGCCTGCCGCGAGTGGAACTGCACTGATCGCTCCGCGCCGGCCAGGGTCGAGCGCAGACCTATCGCGAACGTGCGGGCGCCCTCGGTCAGGGCCTCCTTCACCGCGTCGGTGACGTTCAGCTCCCGAACCGCGCCGACCTGCAGGTCCGGCCAGGTGCCGAGCGATCGGGCACTCTGCGGCCTGTCGTCCCAGCTGGTCTTCTCGGCCATCTCCGGGCTGAGGTCCTCCCAGGTGCCCCTCGCCCGCACGATCTCGACGGTGCACCCGGCCGAGCCGACATCCTTCACGTGCAGCCGCAGCCGAACCTGGTGCACCTCGGCAGCGGTGATGCCGTTGAGGTTGAACCGGACGTAGCTCTCCCGAGTGAAGTCGGGAGTGTCCACCTTGACGACAAGCGTCCCCGAGACGCCGTCGACCACTGTGGCGTGTTGCCCGCCGCGGACGGTGATGTCGGCGTCGGCGGACAGGCGACGGCGGGGCACACGGCGGGTGACCGGTGTGGTCAGGTAGCCCGCGTAGTACTCCATCCGCAGTCGGTGCGCCGGATCCTGGTAGAAGTTGATGTAGCCGGGCACATTCTGGTAAAGCCCAGGCTCACGGCTCAGCACGTCGACGAAGTACGACTTCGAGTCGCGGTCGCCCGACGAGCCGAGGCGATTGCCGACGTAGGTCGCCCCACCGAGCCCGGCCCCGCTGGGAACGCTCTGCTCGGTCAGGACACTCCGCAACTTCTGGATGGCCACACCGAGCGCCGCCTGGTCCGAGGTGTTGCCTCCGGACACCCGGTACGCGAGCCACGTGCCGTGGGCGCCAACCGGTGCCGCCGTCCAGGACGGGAAGGCGGCGTAGTTTGCGAAATTCGCGGCGATCTCGCCCAGCTGCCCCTCGGCGCGCACCTGTTGAGCTGGTGTCAACGACGAGTGGATGACGTCCAGGCCGAGGACGAGGTGGAACAGAGCATTGCTCGGAGGGACGGTGAGGGACCAGTTGGTGCGGTCAACTGGCTTGCTGTCGATCTCGTCCTGCAGGTGGTCGATCATGTCAAGGATCTTCGTGGCGTGGGCGGCGGCGTTCTGGGGCGCATCCTCAAGCTCCAGGACGTACGCGAGCGAGCAGTATCCCGCGATGTGCGCGATCCGTTTCGCACGATCCCCGTCCGGCAGGCCGCCGTCGAATCTCATCGAACCGGCGCGTCCGATGGCGTCGGCCCTCCAGCTCAGCCATGGTTCGGTGGCAGCCCTTGCGCGCAGGGCCGCGAAGTCGGCGGTCGCGACGAGCAGGCACGGGCGTGCGGTGGCCGCGTAGGCCGGTGCCTGCTCGATCAGGGGCAACGCCCCAGCGGCTCCGACCAGAAACGGCAGACGCAGGACGGCCCGACGCTGAATCATGACTTCCCCCGCTGTCGTGAGTGCGCTCGGCGAGGCTACTCCCGGCCTCGCGCTGTCGCTGTCCCGTCGGGGATGGCCGGTCAGGTCACGTCGGCCAGGCAGGTCCACTGGGATGCCACCGGTCGGTAGCCCAGCCGGGCGTTGATCGCCAGCATCGGCGCGTTCGCCTCGTCGTTCGACGTGTACGCGACGCGCACGCCGTTCGCGGCGGCCCGGTGCAGCGCTGCGGTCTTGGTGAGTCGGGCGAGGCCCCGCCCCCGGTAGGCCGGGATGGTGTCGGTGAAGTCCGACCACATCCGGTCCCCGTCTCGCTTCACCAGGCTGAAGGCGGCGACCTCACCATCGAGTTGGGCGGCAGTGCTGGCAGACTTGTCCAAGCCGAGGTTGTCCCAGACGTCGTACTGCCAGCTCTCGTAGCTGATCGAGTCGACTGGCACGTCGCTCGGCTCGTCGGCTGCCGAGGCCACGTCCGCGGCGTACAGCAGGTGCGGGTCCAGGTCGGAGATCGGCAGCAGCCGTACGCCCTGGGGGAGCTCGGGTAGCGCGGGCGCCGGGTCGAGGTCGAGCGCCGAGTAGCGCACCTCGCGGCTGGGCTCGTAGCCGTGTCGGCGGGCGAACGGCAGCCCGTCCGTCTGGGCCATGGCACGGATCCGGCGGACTCCCAGTTGGCGGAGGTGGTCGGTGGCGGTGGTCAGCAGCGCCGTGCCGACGCCGCACCTCCGGTGTTCCGGGTGCACGTGCAGCATCGAGACCTCCCCGAAGTTCGGCGTTGAGGTCCAGCCCGAGCGTTGCGCCGACACCCAGCCGACCACCTGGCGGTCGACCTCGGCCACGAAGGCGGTCCAGCCCTCCTCGGGTGGGGGCTCGGCGATCATCTTCCGGGTCGACTCGACCCCGCGTACCAGGTACGGGTAGACGATCGTCCGCAGTGCCACCACGCCCGGAGCGTCGTCCGGCTGCGCCTTACGAATGCGCATGTCAGACCCCCATCCGTACGGCCTCGACCTCGACGCGCTGGTGGCAACAGCTGAGCACGTGCAGCAGCGCGACAGGATTCGGCATGTCGGCGAGGCTAACCAAGATCGCCCGCCCGAGCGACGCATTAACCACGTGCTCCCCAGCCTGCGACCGACCAGCAGGCAGCAACTTCAGGGAAATAGTGGCCTCCCGGCGCTCCGAGGGCACTATTTCCCTGCAGTTGTGCGGATCTTGCGGCGCGGCGCGGCGCGGCGCGCGGCGGCGCGGGTCAGGCGGAGGCGCGGCGGATCAGTTCGGTGGGGAGCATGATCGACTGCTCGATGGTTTCCCCGGCGGCCAGCCGGAGCAGTTGTCGGGTCATCCGGCGGCCGAGTTCCACGATCGGCTGCCGGACCGTGGTCAGCGGCGGCTCGGTGTAGGCGGCGGTCTCGATGTCGTCGAAGCCGACCACCGCCACGTCGTCGGGCACCCGCCGACCGGCCTCGCGCAGCGTCCGCAGGGCGGCGTGCGCCATGAGGTCGGAGGCGGCGAAGACGCCGTCGAGGTCGGGATGCTCGGTGAGCAGGCGGCGCATCGCCGCCGACCCGGATTCCCGGGTGAAGTCACCGATGGCGATCAGCTCGGGCAGGCCCGCATCGGTGACCGTGTTGCGGTAGCCGCTGAGCCGTTCGATTCCGGCGACCATGTCCTGTGGCCCGGCGATTGTCGCGATCCGTCGGCGACCGTTGTCGATCATGTGCCGGACGGCCGCCGTCACTCCGCCCACGTGGTCGACGTCGACGTACGGGACGGGCACGTCGCCGAGCGGCCGACCGCTGACCACCACCGGGATGCCGAGTCGGGCCAGTGTGCCGGGCAGCGGGTCGGCGCCGTGCAGGGACGCGAAGAGCACACCGTCCACGTGCCGGCCGGTGGTGTACCGCTCGACCCGATGGTGCCCGGCCGGCGAGCCGGCGAGCATCAGCACCAGTTGCTTGTCGGCCGCCTCCAACTCCTGGCTGACGCCCCGGATGATGCCGGGGAAGACCTGGTCGTCGGAGAAGACCCGGGTGGCCGCCTCCGGCATGACCAGGGCGATCGAATCGGTGCGCTGGGTGACCAGGCTGCGGGCGGCGAGGTTGGGGACGTACCCCAACTCGGCGACCGCCCGGGTGACCGCCTCGCGGATCGGTTCGGCGACGGTGGTGGAGCCGTTGACCACCCGGGACACGGTGGCGCGGGACACCCCGGCCCGCGCTGCCACCGCTTCGAGCGTCGGCCGCTGCGCCGTCGTCATCGCGCCTTCCCCCCGCTCGTCACAGCCCGTTCCGGGAGATCACCTCCTGGTACCACCGGGCGCTGGCCTTCGGTGTGCGCCGCTGGGTCAGGTAGTCGACGTGCACGATCCCGAACCGCTTGCGGTAACCCTCCGCCCACTCGAAGTTGTCCAGGAATGACCATACGAGATAACCGCGCAGGTCCACGCCCCGGGAGATCGCTTCGTGCGCCGCACGGAGGTGCCCGTCGAGGTAGGCGATGCGATCGGCGTCGATCACCTGCGCCGGACCGTCGGGCGAGTCGGCGCCGGGTTTGTCGGGGAATGCGGCACCGTTCTCGGTGATTAGCAGCGGCACACCTGGGTAGTCGGCGGCGATCCGCTCCAGCAGCCGGGTGAGCCCGGCCGGCTCGATCATCCATCCCATGTCGGTGAGCGGCCCGGCCGGCGGGAGGAAGTGCACGGCGCCCTCGGTGCCCGGGTACGCGCCGTTGCCGGCGCCGTCGGGCCGCCCGGCCACGTAACTCGGGGCGTAGTAGTTGATGCCGAGCAGGTCGATCGGGGCGGCGATGAGCTTCTCGTCGCCGTCGCGGATGAACGTCGGCTCGACGATCCGGGCCACGTGCTCGCGGACGTCGTCCGGGTAGCCGCCGGCCAGCAGCGGATCGAGGAAGATCCGGTTGTGCAGGCCGTCGACCAGGCGCACCGCGGCGGCGTCGGCCGCGCTCTGCGGGTCGGCCGGGCGTACGTCGGCCGGGTTGACGGTGACGCCCACGCTGCGCGCGCCGGCGGCCCGCAGCGCCCGCGCCGCCAGGCCGTGCCCCAACAGCAGATGGTGTACGGCGGTGAAGGCCGCCGCCCCGTCCTGCTCGCCCGGAGCGTGCAGGCCGTTGGCGTAACCGAGGTAGGCCGAGCACCACGGCTCGTTGAGTGTGGTCCACACGTCGATCCGGTCGCCGAGGCGCGCGTACACGGCGGTGGCGTAGGTGGCGAAGTGTTCGGCGGTGTCCCGGTTGGTCCAGCCACCCCGGTCACCGAGGGCCTGCGGCAGGTCCCAGTGGTAGAGGGTGACGATCGGGTCGATTCCCCGATCCAGCAGCGCATCCGTGAGCCGGTCGTAGAAGTCCAGCCCACGCGGGTTGGCGGGGCCGGTGCCGTCGGGCTGGATCCGTGGCCAGGCGACCGAGAACCGGTACGCCCGAAGGCCCAGCTCGGCCATCAGTGCCACGTCGTCGGCGTACCGGTGGTAGTGGTCGCAGGCGACGTCGCCGGTGTGGCCCTGGTACACCTTGCCCGGCGTACGGCTGAAGGTGTCCCAGATGGACGGACCGCGACCGTCGTCGCGGGCCGCACCCTCGATCTGGTACGCGGCGGTGGCCGCCCCCCAGAGGAAATGCTCGGGAAAACGGATCTCGTTCACGCCTTGACCGCACCTTCCATGATTCCGCCGATGATCTGCCGGCCGAACAACACGAAGACCAGTAGCAGGGGCAGCGTCGCGATGGCAGTTCCGGTGAACACCTGCGACATGTCCTGGTAATACCCGTCCGACAATGCTCGAAGGGACAGTTGCACTGTCGGATTCGCCGGATCGTTCAATACAGCGTACGGCCAGAGGAAGTCGTTCCAGGTGGTCATGAAGGTGAGTAGACCGAGGACGGCGGCGGCGGGACGCAGGGCGGGCAGCACGACGTGCCACCAGATCCGGGCGGTGCCACAGCCGTCGATCCGGGCGGCCTCGATCAGCTCGTCACTGACCGCCTGGCCGGCGTACTGCCGCATCATGAACACCCCGAACCCGGTGACCAGGGCCGGCACGATGACCGCGGGCAGCCGGTCGTTCCACTGCAGTCGGGTCATCAGGAGATACAGCGGGATCACGCCGAGTTGGGTCGGCACCATCATGGTGGCGATGATGACGAGCAGCATGGCGTTGCGGCCGCGGAACCGCAGCTTGGCGAAGGCGAAGCCGGCCAGGCTGGAGAAGAACACCACGGACACTGTGACAGTGGTGGCCACGATCGCCGAGTTGATCAGGCCGGTGAGGAAGTACGCGTCGGTGTTGTCGAACAGTCGGGCGATGTTGGCGCCCAGGTTGCCGCCCGGCGTCACCGGTGGCGGTAGTTGCCCCATCGCGTCGCTGGATCGGCTGGCCACCACGAACATCCACCAGATCGGAAAGACCGACAGGCCGGCGGCGACGACCAGGGCGAGGTAGGTGAGCGGGCTGGCCCGCCAGAGCCGGCTCATCGCGCCGCTCCCTTCTGCCGGCGGTCGCCGCCGAGGCGGCGCAGGAGCAGCACGTTGACCGCCGCGACGATCGCGATGAGTGCGAAGAGCAGCCAGGCCACCGCCGAGCCGTACCCGAAGTTGTAGTGCGGCGCGAAGGCGTTCTCGAACATGTACATGGTCAGCGTCTGCGACTCGCGCATCGGGCCGCCCCGGATCGGGTTGGTGCCGGAGTGGAACAGCCGGGGCTCCGTGAAGAGCTGCAGTCCGCCGATGGTGGCGATGATGGCGCAGAAGATGATCGTCGGTTTGAGCAGCGGCACGGTGACCGACCAGAACTGTCGGACCCGGTTGGCGCCGTCGATCGCCGCCGCCTCGTACAGGTCACGGGGGATGGCCTGCATCGCGGCCAGCAGGATCAGCGCGTTGTAGCCGGTCCACCGCCAGTCGACCATGGCGGAGATCGCCACCCAGGAGGCGAACCGGTTGGACTTCCAGCCGATCGCGTCCAACCCGACCAGGTCGAGCAGCCAGTTGATCATGCCGAACTCGCGGCCGAAGATCACCCCGAACACGATCGCCACCGCTGCGGTGGACGTGACGTTGGGGACGAGCACCGCCATCCGCCAACCGGTGCGGGCGCGCAGGCCACGGTTGAGCAGGTTGGCCATCCAGAGCGCGGCGAGCAACTGCGGCACTGTCGAGATGACGAAGATCCCCAGCGTGTTGACAAGCGCGTGCCAGAAGTCGGCGTCGGCCAGCAGCCGGGTGTAGTTCTCCGCCCCCACGAAGGGATGGTCGGCGCCGAGCAGGTCCCAGTCGTGCAGCGACACCCAGAAGGTGTACGCCAGTGGGTAGACCCCGAAGACCGCGAAGAGCAGGAAGAACGGGGCGATGTAGAGGTACGGCGAGAGTTGGGTGTCGAGCCGGCTGAGCCGACCTGACGAGCGCTGGGGTGCCGGTACGACCGGCGGGCGGGCGTCGAGCTGGACGGTCATGCCCGGGGACTCCTTTCCGCCGTGCGGGCGGGACTCCGGTCCTCGGAGCCCGCCCGCACGCTGGTTGGGCTACTTGGCGGCGGCCTTCTTCGCGTTGGACACCGCGTCGGTCCAGCCCTGCGCGGGGCTGCGCTGGCCCAGCTCCACGGTCCGTACGGCGTTCTCCACCTCGGTCCGTACGGCCTGGTTCTTCGGGCCCATGTAGACCGGCTTCAAGCTCTTCGCGCCGGTGCCGAAGATGGCGCCGACCGGTGCCCCCGAGAAGTACGCGTTGGTCGCGCCGGTGATCGCCGGGTCGTCGAGCGCCTGCGGCGAGGAGGGCAGCGGCCCCTTGGCCTTGAACGCCCCGATCTGCCCCTTGGCGCTGGTCAGGAACTTGGCCAGCTCGATCGCCTCGGCCTGGTGCTTGCTCTGCTTGGGCACGGCGAGGTGCGATCCACCCCAGTTGCCGCCGTTGCCGGGTACCCGGGCGATGTCCCACTTGCCCTGGGCGGCCGTGCCGGCGTTGGCCTCGATGACGCCTGTCATCCAGGCGGGGCAGGCGATGGTGGCGAACTTCGACTGCTTGAAGGCGGAGACCCACTCCTCCGACCAGGAGCCGTACTTTCCGGACAGGCCCGAGTCGATGATGTCCATTGTGGTGTCCCACGCCTGCCGTACCGATGGGTTGCTGTCGACGACCAGGTTGCCGCTGGTGTCGTAGTAGCTGTAGCCGGTCGTGTTCCCAGCGGTCTGCAACAGGATGGTGTTGAAGGTGTTGGTCGCCCCGTCGAGGAAGGACGCGCCGGTCTTCGCAGCGGTGAACCGCTCGCCGGTGGTGATGTAGTCCGGCCAGGTGGGCCAGAGCTTGGAGACGGCGTCCCGCTCGGTGGGCAGGCCGGCCTTCTCGAAGAGGTCCTTGCGGTAGCAGATGGCGATGCCGCCGACGTCGGTCCCGAGGCCGATGAGCTGCTTGCCGTCGGCGGTCAGGCCGGCGTTCCACTTCCACTCCAGGAAGTTGCCCTTGAGGTCGGCGGCGCCGTGGTCCAGCAGGTTGACGAAGTTCGCCGGATTGGCCTTGTACTCGACCAGCAGCCCCTCCTCGATGGCCACCACGTCGCCGGCGCCTCGGCCGGCGGCGAGCCACTGGGTCAGCTTCGGCGAGTACTCGTCGAGGTTGGTGCCGGTGCCGCGCTCGACGATCTTCACGTCGGGGTTCGCGGCCATGTAGTCCTGGTAGAGCTGCTCGTAGCCGAACTGGCCGAAGACGTCGACGGTCAGGGTGATCTTTCCGTCGCCCGGCTCGTTGCCGCCGCCGCAGCCAGCGGTGACGAGCAGGGCGGCGGCGGCGGCGAGGGCCACCGCGGCGTGGCGGCGGCGCGGGAAGACAGCCATTGGTTATCGACCTCTCTCAAGGCGGGCGGGTGATGGCAGATGGCTAAGAGAGCGCTCTCACGACAGGGTGGTGGGTCGCCAACCCGCTGTCAAGAGAGCGCTCTCTCACCGTTGCGGTCTCGTGCCCCGACGCCGTCTCGTGCCCCGACGCCGTCTCGTGCCCCAACGCCGTCTCGTCCCCCGACGCGAACGAGGGCGCCACCCCGGATGGGGTGACGCCCTCGTTCGTGGTGGGCGGTCAGCCGGTGCGCAGACCGTCCAACAGGGTGCTGTCGCCGACGACGTCCAACGTCTCGAAACTCACCCGCCCCCACAGCGCCAACAGCAGGTCGCTCGCGGTGCCACTGACCTGAGCGCGGGCGTGGTGATCGTCGTGGTCGAAGATGGTCGCGGTGTCGAGCAGCGCCACCCCCTCACCGCGCAGCCGCAGATACCACTCCTGGGCCGCATCGGTCGCACAGAGCTGCACCACCCCGTGCCAGTCACCCGGCACCTGCCGCCGGCCCGCGGGCAGCCAGGTGTCCAGCACCTCGCTCACCCCGTCGGCCGCGAGCTTCGCCTCCACCGGGTCACCGGCCCCGATGGCGAGCTGGGCGTCCCAGCGGTGCACAGCCGTCTCGTGCGCCATCCGACGCGGCCAGAAACCGGCCCTCTTCGGCTGTGGGGCCCAGTTCCACGCCGGGGCCTCCGGGTCGAGCCCATCGAACAGGGCCATCACCCGGTCGTACCCCTGCTGCCACAGCTGGAGCGCGTTCACGCCCGGGTCGGCCTCGATCTTCTCCCGCCGGGGCGGTTGGCTGGTCTGGCCGGAACCGGCGAACGACGAAACCCAGTGGTAGATGCCGGCCATGTGCAGTGTGAGGTCGTTGACCGTCCAGCCCGGACAGGACAGCACCGGTGCCTCCGGCGGCGCCTCGCTCACCGCTGCCGCGAAAGCCGGACCCTCCGTCCGGAGCGCCCCGATCCAGAAATCCTTGCTGCCCTGCAGTCTGCTCATCGCCATCCTCCCGGGGGTGCCGGGCGACCAGTGGGTGCCACGGCTACTTGTCAGCCTAAGGTGAAAGGCGTGTCAGACGCCTCCGCCCAGCCGACAACCGACGCCGATCGTGCCACCCCCGGTCCACTCGCCGACCACACCACCCTACGGATGGGTGGGCCGGCCGAGCGGATCGTGGCCGCCGGCAGTGCCGACGAGATCGTCCGGGCGGTCCGGACCGCAGCGGAGCCGGTCCTGATCCTGGCCGGGGGCAGCAACGTGGTGATCGGCGACGCCGGCTTCCCCGGCACCATCGTCCTGGTGCGCTCCCATGGGATGCGGGTCATCGCCGAGGACGCCTCCTCGGTCACCGTACGGGTCGACGCCGGCGAACCGTGGGACGACCTGGTCGCCGCCACCGTCGCCAACGGCTGGTCCGGGCTGGAGTGCCTGTCCGGCATCCCCGGCTCGACCGGTGCCACCCCGATCCAGAACGTCGGCGCGTACGGCCAGGAGGTCGCCGAGACGATCACCGGCGTCGAGGTGTACGACCGGGTCGAGGGCACCCGCCAGGTCATCCCCGCCGCCGACTGCGGCTTCACCTACCGGGGCAGCATCTTCAAGTACGTGGACCGCTGGGTGGTGCTCTCGGTCGACTTCCGGCTCACCAGGTCCCCGCTCTCCGGGCCGGTGCGCTATGCGGAGCTGGCCCGGGCCCTCAATGTCGAGGTGGGCGACCAGGTGCCGCTGGCGGACGCCCGAGCGGCGGTGCTGCGGCTGCGTGCGGGCAAGGGGATGGTGCTCGACGCCAACGACCCGGACACTCGCTCGGTCGGCTCCTTCTTCACCAATCCGGTGCTCGACAGAGCGACGTACGAACAGCTCCTGGAACGCTCTGCGGACCTGGGCGACCCGCCCGCGTGGCCCGGGGCGGACGGCCTGGTCAAGGTCAGCGCCGCCTGGCTGATCGACAAGGCCGGATTCGCCAAGGGCCACCCCGGCGAGGGTGGGGTGGCCATCTCCAGCAAGCACACCCTGGCCCTGACCAACCGCAGCGGCACCGCCCACACCGATGACCTGCTGACCCTGGCCCGCACCATCCGCGACCAGGTCCACGCCCGCTTCGGCGTAACCCTCCACCCCGAACCAGTCCTCATCAACTGCACCCTCTAACCGCCCGGGCCGGCCCCCGCGATCTTGCAGTTTCTGCGGGGACATAACGGCCACAAAAAGGGCGAATCGTCGACAGGAAGTGCAAGATCGACGCGCGGGGTGGGCGGGGTGAGGGTGGGGTGGGTTCAGGGGAGCGGCCAGGGGAGGGTTAGTTCGCCCTGGCGCCAGCGGGTGGGGTTGTTGAGGATGGGCCAGCCCGTCTCGCGCAGGCGGCTCACCGCTCGCAGCCAGCGTTGGCGGGGGCCGAAGGTGGCGTACGGGGCCGCGGCCTGCCAGGCGTCGTCCAGGGCGTGGATCAGCGCGTGCACCGGCTCACCCGGAACGTTGCGGTGGATGAGCGCCTTGGGTAGCCGCTCGGCCAGCTCAGCGGGGCTGCCCAGCGTGGTGAGCTTCGCGGCCAGGGTCAGCGTCCGGGGGCCGTCGGCGTCGATCAGCAGCCAGCTGGCGAGCCGCCCCAACTCGTCACACGTGCCCTCGACGAGCACTCCACCGGGGGCGAGCGCGGCGGTCATCGTCTGCCAGGCTTCGGCCACCTCGCTCTCGTCGTACTGTCGCAGCACGTTGAACGCGCGGACCAGCACCGGCCGGAGCCCGGCCAACTCGAACCCACCTCGGGCGAAGGTCAGCCCGGGTGGGTCGGCGGCCGATGCCGCAGCCGCCACCCGGGCCGCGTCGATCTCCAACCCGACCAGCCGTACGTCCGGACGTACCCCGGCCGCCAGCCGAGCGCGCAACTCCACAGCGGTCACCGGGGTGGCGCCGTAGCCGAGGTCGACCACCAGGGGGTCGTCCGCCGCCAACAGCCGGTCGGCGCAGGTGGCGACGATCCAGTTGTCCACCCGACGGAGCCGGTTCGGGTTGGTCGTGCCGCGCGTGACCACGCCGACCGGCCGGCGCCGCGCAGCAGGGCTCATGTCACCATTCCCGACGGTCTTAGGAGACCCGGTGCACCTTGTGCTGGGCCGCCTGTGCCCGTGGCCGGACCACCAACCGGTCGATGTTGACGTGCTCGGGGCGGGTGGCGCACCAGGCGATGCAGTCGGCGACGTCCTCGGCGACCAGTGGCCCCGGCACCCCGGCGTAGACGGCGGCCGCCCGTTCCGCGTCGCCCTCGAAGCGGACCAGCCCGAACTCGTCGGTCTTCACCATGCCCGGGTCGATCTCGATGACCCGCAGCGGCCGGCCGCACAGCTCCAGGCGGAGCGTGCCGGCGATGGCGGTCTGCGCGTGCTTCGCGGCGGTGTAGCCGCCCCCGCCCTCGTAGACGGTCAGGCCGGCGGTGGAGGAGACCACCACGATGGTGCCGGAACCGGAGGCCTCCAGCGCCGGCAGCAGCGCCTGGGTGACCCGTAGGGTGCCGAGTACGTTCACGTCGTACATCCACTGCCAGTCGGCGATCGAACCGGACTCCACCGGGTCCAGCCCTCGCGCGCCGCCGGCGTTGTTGACCAGGAGGGTGACCGGTCCGGGTGCCTGGGCGGCGGCGTCGGCCAGCCCGGCCACCGACTCGTCCGAGGTGATGTCGCAGGTGACCGCGGTGGCCTGCCCGCCGGCGGCGGCGATCTCGGCGACCAGGTCGGTGAGCCGTTCGGCGCGGCGGGCGGCGGCGAGCACGTGGAAGCCCTCGGCGGCGAGCCGGCGGGCGGTGGCCGCGCCGATCCCGCTGGACGCTCCGGTGACGATGGCGACTGAGGTCATCCCGACATTGTCACCCCGGGCGTATGACCCGCCCCGACCGGGCGTACGGCAGCCATTGGCGGTGTTCGGTGATGAGGTCCGTCACCCCGAGGGGCCGCGCCGGGGAATTTCCGAAGCCCGATGGGGAAGATGACATCCGGCGTACAGGTTGACCGAGAAGCGCCGGTCGTGCGAGACGGCATCAACCGTGACGAAGGAGCGGATGTGGCGGAAATGCACACCGGTGTCGGGCGTCAGCGAGGTGCCCAACCGTGGCCCCGACCGCGCCGCATCGCCACCCTGTCGGTGCACACCTCACCCCTGCACCAGCCCGGCACGGGCGATGCCGGCGGAATGAACGTCTACATCCTCGAAGTCGCCAGGCGTCTCGCCGAGGCCAACGTGGAGGTGGAGATCTTCACCCGGGCCACCTCCGGTGACCTCCCCCCGGTGGTCGAGATGGCGCCCGGCGTGCAGGTCCGACACATCACCTCCGGGCCCCTGGAGGGTCTCACCAAGGAAGAGTTGCCAGGTCAGCTCTGCGCCTTCACGGCGGGGGTGCTGCGTGCGGAGGCGTCCCGTCCGCCCGGCCACTACGACCTGATCCACTCCCACTACTGGCTCTCCGGGCAGGTCGGCTGGTTGGCCAAGGAGCGCTGGGGGGTGCCGCTGGTGCACACCGCGCACACCCTTGCCAAGGTCAAGAATGCCCAGCTCGCGGCCGGTGACCGGCCGGAGCCCAAGGCCCGGGTCATCGGCGAGGAGCAGGTCGTCGCCGAGGCGGACCGGCTGGTCGCCAACACCCGGTTCGAGGCCAGTGACCTGCTCGACCGCTACGACGCCGACCCGACCCGGGTGTCCGTCGTGCAGCCGGGCGTCGACCTGGCCCGGTTCCGACCCGCGCCGGGCGACAGGTCCGCGGCCGCCCGCCAGGCCCGTCGCCGGCTGGGGCTTCCAGTCGACGGGTACGTGGTTGCCTTCGTCGGTCGGATCCAGCCGCTCAAGGCCCCCGACGTGCTGATCCGCGCGATCGCCGCGTTGCGGGAGCGCGACCCGGCGCTGTCTGACCAGGTGACAGTGGTGATCTGCGGTGGGCCCAGCGGCAGTGGGCTGGACCGGCCGACCGCCCTGATCGAGTTGGCCGCCAAGCTCGGGGTCACCGACGGGGTGCGGTTCCTGCCACCGCTCACCGGGGACGACCTCCCGGCCCTGTACCGGGCGGCGGATCTGGTCGCGGTGCCGTCGCACAACGAATCGTTCGGGCTGGTCGCCCTGGAGGCGCAGGCGTGCGGTACGCCGGTGCTGGCCGCCGCCGTCGGAGGGCTGGTCACCGCCGTCCGGGATCAGGTCAGCGGCGTACTCATCGACGGGCACGACCCGGTCGACTGGGCCCGTGCGCTGGGCAACCTGCTGCCGAACCGGGCACTCCGGTCGGTGCTCGCCCGAGGTGCCGAGCAGCACGCACGGCACTTCTCCTGGGACCGTACGGTCGCCGGTCTGCTCGGGGTCTACGGCGAGGCGATCGCCGCGCACCGTGCCCGGCTCGCGGCCGACCTGGCATGCGATCCGGCGCTCTCCTGCTCCTGGTGACCCCGGGCGTAGGTCGCCACCCGGTGCGCGGGCCGGGTCGGTCGTAGAGTGGGTCCGGTGAGCCCGAAGAGCGATCTTGCGACCCTGATCGAGTCGGTCTGCGCCGAGCGGGACCTGGCCTGGGAGGCGACCGGCCCCGGCTCGTACGCGGTGACGCTGCCGGGCACCCACAAGCTCAAGACGATCTGCAACCTGATCATCGGCGAGCACGCGCTGCGGGTCGAGGCGTTCGTGATGCGCCAACCGGACGAGCGCCGCGAGGAGCTGTGGGCCTGGCTGTTGCAGCGCAACGCCCGGATGTACGGCGTCTCCTTCTCCACCGACGCGGTCGGTGACGTGTACCTGACCGGTCGGGTCAACCCGGCCGGCGTGGACGCCGACGAGTTGGACCGACTCTTCGGCGCCGTGCTCACGTACGCCGACGAGTCGTTCGACACGATGCTGGAGATCGGGTTCGGCAGTTCGATCCGGCGCGAGTACGAGTGGCGGGTCAAGCGGGGCGAGTCGACAGCCAACCTGGCCGCCTTCGCCCACCTCTTCGAGCCCTCCGGCTCCGGCTCCGGCCCCGATCCAGCCTGACGCAGCCACTCGATTCCGGGTCCCGCACCACCATGGCGAGTTGACTGTGGTTCGGAGTGCTCCTGAGGGGTATGCCGCACCGCGCGGTGCGGCAAGGGACCCCCGCGCGCCGATGACGGAGTGCCAAGGAGCGGAGCGTCCCATGGCTCAGCGGAACAGCTCAGGTCGCGGCGCGACTGCGACCAGGACGAAGCGACAGGCCGGCAACCAGACGCCGGGTACACCCGGAGTCTCCGAGTCGGAGATCTCCCGGATGCGGGTGGACGACATCCGCGGGCAGTTGCGCAAACGCGGGGTCTCCGGGATCTCCGCACTGCGCAAGCCCGACCTGGTGAAACAGTTGGTGCGCTCGATGCGGGCCGGCGCGGGTCGGAGCAGCACCGGCCCGTCGGGCCGGGCCACCGGCAGTCGGGCGTCGGCGGGTCGTGCCGCCGCCACCAAGAAGTCGGCGGCCAGGCCGGCAGCGAGCCGCGCGAAGGCAGCGCCGGCGAACAAGAGCGCGCCCGCGAAGCGGGCTGCCGCGACGAAGGCGGCCGCCACGCGGAAGTCGACGGCGGCGGTGAAGAGGGCGCCGGCGAAGAAGGCGACCGCCGCGAAGAAGACGACGGCGGCGCGGAAGACCACGGCAGCCCGTAAGACGGCGACCGCGCGTACGGCGCCCGCGCGGAAGGCGCCGGCGAAGAAGGCACCGGCCCGCCCGGCGGCGAAGCGCGCGACGGCGGCCAAGAGCGCGACCGCCAAGCGCACGACGGCGGCGAAGCGCACGGCTCCGGCCAAGAGCGCGACCGCGAAGCGCACGGCGGCGGCCAAGCGCGCGCCGGCCAAGCGCACGCTGACGCCGTCGACAGGTGGCGGGACGACGGCCGGCGGCATCCGGACCGGACGGGGCACCGGTCGGTCGGTCCGCAGTTCACAGGTGATCTCGTCGCCCATGGACCGACCGGAGCGGCCGGGGCGGAGTCTGATCACGGCGAACCACGAGGTGATCCAGCGTTGGGCCCGGGAGCGCGGGGCGAAGCCGGCGACCATCGCCGGCACCGAGCGGGATGGCCGGGCGGGTGTGTTGACCTTCAACATTCCCGGATACCGGGAAAGCGGCCGGATCCGTGAGATCACCTGGGATGAGTGGTTTTACACGTTTGACCTGCGCCGACTGAACCTGATTTATCAGGAGCAGTTGCGGAGCGGCCGGCAGAGCAACTTCTTCCGGACCGAGTCACCCGATCGGGAAGACGGTTGACGTGTTTGCGGGAATGGCCGACGGGTAGTCGGCTGTTGCCAACGGACGAGGCCGGAGCAGCGGATACTCACCAGTTGTGACGGGCGAGACAGCCGTTCTGGGTTGAATCCAGAATCCGGGCGAACTAGCTTTATTGCACCGCGCCACGTTTGGAAACGTTCGGGGGAGCGGCGGATCGATCAGATCCGCGCACCA
This sequence comes from Micromonospora ureilytica, assembly GCF_015751765.1. NCBI lineage: Bacteria > Bacillati > Actinomycetota > Actinomycetes > Micromonosporales > Micromonosporaceae > Micromonospora > Micromonospora ureilytica. The sequence continues at coordinate 6,113,912 of NZ_JADOTX010000001.1, forward strand.
GACGAGGCGCGAGGGGACGGGTGGATTAACCGTTGGGGGACGGTGCCCACCTGTTAGGACCGGCGGCGTGAGCGGGCGATGCTTACGGGGGTGAGTGTTGCCCGCCGCCGCCGGCCCCACCGGCGGGCGCCCACCACGACCTCAGGGACGTGGTGGGCGCTTTGCGTGGGTTATCCGGTCGGTACGCGGTCTGCCGGGGTTTTCGGCTCCGGGTTGGCGACCCGGCGCAGCGCGGCGACGTGCCGTTCCCGGGATGGTCCGGCGAGCAGGTGCCCGAGCGCGGCCAGCAGACCCAGCCCGCCCACGATCAGCCAGTGCCGGTCGCCGAGGTGCTGGAGGCTCACCCCGCCGAGGGTGGGCGCGACGAACGCCGCGGCCGGGAACGTCAGGTAGAAGACCGACTGGTAGCGCGCCCGGAGCTGCGGTGGTGCCAGGTCCGCGTTGATCTGCGCGTTGGGCGGGGCGGCGAGCATCGAGCCGACCGTCCAGACCACTGCGGCACCGAGGTAGATGGCCAGTTCGTCGGCGATGGCGAGCGCCCCGAAGCCGAGGGCGAGCAGCGCGGTGGAGGCGGCCAGTACGACGTCCTTGCGGTGCCTGTCGATCAGCCGGGGCACGAACAGCTGCCCCACCACGATCAGCGCGCCGCCGAGCGCGACCACCAGCCCGTACGCCGATGGACCCAGGCCGTCCGCGCGCATGGCCAGCGGCATGATCGTCGACGTCTGCATGGTGAGTACGGCCAGCACGAAGGTGAGCCCGACGAAGACCAGGAAGGTGCGGTCGGTGAGTGCGGTGTGCAGTCCTGGCCGGCGGGCTACCCGGACGGACCTCGGCGGGCGGGTGGCAGGCGGGAGGTCGGCCGCCGGCCGGGCCAGCCGCAGGGTTTCCGGCACCTTCCAGCCGATCACCGCGGCGGCGGTCAGGGTGGCGCCCGCGTCGACCAGGAACAGTGCCGTGAAGCTCGCCTCGGCCAGGACCCCGGCGAGCAGCGAGGCGACCGCCATGCCCAGGTTGAACGCCCAGAACTGAAGGTTGAACGCGCGTGAGCGGCGCTCGGCGGGCACCACGTCGACGATCGCCGCCACGAACGCGGGGCTGGGCATCGAGTGGACCACGCCGATCAGCGCGGAGAGCACAGCGATCAGCAGCAGGGGCCGCGTGAAGGCGAGCGCCACCATCAGACCGACGGTGGCCAGGTGCGCGGCGAGCAGTGTCGCCCGGCGGCCCCACCGGTCGGCGAGCACCCCGCCGAGCAGTACGCCGGCGGCCCCGCCGGCCCCGTACGCGCCGACCACGGTGCCGGCCAGCCCTTCGCTCGCGCCGCGTACGTCGGTGAGGTACAGCGAGAGGAACAGCATGGCGAACGCGCCGGCCCGGTTGATCAGCAGGCCGGCCCAGAGGTACCAGAAGGTGGCGGGGAGCCCGCCTGCGGTGTCGTGCCACCAGCGCCGCAGGGCGTGCACCCGACCTCCCGACAGTTCAGGTTGTTAACTGTTTCCACCGAACAGTAGGAACTCCGGCACCGCCGCGCCAGTCGTTACGCCTCGGCGGGCTGCGGCGCCCGGGTGGTGGTGACAGGTGCCAGCGCCTCGCCGGAGCGGCGCAGCGCTGCCGCACGCCGCTCCCGGGCCGGCCCGGACACGAGGTGGGCCACAGCGGTCAGGAGGCCGAGCGCGGCGCAGCCGTACCAGAGGGTGTCGTTGCCGGCGTGCTCGCGCACCAGGCCACCGAGGATCGGCGCGCTGGCCCCGGCGATCTGCCACGAGAGGGAGAACACGCCCTGGTAGCGACCGCGCACCTCGGCCGGGGACAGTTCGGCGATCAGTGTGGAGTTGGACGGCGAGTTCAGCATCTCGCCGACCGTCCAGATCAGCACGGTCAGCCCGTAGAACCAGGCGGTGCTGGCGAACGCAGTCAGCCCGAACCCCACGCCCATCACCACGGACGCGAGCGCGAGCACGTGCGAGCGGCTCCGACCCCGGATCAGTCGGGGCACGAAGAGTTGGCCGACCACGATGAGGATGCCGTTGAGCGCGATCACCGAGCCGTAGGTGGCGGGGCTCAGACCGTCGTCGCCCATCGCGATCGGCAGCATCGAGATGTGCTGGAGGAACACCAGCGCGGCGAACAGGTTGAGGGCCACGAAGCCGAGGTAGACCCGGTCGCTGAGGATCGTGCGCAGGGCGCCGCGCGGAGCCGTCGCTACCGTGCCGGCGGTGGCGGGGCCGGCCTGTCGGGTCTCCGGCACCTTGCTGAAGATGATCAGCGCGGTGATCAGCATGGTGGCCGCGTCGACCACGAACAGCAGCAGGTAGTCGGCCTGTGCGGCGAGGCCGGCGAGGACGGCGGCGCAGGCGAAGCCCAGGTTGATCGCCCAGTAGTTGAGCGAGAAGGCGCGCAGCCGGTCCTTCGCCGGCACCACGTCGATCATCATCGCCCCGAACGCGGGCCGGGCCGCCTCGGCGAAGGCGCCGAGCAGCAGCGCGCCCAGCGCCACCGCCCAGAGATCCCGGGCCAGCCCGAGCCCGAGCATCATGGCCGCCGCGCCCACGTGAGCGGTGAGCAGCGTCGGCCGGCGACCCCACCGGTCCGCGAGGGTGCCGCCGGCGGTCGTGCCGAACGCCCCGCCGACGCCCCAGAGGCCGATCACCAGGCCGGCCTGCGAGGCCGAGAAGCCACGTTCCTGGGTCAGGTAGATGGCGAGGAAGACGAGGACGAACGAGCCGAGTCGGTTGATCAGGGTCCCTGACCACAGGTACCAGAAAGTGGTCGGTAAGCCGCCGGTGGTGTCCCGGAACCAACTCCGCATCGTCCGCATATGGCGCCCCCGCTTGCAAGTAATGACCGATCTGACTGGCGTGCCTTACGACCCTAGTGGCGGTCGGATTCGCTGGTCATCAGCTTTTTCACGTGGTGGTCGTCACGACGGCTGCCCGCGTGTCCGCCGGGCGGTTGAGGCAGGATGATCCGCATGACTGCGAGCGAAGGGCCCACCGTCGGGACGCTGGTCCTGCTGCGACACGGTGAGAGCGACTGGAATGCCAAGAACCTCTTCACCGGCTGGGTGGACGTCGACCTGACCGAGAAGGGCGAGGGCGAGGCGCGGCGCGGCGGCGAGTTGATGCGCGAGCACAGCCTGCTGCCGGACGTCGTGCACACCAGCGTGATGCGCCGTGCGATCCGCACCGCCGAGCTGGCGCTCAACGCCGCCGACCGGCACTGGATCGCCGTGCGCCGGTCGTGGCGGCTCAACGAGCGCCACTACGGCGCCCTGCAGGGCAAGAACAAGAAGCAGACCCTCGACGAGTACGGCGAGGAGCAGTTCATGCTCTGGCGCCGGTCGTACGACACGCCACCGCCGCCGATCGACGACAACGACGAGTGGTCGCAGGTGGGTGACCCGCGCTACGCGCTGCTGCCGACCGAGCTGATGCCGCGCACCGAGTGCCTCAAGGACGTCGTCGACCGGATGCTGCCCTACTGGTACGACTCGATCGTGCCGGACATCCTGGCCGGCCGGACGGTGCTGGTGGCCGCGCACGGCAACTCGCTGCGGGCCCTCGTCAAGCACCTCGACCAGATCTCCGACGAGGCGATCGCCAAGCTGAACATCCCGACGGGCATCCCGTTGCGCTACGACCTCGACCCGCAGCTGCGCCCGCTCACCCTGGGCGGCACCTACCTCGACCCGACCGCTGCGAAGGCAGCCGCCGCCGCGGTGGCCAACCAGGGTCGCTGAGCGACCAGCGAAGGGGCCCCTCGTCATCGCGGACAGCGATGGCGAGGGGCCCCTTCCATGCCGGTCAGTTGCTGCTGGGCGCGCTCTCCCCGGTGATCAGGTAGATCACGTGCTCGCCGGCGTTGACCGCGTGGTCGGCGAAGCGCTCGTAGAAGCGGCCCAGCAGGGTGGCGTCGATCGCCGTCTCCACCCCGTACGGCCAGTCGTCGCCGAGCAGCACCGCGAACAGGTTCTTGTGCAGCTCGTCCATGGCGTCGTCGTCGCGGTCCAGTTCGCCGGCGAGGTCGGCGTCGGGCTTCGCCAGCACCGAACCGATCTTCACGGCCATCCGGTCGGCGATCTCGGACATCTCGGTGAAGACCGTCCGCAGCTCGGCCGGGACGGCGGGGGAGGGGTGCCGGCGCAGCGCGGTCTTCGCCACGTGCTCGGCGAGGTCGCCCATCCGCTCCAGATCAGCGGCCACGTGCAGCGCGGTGATCATCGCCCGGAGGTCGGAGGCGACCGGCGCCTGTCGGGCGAGCAGGTCGCAGACCCGCTCCTCGACGTGCCGGTAGAGGTCGTCGATCTCGGCGTCCCGCTCGATGACCGTCTCGGCGGCCTGCCGGTCGGCGGTGAGCAGGGCCCGGGTGGCCTGGCGCATGGCGGCGCGGACGCCCTCCGCCATGTCCACCAGCAGTTGGCTGACGATCTGGAGGTCGGCCCGGAACTCGTCGCGCATCATCACGTCCTGTGGTCGGTCGCCGCCGACGGGTGCCGGCGCAGGGGGTTGAGCAGGTGCGACGCCAACGGTAGGGCGCGCGGACGGATGCCGGATGAACCACGGTGAACGACGCCAGACGTGGGGGTGAACACTTCCGTAAGTGAGGGTAGTTCGTCCCGTTCTGTGTGGTAGCCAGGTTAACAATGACCCTACGATCGCCGGGTGGAGTGGGCAGTGGCGGTCGTGGTGGCCCTGGCATTGGTGGCCGGGATGGCCGCCGGTCTGCTGCTGCCCCGATTCCTGCCGAGGCGGGACGGTCGCTCCACGTCGACGGGGAGCGTCAGCTTCCGCTGGAGCAGGGGGAGGCCCGCGATCGCCGACGAGCAGCAGGCCGGGCTCGGCCGCAGGACGATCGACTCACTCCGGGCCGGTGTCGTGGTCCTGGACAACGACGACGTCCCCGTGCTGATCAACCCGGCCGCCCGCGCGATGGGGCTCCTGCGCACCGGCAGCACCCCCGGCTCGATCGCCGCGCACCCCCTGATCCGTACCCTTGCCGGCCAGGTGCGACGCACCGGCGTGCGGCGCGAGATCGAGCTGGACCTGCCTCGGGGTCGCGACAGCGCGGGGGAGAACCCGCTCGGCGTGCACCTGCGGGCGATGGGTCTCGGCAACGGCTTCGTCGCGGTCGAGGCGGTCGACGTGACCGAGTCGCACCGGCTGACCCGGGTACGACGCGACTTCGTGGCCAACGTGAGCCACGAGCTGAAGACCCCGATCGGGGCCCTGCAACTGCTCGCCGAGGCGTTGCTGGACGCGACCGAGCCGGCCGACGCCGCAGCCCCCGACCTCTCCGAGGACCTGGTGGCCGCCCGCCGGTTCGCCGAACGGATCCAGCACGAGTCGACCCGGTTGGGTCGGCTGGTGCAGGAGTTGCTGGAGCTGACCCGGTTGCAGGGGGCTGAGCCGCAACCACCACCGGAGCCGGTCGCCCTGGACTGGGTGATCGCCGAGGTGGTCGACCGGACCCGCACCACAGCCTCCGCCCGGGGTGTCACGGTGACCGTGGACGGGGCGCGCGGCCTCACCGCGTACGGCAGCGACTCTCAACTCGCCACGGCGGTGGCGAACCTCGTGGAGAACGCGATCAACTACTCGGGCGAGGACACCACGGTGCGGGTGACCCTCCGCGGCGACGACGAGCACGTCGAGGTCGCCGTCTCCGACCAGGGCATCGGTATCGCCCCCACCGACGTGGACCGGATCTTCGAGCGGTTCTACCGGGCCGACCAGGCCCGCTCGCGTGCCACCGGCGGCACCGGGCTCGGCCTGGCGATCGTGAAACACATTGCGAGCAACCATGGCGGACGGGTCGAGGTGTCGAGCACTCTTGGTGGTGGATCGACGTTCACCCTCCGGCTGCCCGCCAGTCCACCGGATGACCTCCTGGCGACACTGCCGCCGGTTGGGATCGAGTCCGGTCCGGCTGGGCTACGGCAGGTCTGACAGCAAATGGAAAGGAAATCCCCGTTGAGCCGCGTTCTCGTGGTCGAGGACGAGGAGTCGTTCTCCGACGCCTTGTCGTACATGCTCCGTAAGGAGGGCTTTGAGGTTTCGGTCGCCGCGACCGGCACCGACGCCCTCACCGAGTTCGACCGGACCGGCGCCGACATCGTGCTGCTCGACCTGATGTTGCCCGAGATGTCGGGGACCGAGGTCTGCCGGCAGTTGCGGCAGCGCTCCGCCGTGCCGATCATCATGGTCACCGCCCGGGACAGCGAGATCGACAAGGTGGTCGGGCTGGAGATCGGCGCCGACGACTACGTCACGAAGCCGTACTCGCCGCGGGAACTGGTCGCCCGGATCCGGGCGGTGCTGCGCCGGCAGAGCCCGGAGGTGGCTGAGGCCGGCGCGCCGACGCTGGCCGCCGGCCCGGTGCGGATGGACATCGAGCGGCACGTGGTGACCGTCGACGGCGGGGCCGTGCAGCTGCCGCTGAAGGAATTCGAACTGCTGGAGCTGCTGCTGCGCAATGCTGGCCGGGTGCTCACCCGCGGCCAGCTCATCGACCGGGTCTGGGGCGCCGACTACGTCGGTGACACCAAGACGCTGGACGTGCACGTCAAGCGGCTGCGCTCCAAGATCGAGCCGGAGCCGTCAGCGCCGCGCTTCATCGTGACCGTCCGGGGTCTGGGCTACAAGTTCGAGCCGTGATCGGCGTACCCGAAGGGGGCCTGCGCTCGACGCAGGCCCCCTTCGGCCTGTCCGCGCTTGCTCGGCGAGCCAGTTCCGAGAACTGAGCCACCTGAGCGCCGGGGAGGGGAGTCCGTTGGTGCGGCCCTTTGGAGCTGATGTCACAAACGAGTCATTCGCCGGCGTCGTCGAGCAGGTGTCGTAGAGCCAGGTGTCGTCGAGCCAGGTGTCGTCGAGCCAGGCGTCGTCGAGCCGATGCCGTAAACGAGTCAGCTCCAAAGGCGTTCCACCCGACGCCCGGCTCCTTGTCCGCGGCCGCTGTGGCGTCGCTCCGTAGGCGGGCGAGCAGTGCGGCGCGGCGCGGATGATCTCGTGCGGGAGGCCGCCGAAGGCCGAAACCGTTAGATCTCGTCGGCCGGGTGCGGGGCGATCATGCCCTGCTTCGTCCTGGTCGCGCACAGCTCGGCCAGCCGCTCGTAGGCGGCAGCGCCGATGAGGGCGGTCAGCTCCGGGGAGTACGACAGGTACATCGGCTCGGTGCCGACGTGCGCGTCAGTCGAGGAGGTGCACCACCAGTCCAGGTCGTGCCCGCCGGCTCCCCAGCCCCGACGGTCGAACTCGGACAGGGTGGAGACCAGCACCTTGCTGTTGTCCGGCCGCTTCACCCAGTCCTGATCTCGGCGGATCGGCAGCTGCCAACAGACGTCCGGCTTGTATTCCAACGGGTGCACCCCGTCGCGCAGCGCCTGCGCGTGCAGGGCGCAACCGCCCCCGCCGGCGAAGTCGGCGTCGTTGAGGAACACGCACGGGCCGTCGGCACCCTGGGTGGCGGTGCGGCGGGCCGGGCTCTTGCCGTCGATCGTGTCCTCGTCGGTCCAGTTCTTGAACCCGCGCCGGAAGTGCTGCCAGGTCGACGGGGTGAGCCGCCGGACCGCGTTGCGAACCCGCTTCTCGTCGTCCGAGTCGGTGAAGAACGCCCCGTGTGAGCAGCAACCGTCGGCGGCCCGGCCGGCGATGATGCCGTGGCAGCCCTTGCCGAAGATGCAGGTCCAGCGGGAGAGCAACCAGGTCAGGTCGGCCCGGATCAGGTGCGTATCGTCGGCCGGGTCGGTGAACTCGATCCATTCCCGAGGGAAGTCCAGCGGCACCTCGCGGCTGCGCGGGTCACCGGGGTCGTCCACCAGCACACGGAGCTCCATCGTCACTCGGCCCAGCCTACGCGCGGTGACGTCCGCAGGCCGGTGAGCCGCGCAAACGTGTTGCCCTAGGGTTCTCACCATGCGACTGGGTGTACTCGATGTCGGATCCAACACGGTGCACCTCCTCGTGGTGGACGCGCACCACGGCGCGCACCCGTGGCCGGCGCACTCCGAGAAGGTGGTGCTCCGGCTGGCCGAGCAGATCGGCCCCGACGGCGCGCTGACCGAGGCGGGTGCGGACGGCCTGGTCAAGGCCGTGAGCATGGCCAAGGCGGCCGCCGCCGGGCTGGAGGCCGACGACCTGATCGCGTTCGCCACGTCCGCGGTGCGGGACGCCACAAACGCGGCCGACGTGCTGGCCCGGGTGCGGGACGAGACCGGCGTACGCCTGGCGGTGCTCTCCGGGGCGGACGAGGCGCGGATGACGTTCCTGGCCGTACGGCGGTGGTTCGGCTGGTCGGCTGGTCGGCTGCTGGTGCTGGACATCGGCGGTGGCTCGTTGGAGATCGCCGCCGGCATCGACGAGGACCCGGACGTCGCGGTCTCCCTGCCGCTCGGGGCCGGTCGGCTGACCCGTGAGCGGCTGCGGGTCGATCCGGGCAGCACGGCCCCGCCGTCGGCGGAGGCTGTCGACAAGCTCCGGGAGTACGTGGACGGCCGGCTGGACAAGGTCGTCGACCAGATGACGGAGGTGGGCTGGGGTCGGGCGGTGGCCACCTCGAAGACGTTCCGCACCCTGGCCCGACTGGCCGGCGCGGCCCCGTCCGGTTCCGGGCTGTGGGTGCGACGCAGTCTGACCCGGGCCGGCCTGCGGCAGGTCATCGGCTTCATCCGGCACATCCCGCCGGCGCAGTTGATGGAGCTGGAGGGGGTCAGCACGGGCCGGGCCCACCAGTTGCTGGCCGGTGCGGTGGTCGCCGAGGCGGTGATGCGCCGCCTGGATCTGGACTCGCTGGACATCTGCCCGTGGGCGCTGCGGGAGGGCGTCATCCTCCGCCGGCTCGATCAACTCGAACCGATCTGACCCGGCTGCCGTTTTCGGTCGTTTTGCCGGCGCTCGTCACGATGCCCCGGGCGCTGCCGGGCTACGCTGGCTGATGTGACTTCCCGCGTTCCCGTGCTCCTGTCCAGCTCGTCGGTCTTTCCCGAGCCGACCGCGGCGGCGTTCCAACTGGCCGCGGCGCTCGGCTACGACGGCGTCGAGGTGATGGTCTGGACCGACGTGGTCAGCCAGGACGCGGGCGCGCTCCGCGGCCTCTCCACGCACTACGGCGTCCCGGTGCTCTCGGTGCACGCGCCCTGCCTGCTGGTCACCCAGCGGGTGTGGAGTCCGGACCCGTGGGAGCGCCTGCGCAAGGCCGCCGAGCTGGCCGAGACGCTGGGCGCGCCGACAGTCGTGGTGCACCCGCCGTTCACCTGGCAGCGGGACTACGCGCGCAACTTCGCCGAGGGTCTGGCCACCGTCGCGGACCGGTTCACCGGGCTGCGCTTCGCCGTGGAGAACATGTACCCGGTGCGGATGGCGGGTCGGCAGTTCGTCCCGTACGTGCCCGGCTGGGATCCGACCGACGCCGGCTACCCGTCGTACACCCTGGATCTGTCGCACTGCGCGGCCTCGCACAGTGACCCCCTGGAGATGGCCGACCGGATGGGCGCCGGGCTGGCGCACGTGCACCTCGGTGACGGCACCGGCGAGGGCCGCGACGAGCACCTGGTGCCCGGGCGTGGCACCCAGCCCTGCGGGGAGCTGCTCTCCTCGTTGGCCGGCCGGGGTTTCACCGGGGCGGTGGCGGTGGAGGTCGCCACCCGGGGCGCGAAGAGCCGCGCGGTGCGCGAGGCGGACCTGCGCACCGCGCTGGAGTTCGCCCGCCAGCACCTGACCGCGTCGTCACCTGTCGACGCCTGACCCGTCCGCCCACGACGGGGCGGTGGCGGTGTCAGCTGACCGGTGAGAGGGAGTCGACGGCGGAGGTCGGCTGCGGGGCGACCGGCGCCTGCTCGCCGACCGCCGCCCGCTTACGGGCCCGGTGGGCCGCGACGTGCGAGCGGGTGGCGCAGCGCTCCGAGCAGAACCGCCGGCAACAGTTGGACGACGTGTCCAGGTAGACGTTGCCGCACCGCTCGTCGGCGCAGACCCCGAACCGGGCGCTGCCGTACTCGCAGAGCCAGACCGACAGCCCCCAGACCGCGCCGGCCAGGTATTCGGCACTGACCGAGGCGCCCCGACTGGTCACGTGCATGTGCCAGTCGCTGGAGTCGTGCCCGGAGATGCGCGGCTGCACCGGAAACGCCTCAAGCAGCGCGTTCAGCTCGGTGACCGCCTGGCCGTCCCGCCCCGAGGTGCCGTACTCGAAGACGTCGCGCAGCCGTTTCTGCGCCCGGCGGAAAATCGCGACGTCCCGGTCCGCGACCTCGTCGCGCATCCAGGCGTTCTCGTCGGGGAAGAGGGCCCGCAGGTCGTCGAGGTCGTCCAGGCGGGCGTTGACCAGGTCAACGCCGGTCCGGGCGTACGCGTCGAAGTTCACGCCCCAACGGTAGACGACTCAGGGGGTGCGCGGCGCGTCGATGTAGTGCGGAAGGAACCGGGCGTAGCCGTCGGTGATCAGACTCGCGCTCTCCCGTACGCCGACGCCTGCCGACTCGCCGTCGACGACCCAGCTGCCCAGCACCATCCGGTTGCCGGCGAACTGCGGCAACGCCCGGAACTCCTGGTAGCACCAGCCCTCGTCACCGTAGATCCCCGGGTTGGTGATTTCTTCCTCGGCGGTGACGATGCGTACCGAGCCGCCCTCGCGGCCGAGCAGTGGCTTGGCGACGTACTCCGGCATCCCCCGCGGAGAGTCGAGGTACGCCGGGAGCAGGTACTCGTGGCCGGGGTACAGCTCCCAGAGGACCGCGAGCAGCGCCTTGTTGGAGAGCAGCAGCTTCCAGGCCGGCTCGATCCAGGTGGTCGGGGTGCCCGGCGCCAGGGCCGCCGGCCCGTACGGCTCGGCCAGCATCCACTCCCACGGGTAGAGCTTGAAGCAGGTGGTCACCGGGCGGTCGTCGGCGTCAACGAAGCGCCGGCCGTCCCAGCCGATCTCCTGGATGGGCTGGAGTTCGACGCTCAGGCCGGCCTGTCGGGCGGTCTCGGCGAGGTAGCCGGCGGTCATGTGGTCCTCGCCGGACTCCTCCTCGTTCGACCAGAGCACGTGCACCCGGGGGTCGTGCAGCCCGGCGCCGATCTTGGCCCAGGCGCCGACCAGCCGCTCGTGCAGGCTGTTCCACTGGTCCAGCTCCGGCCGGGTCTGCTCCAGCCAGTACCACTGGATGATGCTCGCCTCGACCAGCGCGGTGGGGGTGTCCGCGTTGTACTCCAACATCTTCGGGGGCCAGGTGCCGTCGTACGCGAGGTCGAAGCGCCCGTACAGGGTCGGTGGCGCCTCGCGCAGCGACCGGGCCACCGCCTCGGCCGCCCACTCCGGGATGCCGAACTCGGCGTACCGGCGCTGTGCCACCACGTGCTCGGCGGCGGCCACCGACATCCGGTGCAGTTCCTCGGTGGCCTCCTCCAGCCGCAGCACCTCGTCCAGGTCGAAGACGTACGCGGCGGTCTCGTCCCAGTACGACATGATCCCGCCGTCGGGCAGCTCGGTGTCGACGTAGACCAGCCCCTGCGACCGGATGGTGGCGTCCCAGTCCGGGCGCGGCGTGACCGTCTCGCGGCGCATGTCAGCCGCCGCAGGCGGCGAGGTGGGTGCCGAACCCGCCGCGCTCGGGCAGTGCCGCGGTGGTCGGCTCCGGGGCGGTGCGACCGGCGGCCGGGTCGGTGACCCGCATCGCCAGGGCGACGGTCTCGCCGCCGCCGACCGGCCCGAGGGCGCAGTCGTCGTCATCGTCGTCGTCCGAGGTCATGTTGCAGCCGGAGAGGGCGAGCGCGAGGGCGGTGAGCGCGCCGAGTTGCACGGAGGCCGACCGGAGCCGGCGGCGGGGGCGTTGGTCCACGGCATCGTTGTAGCCGATCGACGCCACCGCCGCCGCCCCGCCCCCCGGTTGGAGGTGCCCCCGCCGCCCCTCGGCGGGGGCACTGGCAGGGGCGTTACGCTCGGCTCATGCTCCGTTCCGTCATCCTCGCCGCCTCCCGGTCATCCCAGGTCGAGCGGCTCGTAGCGACCGCCCCGTACACCCGGGACGTCGTCCGCCGGTTCGTCGCCGGCGCCGCCACCGACGACGCGTTGCGCGCGACCCGCGAACTCGTCGACGACGGCCTCGCGGTCACCCTCGACCACCTCGGTGAGGACACTGTCCGCCCCGAGCAGGCCACCGCCACCCGGGACGAATACCTGAAACTGCTGAAGATGCTCGCCGCCGCGGGGCTCACCCCGGCCGCCGAGGTGAGCGTGAAGCTCTCCGCCCTCGGCCAGATGTTCGACGAGCAGTTGGCGTACGACAACGCGCGGGCGATCTGCGCGGCGGCCGACGCGGCGGGCACCACTGTCACCCTGGACATGGAGGACCACACCACCACGGACTCGACGCTGGAGGTGCTGAGCCGGCTGCGCAAGGACTTCCCGTCGACCGGCGCGGTGCTCCAGGCGTACCTGCGCCGGACCGAGTCGGACTGTCGGGAGCTCTCCTCAGCCGGGTCGCGGGTGCGGCTGTGCAAGGGCGCCTACAAGGAGCCGGAGTCGGTGGCGTACCAGTCGGCCCGTGAGGTAGACAAGTCGTACGTCCGCTGCATGAACATCCTGATGTCCGGCGACGGGTACCCGATGCTGGCCACCCACGACCCTCGGATGATCGCGATCGGTGAGGACCGGGCCCGGTGGTTCGACCGGGGGCCGGAGCGCTTCGAGTTCCAGATGCTCTACGGCATCCGCCCCGAGGAGCAGGCCCGGCTGGCCGGTGAGGGCTACACCGTGCGCACCTACGTCCCGTACGGCGACGAGTGGTACGGCTACCTGATGCGCCGGCTCGCCGAGCGCCCGGCCAACATGGTCTTCTTCGGCCGTGCCCTGATCTCCAAGAAGTAGTTCTTCCCGGTTCGGCCGACGGGCCGGCGGCAGCCCCTCGGGTCACCGCCGGCCCCGATCGGCCCGGGGCGGCCTCGCCGCATCCAGGTAGTGGTCGTACCCTTCGGCGGGTGACTGACGAGGTGCAGCAGCCAGCACCGCGGCGGCTCTGGCCGCTGTGGACGGTGCTCGTGGTGGTCGTCCTGCTGCTGGGCTGCGGCCTGCCGGCGGCGCTCGTCGTTGGAGTGATCCGGGAGACAGGCGCTCGCCCCACCGTCAGCCGGGTCGGCACCTCGACGGCCGACGATCCGGCCACCGCCGTGGCCCGCGGATTGTCCGACCGGATCACCGCCCAGCTTCACCGGCAGTCCGCGGCACTCCTCGGCGGCGACCGCCCCGGGTTCCTCGCCGTCGCCGATCCCGCAGCCCACAACGACCTGCGCCGGCGTTTCGCCGCACTACGCGAGCTCAAGGTGACCGGCTGGCGAGCCGAGCCGAGTGGCCTGCCCGTGCCGATCATCGGCAAGCCCGGCGAGTGGCGGCTGCTGGTGCGCTTCCAGTACTGCTTCGTCACGCCGAACTGCCGGCCCAGCCCGGTGCTGATCGGCACCCGGTGGCGGGAGAACGGTGACCAGCCCCGGATGGTCGCCATGGAGGAATCCAAGTCGGTGGAGACCGGCACCCGGCCGTGGGAGATCAGCGACCTGGCGGTCGCCATCGGCGCGCGGACCATCGTCGCCACCACCCCGGCACTGCGCGGCAAACTGCCCGGCCTACTCGCACAGGCCGAGGCCGCGGCGACGGTCGCCGACGGGTACGCGGTTACCGGCTCACCGCCGGACCGATACCGGATCTTCTACGCCGGGCGCACCGAGTGGCAGCGCTGGTACGGCGGCGAGCGCCCGGAATGGACCGGCGGTTACGCGGTGACCGTGGGCGGCGGGCACCACGAGGTGGTGCTCAACGCCGAAGGGCTCTCGAACAGTGGCACCGACGACCTGCTCCGGCACGAGCTGACCCACGCGGCGTCGTTGCCGGAGCGCGGCTACCCGGGCAAGCTCACCTGGTGGTTGGTGGAGGGCCTGGCCGAGTTCGCCGGTGCCGGCGGCCAGGCGGTCGACCGGTACGAGGGGATCGCCGACGTGCGCAAGATGATCCGGGGCGGCTGGGACGGCAAGTTGGAGGGCGTCAACCCCGCCGACGATGCCTCCGCCGAACGGGTCGCCGCCAGCTACGGCATCGGCTACCTGGCCGTTCGGCACCTCGTCGACAGGTACGGGCCGCTGCGGCTGCTCACCTTCTTCAAGACCGTGGTGCACGACGGTAGGACCATCGACGCGGCCTCCGAGAAGGCGTTCGGTGAGCAGTGGTCGACGCTGCACGACGAGTGCGTGGCGTACATCCGCGCCACCGCCGCCTGACGCAGCTAGGGGGCGGTGCGGCGGTGCGTACCATCGATGGGTGCGCCGTCCTCAGTCACCACGGCCCGCCAGCACCACGCGGCCCCGCCTGCTCGTCGCCCTGACCGCCGTCGTCGTCCTCACCGCCACCACCGCCGCCTCGTGCGGCGACGAAGATCCCGATCTCGCCCTGGCGTCGGCCGCCCGCAACCCGGTCACCGAGGTGATCGACGCCCCGGCCACGGTGGCCGCCCGCGCCGCCGCCACCCTCACCGCTCCCGCCGACGGCACCCTGGCCAGCCTGCGCGTCCAACCCGGACAGCGGGTCAAGCGCGGTCAGGTGCTGGCCGTGGTCGACTCACCGAACGCGCAACAGCGCCTCCGGCAGGCGAAGGAGGCGCTGACCGCCGCGAAGCGCGCCGGCCGAGGCGTCGGAGCGGGCAGCCTGACCAGCAGCCGACGCGGCACCGACAAGGCCGCCGACGAGGCGTTCGACGCGGCCCGCAAGGCCGCCGAGAAGATCGCCGACCCGCAACTGCGGGACGCGCTGCTGACCCAGGTGACGTCCGCGCAACGCCAGTACTCGGCCGCCGCGCGCAGCGCCGACCAGGCGGTCCGCGCGGTGCAGCGGGGGATCAACGGGTTGAGCTCAGCCGTCGGCGCGCTCTCCGCGGCGCAACGGCTCCAGGCCCAGCAGGCGTACGACCTGGCGAAGGCGACTGCCGACGCGCTGACCCTGCGCGCTCCGATCGCCGGGGTGGTGCAGCCCGGCGGCACCCGGGCCGCTGGTGGCGCGAACGGCGGCCTGGCCGGGCTGTTGGAGCAGGCCGGTGGGGCCGGCCTCGACCCGTCCGTGCTGGCCCCCAGCCAGGGCGGTCCGCCGGCCGGCGTGGACGACGCGGTCGCGGTCGGCGCTCAGGTCACCGCCGGCACGCCGGTGCTGACCGTGGTGGACACCGGGCAGTTGGGTCTGCTCGCCGAGGTGGACGAGACCGACGTGCTGTTGGTCAAGGCCGGCGTGCCGGCCACTGTCGAGTTGGACGCCGTCACCGGCGCCAGCTACGACGCCGTCGTCCGGTCGGTCGACGTGCTGCCCACCAGCTCCGCGCAGGGCGGGGTCACCTATCGGGTACGCCTCGCGCTGGGCGCCGGGAAGCTGGCCGAGGACGAGCCGGCCCCGACGCCCCGCCCCGGCATGAACGCGATCGTGCACCTGCGGGTACGCGAGGCCGTCGACGCGGTGACAGTCCCCGCCTCGGCGGTGTTCTCCGCCGACGGCCGGGACGCGGTCTGGGTGGTCCGTGACGGTAAGGCGGACCGGGCGTCGGTGACAGTGGGCGTCCAGGGGTCCGACCTGGTGCAGATCCTCAACGGCGTGCAGCCCGGCGACGAGATCGTGGTGCGCGGCGCCGACCAGGTCCGCGACGGCCAGGAAGTCCGGTGACCGAACCCGCCGTGGCGGATCCGCGCGGCGACCGGCCGGCGGGGGAGCGCGTTCCGGCCATCGAGGCGGTGGACGTGTCCCGGACGTACCAGCTCGACGGGGTGTCGGTGGAGGCGCTGCGTGGGGTGTCGCTGACCGTGCAGCCGGGGGATTACGTGGCCCTGGTCGGTCCGTCCGGCTCGGGGAAGTCGACACTCATGCACCTTCTCGGTGGGCTGGACCGACCCACCGGTGGCCGCCTGGTGATCGGCGGGCGGGACGTCAACGCCCTCGCCCCGCCGGAGATGGCGACCCTGCGCAACGAGACGATCGGTTTCGTCTTCCAGGCGTTCCACCTGCTGCCGCGTACCTCGGCGGTGGAGAACGTGGCGTTGCCCCTGGTCTACCGGGGGGTGTCGGCCCGGCAGCGGCGGGAGCGGGCGGCGGCGATGCTCGGCCGGGTCGGCCTCGGGCACCGGCTCGACCACCGGCCCAACCAGATGTCCGGCGGTGAGCAGCAGCGGGTGGCGATCGCCCGCGCGCTGGTCACCGAGCCGACGGTGCTGCTGGCCGACGAACCCACCGGAAACCTGGACAGCGTCACCGGCGCCGCCGTGCTGGAGCTGTTGGAGCAGTTGAACGCGGAGTCCGGGGTCGCGCTGGTGATGGTCACCCACGACCAGGAGGTGGCGGCCCGCGCCCACCGTCGGATCACCATGCGCGACGGGGTGGTCGTGGCGGACAGTACCGCGAACGCACACCGGGCGAGCGCGGACGGCGCCGACCCGCACTCCGCCCATGATCGACCGCTGTCCGTTGATCACGGTCGACCTGCGACACTGGTCCCCGCTCCCAGCGCGGAGCCCCGGTCCGCGTCCGGAAGCGGCCCGGGGCACCCGTCCGGTGGCTCCGGTGGCGCCGCCGGAGCCACCGGGCGCCTTCCGCGCGAGGTCGAGCGGCCCGGAGGTACGGCATGAGGGTCGCGGAGGCGTGGCGGGTGGCGCTGGACGCCCTCCGAGCCAACCGGTTGCGCAGCGCGCTGACCATGCTCGGGGTGATCATCGGGGTGGCGTCGGTGGTCCTGCTGGTGGCCATCGGCACCGGCACCAAGCAGAAGGTCGAGCAACAGGTCGAGGGCCTCGGCTCGAACCTGCTGCTGGTCGTCCCCGGCCGGATCGAGGTGGGCAACGCGCCTGTCGTCTCGCCGCTGACCCTCAAGGACGTGGACGCCGTCACCCGGGTGGTCGGCGACCCCGACCGGGTGGCGGTCACCGTCGCCTCCGGGGCGACCGCACGGGCCGGCGCCCGCTCCGACTTCACCACCGTGCAGGGCGTCCTGGAGACGACCCCGGCGGTGTTCACCCGGTCGCTGGCGCGGGGACGTTATCTCACACGCACCGACGTGGACACCAGCCGACGGGTTGCGGTGCTCGGCGACTCGGTCGCCCGTGCGCTCTTTCCCGACCGGGACCCGCTCGGCCAGCAGGTGGCGCTGGCCGGGGTGCGGTTCCGGGTGATCGGTGTGTTCGCGCCCCTCGGGCAGAGCCTCGGTGTCGACCGGGACGACGAGGTGCACGTGCCAGTGACCGCCGCGCAGCGACTCTGGGGCACCCAGCGGGTCGACGGCATCGCGGTGAAGGCGCCGGACCGGGAGCGGATCGACGAGTTGGGCGAACGGATCGTCGCCGAGCTGAACCGCCGTCACCCGGACACCGAGTTCAGCGCGGTCACCCAGCAGCAGATCCTCGGCGTGCTCGGCGACATCCTCGGTGTCCTCACCGGCGTGCTGGCCGCCATCGCCGGCATCTCGCTGCTCGTCGGTGGCGTCGGCGTCTCCAACATCATGCTGGTCAGCGTCCGGGAGCGGACCCGGGAGATCGGGCTGCGCAAGGCCGTCGGCGCGCGTCCCCGCGACATCGGTGTGCAGTTCCTGCTGGAGGCGGTGCTGCTCACCACGATCGGCGGGCTCACCGGAATGGCGCTGGGCGTGGGAACCGCCCTGCTGGTCGACGCGCTGTCGCCCATTCCGGCCGCGATCACCTGGTGGTCGTTGGCGCTCGCCTTCGGCGTGTCGGCGGTGGTGGGCATCGTCTTCGGTGTGGTTCCCGCGCAGCGCGCCGGCCGTCTCGACCCGGTGGTCGCGTTGCGCACCGAATGAGCAGCGCCGGAACAACCGGACGGCGGACGCGGACGGGCGGATACCGGGAGCACGGATCGGGTGAACCGACCACCGAAACATGATCAGTTGCAGGAAGGGATCGCGCCGGTCACAACCGTCCCGCTACCGTACTGGTAACACGCGCGTCGCCGGCCCGGCCCGGAGCATCCGTCGGATTGGCACGCGCCGGGCATGGGATGGGTCGGTGAGCCATGGCCGGGTCACAGTCCGACGGACGGCTGTCGGAGGTCAAGTTCCTGACCGTCGCGGAAGTGGCGACGGTCATGCGGGTGTCAAAGATGACTGTCTATCGCCTGGTGCACAGCGGTGAGCTCACCGCCGTCCGGGTCGGCCGGTCATTCCGGGTGCCCGAGCACGCGGTGCACGAATATCTCCGGGGTGCTTTTCAGGAGACCGCCTGAGCCACCGCCCCGCCCGCCGATCACCGGCTGACCGGCATCGGTGCGGGTGAGGAGTGAGCTTGCGAGCCCCGCAGTCGCGGACCGAAGGCGGCCACGACGGGGGCGCGTTGGTCCGGCTGACGCCCTCCGGCTACCCTGGAGCCCGACCGAGACCCCACCGGTGCGCCCCGCCGCCCAGACTGGTCCGGTCCGTTGTCCGCAAGCGGTCGCCGTCGCCACCTGCGTGGTGTCATCCGGTCCGCCCCGCACGTTGTATCGAAAGGCTGTCGTATGGGCTCGGTGGTCAAGAAGCGCCGTAAGCGCATGGCTAAGAAGAAGCACCGCAAGCTGCTGCGCAAGACCCGCGTCCAGCGTCGCCGTCTCGGCAAGTGATCGCCGCCGGGCTCAAAGCCCGGCGCTCGGCGTCACTTGCCAAACTGTCGATCTCCGGAGGCTCAGGTGATCAGGCCGTGGTCGTCCCGGCTCGGTCCATCCTGCCGGGGTAGGTGCGTCAGATGACCCCCGGTGGCACCCCAGGTGCTCCGGGGGTCGTCGTCGTCACCGGAGTGGGCCGTTACCTGGGTGCCCACGTGGCGGCCCGACTGGCCGCCGACCCGCGCATCGAACGGGTCATCGGGGTGGACGCACCGGACTCCGGCATCGAGTTCACCGACCTCCTGGACCGGGTCGAACGGATCCGCGTCGACAGCGGTTCGCTCGGGGGACTCCTCGCCGACCTGGACGTCGACGCGGTGGTGCACCTCGCGCTTGTCACCTCACCCGACCCGCAGCACGGTGGCCGGTCCGCCATGAAGGACCAGAACGTCATCGGCAGCATGCAGATGCTCGCCGCCTGCCAGCGGGCCCCCCGACTGCGCAAACTCGTGGTCCGTTCGTCGACCGCCGCGTACGGGGTGTCGTTCCGGGATCCGGCGGTCTTCACCGAGGAGACGGAGCCCCGCGAGGTGCCGCGCGGCGGTTTCGGCCGCGACATCCTCGACCTTGAGGGGTACGTCCGTGGCTTCCGCCGCCGCCGTTCCGACGTCACCGCCACGGTGCTGCGCTTCGCCCCGTTCATCGGCTCGACCGCCGACACCACGCTGACCCGCTACTTCTCGCAGCCGTTCGTGCCGACAGTCTTCGGCCGCGACCCGCGCCTTCAGTTCCTGCACTTCGACGACGCGTTGGAGGTGCTGCACCGGTCGATCGTGGAGGACCATCCCGGCACGTACAACGTCGCCGGCCCCGGGGTGCTGTCGCTGTCCCAGGCGATCCGGCGCGCCGGCCGGGTGGCCGTTCCGGTGCTGGAGCCGGGTCTCTCCGGGGCCGCCGCGCTGGCCCGCACCATGGGTTTCGGCCGTTACGGCCTGGACCAGGTCGACCTCTTCGTGCACGGCCGGGTGGTCGACACCAGCCGGCTCGAGCAGGAGTACGGCTTCACACCCCGGTCGACCGCCGCGGCGTTCGAGGACTTCATCCGCGCCCACCACGGCGGGGTGGTGGTCACTCGGGATCAGTTGGCCGCTGCCGAGCAACTGGTCCTGGACGGCATCCGGCAGGTCCGTTCAGCGGTACGGGAGCGGCGATCGTGAGCGCGAGGAGTGAGCCGGTCTTGCGAGCCCCGCAGTCGCGAACCGAGGTGGTGCTGTGAGTGGCCGGCCCGAGGAGGGGCGCGACCCGCAGTCGGTCGGGCGTTTCGACGTACCCCAGCAGGTGCCCACGCCGGACGCGGAGCCGGCGCGGCGCAACGGACATCGACCGGCCGCGCAGGTCGCGCCGACCCCGACCCCGACACCGACCCCGACGCCGACTCCGCCCCCCACGCCGGTGGACGAGGTCGACGCCGGGATGTCCGGGGGTACCGAGCCGGCGGTTTCGGACCGGCCCGGGGACCACTGGGACCGCAAGGTCGCGAACGGGTTGGCTTTCCTGCGCCGGCGGTTCTCCGGTGACTACGAGGTCGACGAGTTCGGCTTCGACTCGGAGTTGACCGACGCGGTCTTCCACCCGCTGCTGCGGCTGCTCTACCGGGACTGGTTCCGCACCGAGGTCAGTGGGGTGGAGCACGTGCCAGTGGACGGGCCCGCCCTGGTGGTCGGCAACCACTCCGGGACTGTGGCACTGGACGCCCTGATCCTCTCGGCGGCGCTGCACGACAAACACCCGGCCCACCGTTACCTGCGGCTGCTCGGCGCCGACCTGGTCTTCCGGATGCCTGTGGTTTCCGAGCTGGCCCGTAAGACCGGCGGCACGGTGGCCTGCAACCCGGACGCCGAGCGGCTGCTCGGCGGCGGCGATCTGGTGGGTGTGTTCCCGGAGGGCTTCAAGGGCATCGGCAAGCTCTACGCCGACCGCTACAAGCTGCAACGCTTCGGGCGGGGCGGGTTCGTCTCGGCTGCGCTGCGCACCGGCACCCCGATCGTGCCCGTCGCCATCGTCGGCGGCGAGGAGATCTACCCGATGCTCGCCGACATCAAGCCCCTGGCGCGGCTGCTCAAGCTGCCCTACTTCCCGGTCACGCCGACGTTCCCGCTGCTCGGCCCGCTGGGCATGGTGCCGCTGCCCAGCAAGTGGCTGATCGAGTTCTGCCCGCCGATCCCCACCGCCCACCTGACCGACTCGGCGGACGACCCGCTGGTGGTCTTCAACCTCGCCGACCAGGTGCGGGAGACCATCCAGCAGACCCTGCACACGCTGCTGGAGCGACGGCCCGACCCGTTCGGCCCCTAGGACGTCTCAGCCGGCACGGCGTCTCAGCCGGTGCGGCGGCGGCGCTGCAGGGCCAGGCCGGCGGTGACCGCACCGGCGACCAGCCCCGCTGCGGCGGTCGACGGTACGGCGATCTTGACCGCTCGGCGGCCGGTGCGGAAGTCCCGCACCTCCCAGCCGTGCTGGCGGGCCTGCCGCAGCAGGGCGCCGTCCGGGTTGACCGCCACCGCCCGCCCCACCGCGCAGAGCAGCGGCAGGTCGTTCGCCGAGTCGCTGTAGGCCGCGCAGCGGGCCAGGTCCAGCCCTTCCACCGCGGCCAGCTGGGTGACCGCTTCGGCCTTGGCCGGCCCGTGCATCAGGTCACCCACCAACCGCCCGGTGTACGCCCCGTCCACCACCTCGGCCACGGTGCCGATGGCACCGGTCAGACCGAGCCGGGCAGCGATCACCCGACCGATCTCGACGGGGGCGGCGCTGACCAGCCAGACCCGCTGACCGGCGTCCAGGTGACGCTGAGCGAGCTGGTGGGTGCCGGCCCAGATCCGGGGGGCCATCATCTCGTCGAAGATCTCCTCGGCGAGGTGTTCGACCTCGTTGACCCGCCAACCCTCGACGAAGGCCAGCGCCGCCTCCTTGGCGAGGGACATGTCCCCGGCGTGCTCCCGGGCCAGCAGCCGGAAGCGGAGCTGCTGCCAGGCGAATCGGGCCAGGTCGCCGGTGGTCACGTAGTTTCGGGAGGCGAGCCCACGGGCGAACCAGTAGATCGACGCGCCCTGCATCATCGTGTTGTCCACGTCGAAGAACGCCGCGGCGGTCGGGTCGGGTGCGCTGACCGGGGCCAGGTCGGTTTCCGCCCAGCCCGCGGTGTGCCCCTCGGCGTCGGTGCTGACCGTCACCTTACGGCTACGCGCCACGCGATTCCCTTCCTCACCGGTACGACTGATGCTCCC
Organism: Micromonospora ureilytica; assembly: GCF_015751765.1. Classification (NCBI taxonomy): domain Bacteria; kingdom Bacillati; phylum Actinomycetota; class Actinomycetes; order Micromonosporales; family Micromonosporaceae; genus Micromonospora; species Micromonospora ureilytica. The sequence continues at coordinate 6,135,778 of NZ_JADOTX010000001.1, forward strand.
TCGCGAGGGTATCCGCCGCAGACGGTCGACCGGCCGGGCACACAGCGAACTGTGGCGCGGCCGGTCGGACGTGCGGTATAGGGGCGCTGGTCAGCGAGCCCCGGGGCAGGTGCTCGGGGCCGGGCCGAGCGCGTCGCTGGCGGTCGGTGCCGGCAGGCCGCAGGCGATCGCCGCGCGCAGGCCGTCCGAGCGTTCCCGGATGTCGTCCAGCAGCAGCAGCGACCGCTGGGTCCGTTCCCGGTCGACGCGGGTGCTCCCGTCGAGCAGACCGCGTACGGCCCGGCGCTGACTCGCCACGAAGGCGTTGAGGGTGTCCAGGCTGCCCGGCTCGGCTCGTTGCACCGCCGCCGAGGTCAACAGGCGAACTCCCTGCCGGGTGTCGGCGTCCATGTCGTCGAGGACTGCGCTGTAGCCGATCCGGTCACCGCGCAGCTTGGCGGCTTCGCCGAGTCTGGTCCGGGCGAAGTCCAGGAAGAGCTGGCCTCGGCTGATGTCCGAGCTGGCCAGGGCGAGCTGGGCCCGTTCGGTCGAGCGCTTCATGCCGTACAGCGCGTCACCGGGCACCGCGTTCTCGCTCGCGGCGGAGATCCCGGAGACGGCGATGGCTCCGGCGGCGATGCCGACCAGGATCGCGCCCCGGGCTCTGGCCCGCCGGGCGGTGGCCGCCGGCAGTAGCCGGCCGCGGGTGGTCGTGGCGGCGGGTTCGCTGACCGCCGCTGGTGTGGAGCCCAGTCCTTCCCGCTCGGCGGTGGCGAGCAGCATCGCTCGCAGGCCGGTCCGGAAGTCCTGGTCCACCTCGACAGCCGGGGGGTCGACGCTGAGCCGCTGACCCACCGCGACGAGCGGCGCCAGTTGGCCGTCCACACGCGATCGCACGTGGTGTCGTCGAGCGCCGTTGGCCTCGTCGAGAAGCTGCGCGAAGCGCTCCGCGCGCCGGCGGGAGAAGAGGGTGTTGTCCACCGCAGGCACCTCCTCTCGCTGGTCACGGCCGGTCGGCCGCCGTCGTTGCCAGCGACCGGTCGGCAGTGTGACACCACGGAGGTGAGGTGCCGCCGGCATGCCGGTCGGACCTCGGTGCCCGGGCCTGCCGGGACATCCACCGGTCGCACCCGGAGAAACGCGGCGGACCGGGCACGGGTTACGGGCCTGGCGGAGCCGAAATTACAGAAAGTGATGGTCATCACCGGGCGGGACCGACTCTGAGCTGCGCGGACGTTGATCGACGCCCGTCGGTCCCGCCGTAACAAACTACGGCTGGAAGCCGTCGGGCAGCAGTCGGGCCAGGGCGCGGACGGCGCGGTACTGGAGGGCCTTGATGGCTCCCTCGTTCTTGCCCATCGCGCGGGCCGTCTCGGCGACCGAGAAGCCCTGGAGGAAGCGGAGCACGATGCACTCCTGCTGCTCCGGGTTGAGCTGCTTCACGGCGGTGAGGAGCGCGACGTTTGTGATGTGCTCCACCACCGCCGCCTCCGGGCTGCCCTCCGGGCCCCGGTCCTCCCGGTCGGCGTCGAGCACGTCGCCGGTGGTGACCTCCAGCCGGTAGCGACCCGACTTGAAGTGGTCTGCGACGAGGTTGCGGGCGATCGTCACCAACCAGGCGCCCAGGTCGCGGCCCTGCCAGGTGAAGCTGCCGATCCGCTTGAGCGCACGCAGGAACGTGTCCGAGGTGAGATCCTCGGCGAGTTGCCGGTTGCCCACCCGGAAGTAGACGAACCGGAAGACGGTGTCCACGTACCGGTCGTAGATCAGACCGAACGCCGCCGACTCGCCGGCCTGGGCCCGCTCGATCAGCGTCCAGACCTCGGTCGCCGGGTCCGACGGGTCCGGGCGGCTCGGGAAACCGGTCGGGGTGGTGGCGGTGGTGGCCGGCACCGCCGGGATCACAGCTGTCTCACCCGCCGCCGGGTCGGTGGTGACCGCAGGTGTGTCGCTTACCCGACGACCCTGCACGGGCATGCTGGGTCGGGGCGGCACGGCGACCCGACCGCCTGCCGGTTTCGCGTTTCCACCGGGCACCGCGGGCCGCGGCGGTGGTTCGTTATGGTGTGGCCGGCTGCGGATCCGCTGCGCCGCGCCGTCACCCCGCACGACGCCGCCGTGCTGCTCGTCCATTGGGGCGCGAGCCGCTGGTCGCTCGTTGACATGGGAGCGGGCCGGTTGACCGGTCAGGCCGACCGGGCGTTCCGCGTAACCGAATGCGGTCACCGTGTTGCCCCCGTCCCGTCGGTTGCCGGGCGGGCCGGTCTGGGTCTCGTCGGGGCGACCCGACCGGGTGACCGGTCGGGTAGGACGGTCGCGGGGGTTGCCGACGGGCGGCAATTCCCCTGGAGGTGCTGGTCCAATGCGCTCACAGGCACGGGGGCCTCCTCGGGCTGAGGGGTGTCGACTCACGGCAAATGGGGTGACCCGACCCGTGTGATGATAGGGCCAACGTCACCCGCGCGTGGCAAGTCCGTTACACAAGGCGGAAGTATTTCCCGCTCCGTCGCACCGACGCCGGACCGGTTGTCCGTCGTGTGCGATTGACTTTCCGTCGGCACGGTGTTCCAGGGTGGATGCCCAGGTCGGAGGCACGCCACCCGTTCGGCTGACCCGGCGCGCGGGCCGGTCGGACGGGGGCGGTCGAACCGCCCGCGGACGGGGTCGCCCGTCCCATCGACAGGACCCGATCGGATCGCCGGTGGCACACCGGACAGTCCCGTACATGGGACTGTTGCGCTGCCGTCCTCCGGGCCTGGATCGGACCGTTGGGCGTGGCCCGTCGCCGTCCGCTGTGCCAGACTCGATCACCGTGCAGGACGCCTCGGAAAGCCCCGCGCCGAACCTCGCCGACCGGCTCCGCCGGATGGCTCTCGACAGCTCCGACCGGCCCGCGCTGCACTGGCGTGAGCACACCCTCAGCTGGTCCGAACTGGACGCCGCGGTGGACGCCGCCGCCCGCGGCCTGTCCGCCGCCGCGCCACCCACCGACCCCGGCGGTACGCCGCCACGCGTCGCCATCGCACTGCCCAACACGCCGGACTTCGTGATCGCCTGGCTCGGCGCCCTCCGCGCCGGGCTGATCGCCGTACCGGTCAACCCCGGCTTCACCGCCCCGGAGCTGCGGCACGTGCTGGCCGACTCCGGCGCGTCGGTGCTCATCGCCACCGACCGCGTACGGAACCTGGTCGCCGACGTGGCGGCCGAGCTGCCCGCGCTCACCTCCGTGCACGGCACGCCACCGACGGCCGAGTCGCCCGGACCGATGCCCCGCCCTCGACGAGGCGGCACCGACCTGGCTGTACTGCTCTACACCTCCGGCACCGAGGGGTGGCCCAAGGGAGCGATGCTCTCGCACCAGGCGCTGCTCGCCAACCACGAACAGGTCGCGGAGATCGAGCCGCCGGTGGTCGGCCCGACGGACACTGTTCTCCTCGCGTTGCCGCTGTTCCACGCGTACGGGCTCAACTCGGGGCTCGGCGCGGTAGTGCACGACGGCGCGACAGGCGTGCTGCTCGACGAACCAGGCCCGACGGCAGGGCTGGACGAGGTCGCGCGGCACCGGGTCAGCGTGCTGGTCGGCGTACCGTCGATGTTTCTGACCTGGGCCGCCACGGCCACGGCCCGCGCGGCGACCGCGTCGGTGCGGGTCGCGGTCTGCGGCGCGGCACCGCTCGAACCTGCGGTCGCGGCGCGGTTCACGGAGGTCACCGGGCATCAGGTGCACATCGGGTACGGACTCACCGAGACCGCGCCGGTGCTCACCTCCACCCTGGTCGGTGGCGTGGCCAAGCCGGGTTCGATCGGCCGGCCGCTGCCCGGCGTTCGGCTGCGCCTGGTCGGCGCGGACGGGGTGGACCTGTGGCGCGACGGGCTGGCCGTCCCCGACGACGACCCGGATGAGCTGGACATCTCCGACGTGGCGCCGGGCACCGACCCGGGGCAGATAGTGGTGTCCGGCCCCAACCTCTTCACCGGCTACTGGCCGGACGGTCGGGGCGGCCCGGACGCCGACGGTTGGTGGGGCACCTGTGACATCGCGTACGCCGACGAGGACGGCGACCTCTTCCTGGTCGACCGGCTCGGCGAGTTGATCCTGGTCAACGGGTTCAACGTCTATCCGCATGAGGTCGAGCTGGTGCTCGCCGGGCATCCCGGGGTGGTCGAGTCGGCGGTACTGGGTGTGCCGCACCCGCGGACCGGCGAGACTGTGCGGGCGTACGTGGTGCCGGCCCAGGGCCAACCGGTGACCAGCGAGGAACTGCTCGCCCACTGCGCCCGGAACCTGGCCCGGTTCAAGTGCCCGACCGCTGTCGAGTTCGTCGACGCCCTTCCACACTCGGCGATCGGCAAGGTACGCAAGACCCAGCTCCGGTCGGCGCCGCCGACCGACCGCACGGAGGTAACCGATGGCCACTGACGCCCGACTCGCCCTGATCACCCGACCCGGCTGCCACCTGTGCGACGACGCCAAGGCGGCGCTCGACCGGGTGGTAGCGGTCACCGGCGACAAGTGGGTCGAGTGGGACGTCACAGGCGACGAGGGGCTGGAACGCGAGTACGGCGACCGGCTGCCGGTGGTGATGCTCGACGGCAAGGAGCACGGGTACTGGCGGGTCGAGGAGGACCGGCTGCTGCGGGACCTGACCACGCCGCAGCTCTGAGGAGTGCCTAGGGTGCTCTGATGACCTCTGCGCCCCCGCACCTCGTCTGGGACTGGAACGGCACCCTGCTCAACGACCTCAGCCTTGTGGTGTCCGCCACCAATGTCGTGTTCGCGAGCCTGGGCGGGCCGACTGTCACCCCGGACGAGCACCGGGTGCGGTTCCGCCGGCCGATCGCCGAGTACTACGCCGAGGTGCTCGGGCAGGCCGTGGACGACGACGAGTTCGGCCGACTCGACAAGATCTTCCACGACGCGTACCGCACCGGGTTGACCACCTGTGAGCTGGCCGCCGACGCCCGCGCTGCGATGGCGGCCTGGCCGGGCAGTCAGAGTCTGCTGTCCATGTGGTTCCACGAGGAGCTGGTCCCGACCGTGCACACGTACGGGTTGACCAGCCACTTCACCCGCGTCGACGGGCTGCGGGCGACTGTCGGTGGCGGCCGCAAGGCCGAGTCGCTCCAGCTGCACCTCGCCGAGCTGGGCGTGGACGGCGCCTCGGTGGTGCTGATCGGCGACTCCATCGACGACGCCGACGCGGCGCTCGCGGTGGGCGGCCGCGCCGTGCTCTACACCGGCGGGTTCACCGACCCGACCCGGCTGCGCGCCTCCGGTCACCCGGTGGCCGACACCCTCACCGACGCGGTGGCCCTGGCCCGGGAGGTCAGTTCCGCAGATAGGTGAGAACGGCCAGCACCCGCCGGTGCTGTTCGGTGTCCGGCGGAAGGGTGAGCTTGGTGAAGATGTTGCGCACGTGCTTCTCCACCGCGCCGTCGCTGACCACGAGGGCGCGCGCGATGGCGGTGTTCGAACGACCCTCGGCCATCAGGGCGAGCACCTCCCGCTCACGGGGGGTCAGCTCACGCAGCGGGTCGTCCCGGCGACGCCTGGCGAAGAGCTGACCGACCACCTCCGGGTCGAGCACCGTGCCGCCGCCCGCCACCCTGCGCAACGCGTCCAGGAACTCGTCGATGGCGGCAACCCGGTCCTTGAGCAGGTACCCGATCCCGCCGCCGGCACCGCCGGTGGTGGCGAGCAGATCATCGGCGTACGAGACCTCGACGTACTGGGAGAGCACCAGGATCGGGGTACGCGGCACCAGCCGCCGGGCCTCCACCGCGGCCCGCAGCCCCTCGTCGGTGTGCGACGGCGGCATCCGGACGTCGACGATCGACACGTCGGGCCGGTGCTCGACCACCGCCTCGACCAGGGCGTCACCGTCCCCGACGGCGGCCACCACCTGGTGCCCACTTTCGGTCAGTAGCCGGACCAGCCCCTCCCGGAGCAGGACGGCGTCGTCGGCGATCACGATGCGCATGGCTGTGTTGTCTACCACGTCCGGCCCGTCCTGCGGGCTCGGCGCGGTGCCGGACCGCTCATAGGGGAAGCTCGGCGCGGATCTCGGTGGGGCCGCCGGTCGGGCTGACCACCATCAGTTCGCCACCGGCGGCCCGGACCCGGTCGGCGATGCCGGCCAGCCCGTGCCCCTTCGCCAGATGCGCGCCGCCCTGCCCGTCGTCGCCCACCCGTACCTGCAGGTGGGTGCCCTGCCGCGCCACGGCCACCGTGGCCTCGGTGGCCCGGCTGTGCTTCGCGACGTTTGTCAGCGCCTCGGACACCACGAAGTACGCGGTGTTCTCCACTGCCGGGTCGAGCCGTCCGGCCGGGGTGCCGAGCTGCGGGTCCACCTGGAGCTCGATCGGGATCAGCCCGCGGCCGGCGATCGCGGCCAGGGCGCTGGGCAGGCCCCGGTCGACCAGGATCGGCGGCGCGATGCCCCGGGACAGCGCCCGCAGTTCGGCAAGCGTGTCCCGGGTCTGGGCGACCGCCTCGTCGATGGTGTGGCCGGCTGCCTCCGGGTCCGAGGCGAGCTGCATCCGGGCCCGACTGAGGTCCATCGCCAGCCGGACCAGGCGCTGCTGGGGGCCATCGTGGATGTCACGTTCCAACCGGCGTAGTGCCGAGGCCTCGGCGGACACGGCGGCCCGCTTCTGCTCCTCCAGCACGGTGATCCGGTCGCGCATCTCGGCCACGCCGGTCAGCATGGCCTTGGCGAAGCTGGCCTGGAGCAGCGCGCAGCCCCGCACCACGATCGGCAGGGTGATCAGGAAGAACACCCCGAGCGCGGTGTACAGGCCGATCCGGGCGGTGGTCGAGTCGCCCAGGCCGAGCAGCTGCGCCAGGTCCTGGTCACCCTCGCCGTCAGCCCGGGGCAGGGCCCAGTCGTAGGCCCAGTAGAACGAGCCGGTGATCGCCGCGGCCCACCACGACACCGTCACCACGAAGGTGCCCGCCGCCGCGATCAGCCGCAGGATGCCGTGCGCAAGGTCGAGCCACGACTGCGCGTCGCGCATCGGCACGAAGATCCGCCGCCAGGCGTTCGCGCCCGCCTCGGGCAGCCGGTAGCGCGGCCGGATCCGGGGTTGGTGGAGCACCGCGGGCAGCCGCAGCCGCTCGATGTCGGCCAGCCCACGGGCGGCGTACAGGGTGCCGCTGAGGATCGGCAGGCCGATCACCGTGACCACCAGGCCGATGCCGACCGCGAGGCCGACGATGAGGACGACGAAGCTGGCCAGCGCCAGCGGCAGACCGAGCAGCACGTACCCGGAGTCGACGAAGAGCTGGCGGGGGATGCTCGGTGCCAGCGTCGGTCGGTCGCTGGTGGCGGCAACGGCGGTCATGCTCAAAGGCTAGGCATCTGGGCTCGGTGCACCCATCCCGAAACCCCGCCTCTCCTCCGTAGTGCTACCCCCACCCCGCCAGGAGGGCCCTGGCCAGGGCGGCGCGGGATTGGTCAGAGAAGTCGGGATTGAGCAATAATCGCCCGGGGCCTGGGGTGGACCTGGGCGTTCAATCGATCTTGTGGAATGGAGGTGCTGGTGAGGTCGCGCCACGCAGCGGCAAGATCGCGATTTGTGCACGTCTTCACAAGCGCCTACGCTGTGACTCCGACGCGCCCTGCTAGCACAGCCGGCATCCTCGGTCGCCAGCGGGAGTCCAGAAACGGCCGACCAGCAGAGTTGGCCGAGGATCGCACCGCACGGAGTCTCATGAGTCAGCACCGTCACCCAGGCGCGCCCGGCCGCGCCGGTGCCGTACCAGCGCTCCCGGATCTGCCCGAGGCAACAGTTGCTCGGCTCCCGGAGTACCTGCGCGCGCTGCACAACCTCGCCGACGCCGGGCACGAGACCGTCTCCAGCGAGGGTCTCTCCGCCGCCGCCGGGGTCAACTCCGCCAAACTCCGTAAGGACCTCTCGCACCTCGGCTCGTACGGCACCCGGGGCGTCGGCTACGACGTCGCGCTGCTGATCGAGCAGATCGAGTATGTGCTCGGGCTCACCCAACGCCGGGCGGTCGCCCTGGTCGGCGTGGGTAATCTCGGTCACGCCCTGGCCGGCTACGACGGCTTCGCCAGCCGGGGCTTCCGGATCGCCGCACTGCTCGACGCCGATCCCTCCCGGGTCGGTGAGGAGATCAACGGCCTGGTGGTCCGGCACGTCGACGACCTGCCGACAGTCGCCGCGGAGGAATCCCTCGCGATCGGCGTGATCGCCACCCCGGCCGCCGCCGCCCAGCAGGTCGCCGACCAACTGGTCGCCGTCGGCGTGACGAGCATCCTCAACTTCGCGCCGTGCGTACTCTCGGTTCCGGAGGGGGTCGACGTGCGCAAGGTCGACCTCGCCATCGAGCTGCAGATTCTGTCCTTCCACGAGCACCGCAAGGCGTCGCTGACCGCGCTGCCCGCCACCGGCGGGTCCGCTCTCACCGCCCTGCCGGGCGGGTTCGCGGCCACCGACACCCAGGAGGCGATCGGCACGTGAAACTGCTCGTCGTCGGCGCGTCCTACCGGACCGCCCCGGTCGCCACGCTGGAGCAGCTGGCCGTGCCCCCCGCCGACCTGACCCGCACACTGGACCGCCTGGTCGCCCAGCCGTACGTGGCCGAGGCGGTGATCGTCTCCACCTGCAACCGGGTGGAGGTCTACGCCGCCGTGTCCGGTTTCCACGGTGGGCTCGGCGACGTCTGCGCCGTGCTGGCCGAGCAGGCCGGCAGCTCGCCGACGGCGCTCGCCAGCCACCTGTACGTGCACTACGACACCGCTGCCGTCGACCACGTCTTCCGGGTCGCCACCGGTCTGGACTCGATGGTGGTGGGCGAGGCGCAGATCCTCGGCCAGCTGCGCGACGCGTACCACTGGGCCACCGGCGCCGACTCGGCCGGCCGACTGCTGCACGAGCTCATGCAGCAGGCGCTGCGGGTCGGCAAGCGGGCCCACGCCGAGACCGGCATCGACCGGGCCGGCCAGAGTGTCGTCACCGCCGCACTGGAGCTGGCGGCCGGGCACCTCGACGGGGACCTCGTCGGCCACCCGGCCCTGGTGGTCGGCGCCGGCGCGATGGGTTCACTCGGGGTGGCCACGCTGTCCCGGCTGGGCGCCGGGCCGCTCACCGTCAGCAACCGGGGCGCCGACCGGGCCGTCCGGCTCGCCGAGTCGTACGGGGCGAGTGCCGCGCCGATGACCGAGCTGGCCGACACCCTCTCCACAGTGGACATCGTAGTGGCCGCCACCGCGTCCACCGAACCGGTCCTCACCCGGGCCGTGGTCACCGCGGCGCTGGCCCGACGCGACCCGGCCCGGGGTCCACTGGTCCTGCTCGACCTGGCCGTCCCGCGCGACGTCGAGGACGGCGTCGCCGAGCTGCCCGGCATCGAGGTGATCGACATCGACCGGATGGCGGCGCTGCTCGCCGACGGTCCGGCGGCCGCCGACGCCGCAGCCGTCGAACGCATCGTGCTCGGCGAGGTGGAGGGCTTCCTCACCTGGCTGCGCGGCGCCGACGTGGCACCCACAGTGGCCGCGCTGCGTGGCCGGGCCGACGACGTGGTCACCGCCGAGCTACGCCGACTGGCCCAGCGTCGCCCCGACCTCGGGGACGACCTGCGGGCCGAGGTGGCCCGCACCGTGCACCGGGTCGTGCAGCGGCTGCTGCACCAGCCCACCGTCAAGGTCCGTCAGTTGGCCGCGGAGCCCGGCGGCGACCAGTACGCGGCACTGCTGCGCGAGCTGTTCGACCTCGAGGTGCCGCAGACCTCACCTGTCGACACCGTCCCGGACGTGCTGACCCCCGACCTCGGCCTGGCGTTCCCCGGCACCGACCCGGTGTCCGGAGCCGACGCCGCCGAACCGACCCCACCCACCGGAGGTGCGCGATGACCGCCCCCCTGCGCCTCGGCACCCGGGGCAGCGCCCTGGCGATGGCTCAGTCCGGCCAGGTCGCCGAGGCGGTGACCGCCGCCACCGGCCGGCCCGTCGAGCTGGTCGAGGTGGTCACCGCGGGCGACCGCTCCAGCGCACCGGTGCACCGGCTGGGCGTCGGGGTGTTCGTCTCCGCCCTGCGCGACGCGCTGACCGCCGGGACGATCGACTTCGCCGTGCACTCGTACAAGGATCTGCCCACGGCTGCCGCCGGCGGGCTGCACATCGCGGCGGTGCCGGCCCGGCAGGACCCGCGCGACGCGTTGGTGGCCCGCGAGGGCCGGACGCTCGCGGAACTGCCGCCCGGGGCCACCGTGGGCACCGGAGCGCTGCGCCGGATCGCCCAGTTGCACGCCCTCGGCCTGCAACTGGAGGTCACCCCGGTCCGCGGCAACGTCGACACCCGCCTGGGGCGGGTGCTCGGCCCCGAGGCCGACCTCGACGCCGTCGTCCTGGCCCGGGCCGGTCTGGCCCGACTCGGCCGGCTCGACGTGATCACCGAATCGCTTGACCCGATGCTGATGCTGCCCGCGCCCGCTCAGGGCGCGCTGGCAGTGGAGTGCCGGGTCGACGACCAGGACCTGGTCGAGCTGCTCGCGGTGCTCGACCACGCACCGTCGCGTGCCGCGGTCACCGCGGAACGCGCGTTTCTGGCAACCCTGGAGGCCGGGTGCAGCGCACCCGTCGCCGCCTATGCCGAACTCGCCGAAGGCGAGACCGGCGATGAGATCTACCTGCGCGGGGCGGTGATCAGCCCGGACGGCACTCGTGACCTCCGGCTGTCCCGCACCGGAACGCCCGCCGACGCGGCGGAGATCGGTAAGGCACTCGCCGCCGAACTCCTCGAACTCGGCGCCGACTCGATCCTCGGCCACGAAGGACACACCGGCCCGGGGACCCAGCAATTTGGGAGCACAGAATGACCCGCACCCGTAAGCCCGTCGGCCGTATCGCGTTCGTCGGGGCTGGCCCCGGTGACCCGGGCCTGCTGACCCGTCGGGCCCACGACGCCCTGGTCGACGCCGACCAGGTGATCTACGACCGGGGAGTCCCGGAGTCGTTGCTCGCCGTCGTTCGCGCCGAGGCCAGGGACGATGCCGAGTTCACCCCGGCCGAGGGCGCGCCGGGGGACGTGGCGAAGGTGCTGATCTCCGCGGCCCGCTCCGGGCTGAACGCGGTGCACCTGGTCGCCGGCGACCCGTTCGGGCACGACTCGGTGGTCAAGGAGGTGCAGGCGGTGGCCCGCACCGCCGCCCACTTCGAGGTGGTGCCCGGCGTCGGCCAGGCCGAGGGTGTGGCCACCTACGCCGGGGTCCCGCTGCCGGGCGTGCGTACGGCCGCCGACGTCGAGGACGTCAGCGCACTGGACTTCGAGGCGCTGGCCACGGCCGTCGGCCGGGGCTCGCTCGCGCTCGCCGTGGACGCCGGTGACCTCGCCGCCGTCCGGGACGGGCTGCTCGCCGCCGGGGTCGACGGCACCACCGGCGTCGGGGTGACCGGCGACGGCACCGGCGAGACCCAGTACACGACCACGTCGACCGTGGACAGCTTCGTGGCCGCCGCGCTCGGCTTCACCGGCCGGGTGGTGCTCACCGTCGGCGTCGGGGTGGGGCAGCGCGACAAGCTGAGCTGGTGGGAGAACCGCCCGCTGTACGGCTGGAAGGTGCTCGTACCCCGGACCAAGGAGCAGGCCGGCGCGATGAGCGCCCGGCTGCGCGCGTACGGGGCGATCCCGTGCGAGGTGCCGACCATCGCGGTCGAGCCGCCGCGCACCCCGGCGCAGATGGAGCGGGCGGTCAAGGGCCTGGTCGACGGCAGGTACGCCTGGGTGATCTTCACGTCGGTGAACGCGGTCCGCGCGGTCTGGGAGAAGTTCGCCGAGCACGGCCTGGACGCCCGGCACTTCGGCGGCGTCAAGATCGCCTGCATCGGTGAGGCCACGGCGGACGCGGTCCGCGCGTTCGGCATCCAGCCGGAGCTGATCCCCGCCGGGGAGCAGTCCTCCGAGGGTCTGCTTGCCGAGTTCTCGCCGCACGACGAGATCCTCGACCCGGTGGGCCGGGTGCTGCTGCCGCGCGCCGACATCGCCACCGAGACGCTCGCCGCCGGGCTCACCGAGCGCGGCTGGGAGGTCGACGACGTGACCGCGTACCGGACGGTGCGGGCCGCTCCGCCGCCCGCCGAGATCCGCGACGCGATCAAGTCGGGCGGTTTCGACGCGGTGCTCTTCACCTCGTCCTCCACCGTTCGCAACCTGGTCGGCATCGCTGGGAAGCCGCACGCGCGGACCGTTGTTGCCGTCATTGGGCCCAAGACCGCGGAGACCGCGACGGAGTTCGGCCTGCGGGTCGACGTCCAGCCGCCGCACGCCTCGGTGCCCGACCTGGTGGAGGCGCTCGCCGCCTACGCCGTCGAGCTGCGCGAGAAGCTGGCCGCCATGCCGGCCAAGCAGCGCCGTGGCTCGAAGGTGCAGGGCCCGACCGCCCTGCGCTTCCGGTAGTCGTCTCCGAGGAGGCCCCTCATGTCGTACCCCGAGATCCGGCCCCGCCGGCTGCGCCGTAACGCGGCCGTGCGGCGGCTGGTCTCCGAGACCCGCGTCGACCCGGCCGAGCTGGTCGTGCCGATGTTCGTCAAGGAGGGGCTGACCGAGCCCCGGGCCATCGGGTCGCTCCCGGGGGTGCTCCAGCACTCCCGGGACTCGCTGCGCAAGGCGGCGGTCGAGGCGGTCCAGGCCGGTGTCGGCGGGATCATGCTCTTCGGCGTGCCGGAGCAGCGGGACCCGACCGGCTCCGGCGGCATCGACCCGGACGGCATCCTCAACGTCGCGATCCGTGACGTGGTGGCCGAGGTGGGTGACGCCACTGTGGTGATGAGCGACCTGTGCCTCGACGAGTTCACCTCGCACGGGCACTGTGGGCTGCTCACCCCCGACGGCGAGGTCGACAACGACTCCACCCTGGCCGCGTACGCCGAGATGGCGGTCGCCCAGGCCGCCGCCGGGGTCGGCATGGTCGGGCCGTCCGGGATGATGGACGGCCAGGTCGGCGTGGTACGCCGGGCGCTCGACGCCGCCGGGTACCAGGACGTCTCCGTGCTGGCGTACGCCGTGAAGTACGCCTCCGCGTTCTACGGCCCGTTCCGCGAGGCGGTGGAGTCGGCGCTGGAGGGCGACCGGCGCTCCTACCAGCAGGACCCGGCCAATCTGCGGGAGTCGCTGCGTGAGGTCGCGCTCGACGTCGCCGAGGGCGCCGACCTGGTGATGGTCAAGCCGGCGCTGCCGTACCTCGACGTGGTGTCGGCGGTGCGGGCCGCGGTGGACGTTCCGGTCGCCGCCTACCAGGTCTCCGGCGAGTACGCGATGGTCGAGGCGGCCGCCGCGAACGGCTGGATCGACCGGGAGCGGGTGATGCTGGAGACGCTCACCTCGATCAAGCGGGCCGGCGCGCAGATCATCCTCACCTACTGGGCCGTCGAGGCCGCCGGCCTGCTCCGCCAGCGCTACTGACAGGTGGCCGTGACGGCTGGGCCACCTGCCGCGTCTGGCGGGTCCCTGGCCCCAACGCCGTCCCGCCTCGCGGATTCCTGGCCCCGGTGCTTTCCCGCCTCGCGGATCCCGGGCCTCGACGTCTCCATGTCAGCCTTTGCTCTGCACCCGCGGATGCGACAGCTACGGACCGTGACCGGTGCGTATTGGGGTGCAGAGCAAAGGCAAAGGGTTGGGGATTGGGTTCCCGCTCCCTTGCGGCGAGGACGTGCTGCTCGATGCCCACGGTTTCGCCGGCCGTGCCGGAGCCAACCTCCGTACGGTGACGAGCGCCCGGTTGTCCACAGGTCCTTCCGTTGTCCACAGGCCCGCCGAACGGGACAGCGAGGAACGGAGCGAGCCGGGACGGTGGCGGCATGGACGACTCACCGACACCCCCGGATGTGGGAGCACCCAGCGCCGACGGTTGGATCCCCGACGGTCCGAGCCCCAGCACCGTGCAGCGGAAAGTCATACTCAGCGAGCCCTCCGACACCCCATGGCCGGTCGTTGGCATCGTCCGGGCGCTCCGTCGTCATGCCGACCTGAGCCAACGTGAGCTGGCCCGGTGGGCGGGGGTGCACCACGCGACCATCGGCCGCATCGAGGCCGGTCGGACTGTGCCGAGCATTGAGCTGCTCCGCCGGATAGTCGGGGTCGTCGGATGTCGACTGGCCGTCGTCGACGAGTTCGGCCGGGTGCTCAGGCCGATGCGGGACTGGGAGGACACGCGCGACGGTGCGGGGCGCCGCTACCCGTCGCACCTGGACACCATCCTCGACCCCGAGCCGGGGGAGTGGTGGGCGGACATCTACGGGCTGGCCCGCCCGCCCGAGACGTTCTACCGCAATCGGGAGGTCCGGGACGCGATGCGTCGGCGCAGCCAATGGGAGGTGCGGGTAGCCAGGCACCGCGGGGATCCGCCGCCGCCACAGGTCTGGCGGTACCGCTGACGCAGAATGGACGACGGCCCGCCGCCCGAGTGGGGTTCGGCGGGCCGTCGTCGACCACATCCGTGATCAGTCGTCGTTGGTGATCGTTCCGGTCGCGAGCGGGTCGGCCAGCCGCAGGCCGGGCACGCCGGCCACCAGCAGCGTCAGCCTCTCGTCCGCCTCCCGCCTGCGGTCACCGCGCACCGTCACCGGGAACGCCACAGACGTCTGCCCGGCGGCCAACACCTTGCAGCCGGCGTACGGGTCGAAGTCCGAGCCCGCCTGCGCCGTGAGGCCGACGCTGGCGGCGCAGAGCAGAACCGACTGAGACAGTGGCCGGGACACGGTGGCGTTGAAGGTGAGCTGTCGGGTGCCCTGGTTGCCCTCGGCCACCGTCGCGTCGGCCACTGTCAACGACGCACGGGACCGGAACCGGGCCACCTGCGGGTCGTGGTCACTGGAACCCCGTGACCCGTCACCGGCGAACTCCGCCGGCCAGTCGGCGTTGATGTGCGCCGCCCGCACCTGCACCAGGTCACCGTAGAACGTGTCGTTGACGAACAGGTGGTCGAGGGTCTGCGCCTGCCCCTCGAAGCTGTACGAGTAGGCCGAGGCCGGCACGTCCGCGACGAGGTTGTCCCACAGGTTGTGCAGGCCCGCCTCGTAGAGCGGCGCGAGCTGGTCCGACGGTGTGGGCTGGTCGCCGGTGGCGATGGGATCGTCCGGGCGGGGGAAGACGTTCAGGTCCCCGCCGTAGACCACCCGGGCGGTCTGGTCGGCCGCCTCGATCGCGGTGACGATCGCCGCCCCGTAGCGCGCCTGCTCCCGCCGCTGCCCGACCCGGCTGTCCGGGCCGGAGGAGTAGTGGTTGCTGAGCGCGTACAGGGTGAACCGCTCGGCCGAGCCGGGCGCCGCCGCCACGCTGAACTTGCCCAGCTGCGGAGCACGGGTGAAGACGTTGGTCCCGTCCCGACCGGTCGAGGTGTCCACATCCGAGGGCAACACCGCGTTGAGGGCCTTCGGGTTCTGCACGTCGGCGTTGGCCGGCAGCCCCGGCGCCCGGTACTGAACTGTCGGTGCCGAGCCGAGCAGGGGGTCGTTCGCAGTCGCGGCCGCCAGCGACACCCGGTCCGTGCGGTAGAGGAAGGCGGCGGTGATACCGCGGGCGTCCGCGCCGGTCCGGTCATAGGCGGCGGCGTACGCGGGCCCGCCGGCCGCCGCCACGGCGAGCGCCAACTCCTGGATGCTGTCCGGAGCGCCATCGGCGTCGTTGGTGTCGCCGCAGCTCAGCGCAGCCTCGGAGACCGTGCAGATGTCCTGGTCCTCGGCCTCCTGCACCAGGATCAGGTCCGGTGCGTGCAGGTCCTTGACGATCTGGTCGGCGAGCGCGGCCAGCTGCTCGCGGTATTCCGCCTCACTGCCCGGGACGTAGTCGAACGGCGGGGCGACGCCCACGCAGCCGGCGTTGCCGGCGAAGTCGCAGCCGTCGAACGGGTCGTCGCGGTAGTCGTACAGGTTCTCCACGTTGTAGGTGGCCACTGCCACCTCCTGCGACCGGTCGGCCGGCTTGGGCGGGTTGTTCTTCGACGGGTCGGCCCCGGCGGCGAACTCCGCCCGCTCGACCTGGACGCCGTACTTCTCGAACGAGTAGTAGACCCCGCCCACCGCGTCCGCCCGCAGCGTGTCGAAGGTGTGCGCCGGCGGGAGCAGCGCGGCGCTGTCCCCGGCGGTGGCCTTCACGCCCATGCTGCCGAGCAGCGTCCGCTGGCCGTTGCCGTCGTCGAAGCGGCGGGTCGGGTCGTTGTCCAGCGGGTGCGAATCGCGGAAGACCCGCCGGGAGTACGGGTCGGCGCGGTCCAGCAGCGGGTCGTCGCGGTCGACCACCCACAGCTCCGCGTCGGCGGTGGAGGAGAAGACATCCCGGCCGCTCACCGCGCCGCTGCCCGCGCGAACCCGCATCCGGGAGCCCTCGTGCCGCTCCCAGAAGCGCTGCGCGTCGGTCAGCACGGCCGGCGGCACGGCGTCGGTCACCGCGACCGCGGTGTCCACTGCCAGGCCGCCGCCGATCCGGCGGACCAGCGACGCGCCGGAGAGCTGGGTGAAGTTGTAGTACTCGGACACCCGGGCCCGCAGCACGACCTCGTCGCCGACCGTCGGCACGTAACCGCCGATCAGCGAGGTGAACGTGCCCATGAACACGAAGATGCCGTCGGAACTGGTCGGGTCGCCGTCGGTGTCACCAACGCGGCTCTGCAGGAAGAACCCGTGTTGCTCCGCCCCGGCCGAGGTGCGGGCCACTGTCAACTGGGTGATCACGCCGCGTACGTCGTACATCGTGCTGCTCGTGCCGTTGCCGCTCGCCGGTGCGAGCGGTGACCTGTCGGCCGGACCGGACTCGGAGTCGGTGGTCGAACCCTGCACCTCGCCGACGGTCAGCTCCCGGGTCACCTGCACGGCCAGCGCGCAGCTGGCGGTGCCACCGCCCGCGTCGGTCGCGGTGAGGGTGACGGTGTACGCCCCGGCGGCGAGGTCGGCGCTCACGCCGACCGTGGCGCGGGCGGTACCGCCCACCCCGTCGGCCGGGGTGAACGCGGTGCGGGTGATCGAGCCGGAGGTCGGGCTCGGGCTGATCGCGGTCACCGCCAGGCCGACGACCGTGTCGTCGGGGTCGGCGGCGGTCACCTCGCGGCTGGCGGCCGTGCCGGCGGCGGTGACCAGCGGCCCACCACAGGTCAGCGTGGCCGGTACGTCGACCGGGCCACCGCCGTCCACGGTGTGCGCGCCCAGCCCGTCGAACGTGTCGACGGGGAAGCCGGCCCACTGCGGGGCGGGGTCGAACGCGTCCGACGGGTCGGTGTCACCGGCGGTCACGCTCGGCAGCCGGCGGACTGTGTTGTCAGCGGTGCTGGTGACGCCGGCACCCCACTCGGTGCCCGGGTCGACGCCCACCTGACCGATCGAGTCGAGCACTGTGGTGCCCCGGCGCAGCACTATCGCGTCGTCACCGTTGAAGAGGCTCGCCCCGGTGGTCTGGTCGGCCTGGGCGAGGATGGCGGCCCCGGCCGAGGCGCTGGCGAACACGAACGCGTCGCCGGCGGCCACGCTGCCGGTCAGGGCGATAGTGGTCGCCGTGGTGGAGCCGTTGAAGTAGAGCTGCAACTGGTAGCTGCCGTCGGTCAGATCGACGGCGGCACCCGTGCCGTTGAACAGCTCGATCGCCTTGTTGTTCGACGAACCCTCGACGTACTCCGAGATGAACAGGTCGGTGGGCGCGGCGCTGGCCGCGATGGGTGCGACGCCGAGCGCCGTGACGGTCACGGCGGCGGTGGCGGTCGCGAGCGCGGCGATTGAGCGGCGCGGGCGCATAGGGCCTCCACGATGGGTGGATGGGAGTCAACGCACGTTAAGGTGCGCGACTGTCCACCGTCCATCCCCTAGTGGACAGTTTCGTGAATTCCTCAGCGCGGCGGATCGAGGCGGTGCACCAGCTCAGCGACGTCGACGCTGTATTCGCACCAGTCCCGGTCGGGGCGGTAGCCCAGCTCCGCGTTGACCTTGAGCATCGCCTCGTTGGCCTGCGCGTTCCAGGTCTGCACCTCGATCAGCTCCGGCTCGGCGGAGCGCAGCTCCAGCAGCATCCGAGCCTTGATCGCCCGATCGATGCCGTAGCCCCGGTGATCCTGCGCGACGATCGTGTCGTACTGGTCGGCGCGGGTCGGGTGCTGCGCCGGCACCACCACCTCGGTCAGACCGGCCACCTCGCCACTCTGCTCGTGCCGGGCCAGCACGATGTACGGCTGCATGCCCCGCCGGTGCAGCGTGTCGAGGCTGTCGCGCAGCCGCTCCGGGTCGTAGGAGCTGGGGCGCAACTCACCGTCGTCGACGTCGCGCACCTCGGCCTTGGCCCGCGCGTACGCCTCGATCAGGTCGTCCGGCGGCCCGCCCGGGTAGAACTCCAGCTGGTAGCCCGCCCCGATGCCGGTGGCCATCTCGGCCAACTCGGCCCAGTCCACAGCTGTCAGGTCGAGCACGCTGCGCGTCTCCACGTACTCCCGGTTGAAGCCGAGCGACTCGTAGAACCCGACCGCGGGCGTGTCACCGACGACCTCGACCCCGATCGACCGGAAGCCCTCCTGGTAGACCCGACGCGCGGCACGCAACACCAGGTCACGGCCGAGGCCGCTGCGCCGCGCGGACGGGTGCACCAGCACCTCGAGCACACCGATGTCACCCAGAAGGAGTACGTGCACCTGGCCGAGCACCGCGCCCGTGTCGCCCGGGGCGGTCGGTTCGGCCTGCGCGATCCAGGAGATTCGCCGCTCACCGGGCATCACCTCGGCGAGGTATTCCCGTAGTGAAGTCTCCCGCCAGGGCGGGTCCTGCGGCAGATCGGCCGCCAGGACCGCGTTCAGCGTGGCCAACAGCGACGCGATCTCGGCGGACGACGCGGTCCTGGGGTCCCACTCGCGCACCATCACCCGTCTAGCTTGCCGCTAACAGAGGCCCGGGGGAAGTGTCCAGTTCTCCAACGTATCGAGACGATCACTTCATGGCCGACTGGCCCGTCCGTACCGGTTCGCGGTGTCGTAGACGTCCTGGGCGTACCGCCGTACATCGTTGTAGGAGAGGATCGCGTTCCACCAGTCGCCCGGGATGCTCAGGTTCCGGCCGCCCTTGCAGAGGTAGTTCCCCGCCGCCAGGGCCGCGTCGTCCAGGTCGTGCGGATCCTTGCGGCCGTCATTGTCGGCGTCCGCGCCGATCTCCTGCCAGGTGGTCGGGATGAACTGCATCGGCCCGATGGCCCGGTCGAGGGTGGCGTCCTCGTCGAGCGCCCCACGGTCGGTGTCGATGATCCGCATCCGACCCTCCTTCCCGTCCAGCGGCAGCCCGAAGATATTGGGCACCGCCTTGCCGTCCTGCCCCAACCGCGCCCCGTTGGTCGAGCCGTGATCCGATTCGACCTTTCCGATCGCGGCCAGCGTGGTCCAGCTCAGCGCACAGCTGCGGTTGGTCTGGGCGAGCGCCAACTCGGCGTAGCCGTACGCCTGCATCGCGACCGCGGGGATACCGACCTTGGCGCCGACCTGCTGCGCCCAGCCGGCCAGGGCGTCCGCCGGTCGGCCACCGATCACCGCCCCGGTCGGCAGCCCGTTGCCGGGCAACCCGCCGGTGGGCAGTGGGAGGGTCGGCAGCGGCCCGGTGGGCAGCGGCCCGGTGGGCAGGCCGGACGGTACCGCTGTCGGCGCGACCCCGGTCGGCGCGGCCGAGGCGTCGACCGCCACCGGACGCGGTGCGCGGATAGCGGCCGGCACGAGCAGCGCTCCCGCCGCGCCGGTCGCGGCCACCAGCGCCAGCAGGAAGACACCGGGCAGGGTCAGTCGACCACTCGGCCGGCGAGACCAGGCGCGGGTCGCCCGGGCCGCGGAGGCCGCTGCCCGGCGCGGCGGCATTCGTACCGCGTGCGCGAACTGCACCCGCCGCCGACGGGCCGGGTCGGACGCCGGCACGACCGGAATCTCATCCACAGTGGTCTTCGCCGGATCCGCGGCACCGGTCTTCGCCTCGTCAGCCGGCGTGTCGGCGCTCGACCCGCCGGCCGGCTTCGGTGCGGCCGGGTCACTGGCGCTGCCGTCCGCCTTTGAGTCCTCGCCCTTCGTGGCGTCGGTCTCGGGAGTGTCGGCCGTCCTGCCCTCGACCTTCGTGGCCTCGGTCTTGACGGCCTCGACCTTCGGGTCGTCGACCTTCGGGTCGTCGGCCTTCGTGGCCTCGGCCTTCGTGGCCTCGGGCTTGGGTGCCTCGGCTGGCGCGGTCGCCGGTGGCGTGGTCGGCCTATCCGCCGAACGCCCGCTCAGCCAGGGGCGGCGAGGGCGGGGCACCTTGCGCACCGGATCGGGCGCGGCCCCCGAGCCTTCCAGCGGCCCGTCCAGCGGCGCGGCCGGTCGTAACGATTGCACACGCGTGTCGTCCTCGCCGTCCACCACCTGTCGAGTATCACTCATGCTCCGCCAACCGCCAGATCCACGTACCCTGGGTGGCATGCCCCGGTACGAGTTCCGCTGCCGCGCCTGCGGCGACACCTTCGAGGTCAACCGTTCGATGGCGGCGGCCGGTGAGCCGGCCAGCTGCCCACAGGGACACGCCGACACGGTCAAGCTTCTTTCCGCGGTCGCGGTCACCGGCCGGGCAGGTGCCGCCGGTGGTGCCCCGGCACCCGCCGCTGGTGGTTGCTGCGGCGGCGCCTGCGGCTGCTGATCGGGCCAATTCGCCACCGCCTGGTGGGCCGGCCTTGCCGGGAGCGGGTCCGAGTGGCACGTTGGGGCGGCACTTGCCCGGCCGTTCTCACGATGTGTGATCGTTCGGACTCAGGCAGCATGAACCCGACGTCACGGGCGGAGGTTCCTCGCATGTCGCCACGGATCCAGTTCCCGAGCGGTTGGGTAACCTTCGTGTTCACCGATATCGAGGGCTCGACCCGGCTGGCTCAGCTGCTCGGCGCGGACTACCGCCCGGTGCTCGCCGAGCATCGACGGTTGCTGCGTCGCACGCTGGCCAGCACGGGTGGCGCGGAGTTGCTGACCGAGGGCGACTCGTTCTTCCTTGCCTTCGAGGACGCGACCGCCGCGATGACCGCGTGCCTGACCGCCCAGCGGGCACTGTCCAGCCACGACTGGCCCACCTCCGAGGCCGCGCCCCGGGTGCGGATGGGCCTGCACACCGGCTATGCGGAGCCCCGCGACGGCGAGTACGCCAGCCCCGAGGTGCACCGGGCCGCCCGGGTGGCCGCCGCCGCGCACGGCGGGCAGGTGCTCTGCACGGCGTCCACCGCACGTCGGGCCGAGCCGATGCCGCCGGGTGCGACCCTGCTCGACCTGGGCCTGCACCGCCTGCGCGGCTTCGACGACCGGGAACGCCTGTTCCAACTGGTCGCCCCCGGTCTGGAGCGGCAGTTCCCCCGGCCCCGCACCGCCGACGCGGTGGCGCACAACCTGCCCAGCCAGGTGACCTCGTTCGTCGGCCGGCAGGCCGAGCGCATCGAGCTGGGCCTGCTGGTGCGACAGCACCGCCTGGTCACCGTGCTGGGGGCGGGTGGCGCGGGCAAGACCCGGCTCGCTGTGGAGTTGGCCAGCGGAGTTGTCGAGGCGTACCCGGACGGGGTCTGGTTCGTCGACATCGCCTCGGTGACCGACCCGGGGCTGGTGGCTTTCGCCATCGCCGCCGTGCTCGGCCTGCGACCCGAGCCCGGCCGGCCGATGCTGGACACCCTCGTCGAGTACGCGGCCGGCCGCCGGATGCTCGTCGTACTGGACACCTGCGACACCCAACCGGCCGCCTGCGCCGAGGTGATCGCGCGGTTGCTGTCCGGCGGGGGCGGCGTACGGGTGCTGGCGACCAGTCGTGAGTCGTTCAGCCTGCCCGGCGAGGTGGTGTGGCGGATTCCGCCGCTCTCGGTCGACCCGCGCGCCGACGGCGCGGAGAGCGACGCGGTGGCCCTGCTGCTGGACCGCACGGCGGCGGCGCGGGGTGGTCGGCAACCCGACCCGGCCGAGTCCGCCGATCTGCGCCGGGTCGTGCAGCGGCTGGACGGTCTGCCGCTCGCCATCGAGTTGGCCGCCGCCCGGCTGCGGGTGCTCTCCGTGGGCCAGCTCGCCGAGCGGCTGGACGATGTCCTCGGCACCCTGGACGCCGGTCGCGAGGACCCGGATCCGCCTCCGGTGGAGCGGGGCTGGTCCGGCAACCAACAGGACACCGTGGACCTGGTCGCGGCGGCGGCCGGGGCGTCGCCGCCCACCCCGGCGAGCCGGGCGGTGCAGCGCTCGGCCACCGAACGGCATCTGACCATGCAGGCCACCGTCACCTGGTCGTACCGGACGCTGGGGCCCCGGGCCGCCCGCCTGCTGCGGTGGCTGGCGGTCTTCGCCGGCCCGGTGGATCTGGAGACTGTGGAATGGCTGTTGGGCGACGATCCGCTGGACCCGCTCTCGGTCCTGGTGGACAAGTCGATGGTGTTGGCCGAGCCGCGGGCCGCCGGCAGCACCTACCGGATGCTCGACCCCATCCGGGCGTACGCGGCGAGGCGGCTGGCCGAGGCGGGTGAGGAGCAGGCCGCTCGGGACCGGCACGTGGCCTGGTCGGCGCACGCGTTGGACCGGGCCCACCTGGGCCAGGACGGCCGGCCGGTGACGCTGTCGCTGTATGCCCTCGACCCACTGGCCGGGGAGCTGCGCGCCGCGCTGCGCTGGTGCGCCACCGGCGGCAGCGCCCGTGCCGGTCTCGGTCTGGCGGGCGGGCTGGACCAGTGGTGGCTGGAACGGGGCCTGGCGCGCGAGGGGCGGCTGTGGCTGTTCCGGCTGTACGGGCGGATCGCCGAGACGGGAGAGCGGATCCCGGAGGCCGAGCTGGCGGCGGCGTACCACATGCACTCACTGCATGCCAGCGCCGACGGTGAGTTCGCCGAGGAGCTGCGCTACTCCCAGCGGGCGGAGGCAGCGGCCCGGCAGGCCGGCGACGCCGGTTTGCTGGCCCGGGTGCTCGCCGGCAGGGCGGCGCCGCTTGTGGACATGGGGCAGTTCGTCGAGGCCGAGCGGGTGTGCCGGGAGGTCATCGACTGGGCACACGGGCAGGACGTGGTCGGCGAGGCGTTGTTCGCGGTGTTCAGCCTGGCCGAGCTGCTCTGGCGGCGGGGCGCCCTGGAGGAGGCGGCGGAGCTGCTGGGGGCGGTACGTCCGGTGGAGGCGGCCCGGCCCGTGGAACGCGGCCGACGTTCGGTGGACATGCTGCTCGGAATGGTCGCGCTGGCCCGGGGTGACGTGATCGCCGCCCACGAGCATCTGTTGGTGGCGCTGCGTTCCCGGATGGGTCACGGCTACCACGGCCGGGCGTGCGACACCTTGAACGCGGTCGCGGTGCGCTGCGCCGTCGGCGGGCAGCGGTTGACCGCCGCCCGCCTGTTCGGGGCCGCGCAGGCCACCCGGGCGAGCATGCGTGCCACCCCGGGCATCTACGGCGGTTACTGGGCCGAACAGCAGGCCGAGTTGCGTGCGGTGCTCGGTGACGCGGCGTTCGACGACGCGTACGGCGAGGGTGCCGAACTGGGGCTGGACGAGGCTGCGGCGCTGGCACTCGACGTGGAACACCCGGACCTGGCGGCGGACTCGACCCGCTTCAGCACCGGCCTGTCCCAACCAACGCCCCGCCGTCCCGCCGACCCCGACCGCCACCCAGCCACCCGAACCGAACGCGCCTAGCCCACCCACCCACCCCTCTTGCGCGGTCGATCATGGAGTTAGCGGGTGCGACACGCCGAGCGGACCGCCGCTAACTCCATGATCACCGGGGTTTGGCTAGGGGGTGGGGGTCGGGGGTGGGGTGGGGGTTAGCGGGTTGCTGCTTTGGCTTCGGCTTGGGCCTTCATTTGGGCGGCGCGGTCGATGTCAGCCTGCTGAACGGCCGCTACCGAACCGAAGATGTTGACCGCCTGGTAGTAGGTCCAGGCCAGGCTGTAGCAGGCCGGCCGGACGACCGAGTTGTACGTGGTGCAGACGCGCTTCAGGTCCGCGTAGAAGGCGCTGTCGACGCGGGACTTGTTGGCGGGGAACTGGCCGACGGCCTTGTAGTTGCGGTAGCCGAAGTCGTGTCGGTAGCAGCCCAGGTTGAAGGTGAACCCGAGCGGGTTGTCCGGGCTGGACGAGCAGTAGTCGGTGGACCAGTTGAAGTTGTACTCGGCCCAGGGGGCCCGATTGACCCGGGCGCTGTTCCACGAGTTGTAGCTGGATGCGCTGGTCTGGGTCCAACTGGACAGCACGGAGAGCCGTTGGGCGGGGGTGACGGCGGCGGCGGGGGAGGCGATGGTGAGGGTGGCGAGCAGCGCTAACGCGCCCGAGGCGAGCAGGGTGGCGAGACGTCGGGGCACGGTTTACCTCCGCGGGGGTGGGCGGGTGGAACGGATGTTACCGGCGGGTTACCGGATGTCGATGAGTGTCGATCAGCTGATCAACTGGACGGTATGCGCATCGCCAACTATTGGTGACATGCGTCGAAACAGACCAATGCCCCGGACGCGCGGGGCGTCCGGGGCATTTAGAAGAACGGGTCAGCGCAGTACGAACGCCGGCGGGCTCGCGGGGCTCTCGTTTGCCGACCGGTCCAGCGCTGTCAGCTGGTAGGTGTAGCGCCGGCCGGGCTCGGCCGAGGTGTCCACCCAGGACTGTGTGCCGCCGGGGGTGGCCCGGACGGTGCCGATCAGGTGCGCGGCGTCGGCCGTGGCGCACCGGCCGGGCAGCGTGGTGCCGTCGAACCGGTAGATCGCGTACGAGGTGGCGGTGCCGAGCGGGCCGACGCCGTCGGCGGGCTGCCGCCAGGTGAGCCGGACCCCGTCGGCCTGCCGGGTCGCCTTGCTGACCACCGGGAAGAGCAGCGGCCGGGCCGGCAGGTGAGGCATGGCCGGCACCAGTGCCGGGCGGGAGTAGTGCTCGGCCGCGTAGATGTCGGTGGCGCCGAGGCGGTTGGCCCGCACCTGCACCGCGGAGAAGTGCACGTTGCCCCGCACCTCCGGGTACGACCGATTGAGCGTCAG
Source organism: Micromonospora ureilytica (assembly GCF_015751765.1). Lineage (NCBI taxonomy): Bacteria > Bacillati > Actinomycetota > Actinomycetes > Micromonosporales > Micromonosporaceae > Micromonospora > Micromonospora ureilytica. The sequence goes on from NZ_JADOTX010000001.1 coordinate 6,160,705, forward strand.
GTGGTCGGACAGCTCACTGGGGTTCTGCCAGTACGGCCCGTACGCCGGGTCGCCGCTCTTGTAGTCGGCCTGCCCGATGTAGAGCTGTACGCGGGTGCCGCGCACCGTCTCGGCCCACCACGGTACGAGGCGCGCGTAGTCGGCCGCCGGGTACTGGCCGATGTACCAGTAGAGCTGCGGCACCACGTAGTCGATCCACTCCTGCTTGATCCACTTGCGGGTGTCGGCGGAGATGATGTCGTACGACTGGCTGCCGGTGGTGTCGGAGCCGAGCGGGTCTGCGGTCTTGTTCCGCCAGATGCCGAACGGACTGACACCGAACTTCACCCACGGCTTCGCCGCCTTGATCTTGCCATTCATCTCCTGGATCAGCAGGTTGATGTTGTCCCGCCGCCAGTCGGCCCGGTCGGTGAAGCCCCGGTTGTGGGCCGCGAAGGTCGCGTCGTCCGGCACCTGGTAGGTCCCGCTGGGGTAGGGGTAGAAGTAGTCGTCGAAGTGGACGCCGTCGATGTCGTACCGCTTGACCGCGTCCATCATGGCCGTCTGGACGAACTCGCGGACCTCGGGGATCCCGGGGTTGTAGTAGAGCCGGCTGCCGGCCACACCGGGAGGTGGGTAGGCGAAGGTCCAGTCGGGGTGCTGCTGGGCCGGGTGGCCGGGGGCGAGCTGGGCGAGGTCCGCGCCGGCGCCGCCGGGGGCCGGCATGGACACGCGGTACGGGTTGAACCAGGCGTGGAACTCCAGCTTCCGCTTGTGCGACTCGTCGACCAGGAAGGCCAGTGGGTCCCAGTCCGGGTCCTGGCCGCGTACGCCGGTCAGATATTCCGACCAGGGCTCGTACGGCGAGGGCCAGAGCGCGTCGGCGGTGGGCCGGACCTGCACCACGACGGCGTTGTGGTGCAGTCGCCCGGCCAGGTCGAGCAGTTGGCGGTACTCGGCCTGCTGAGCCGCGATCCGGTCCGGGTTGGTCTGGGACGCCTTGCTGGGCCAGTCGATGTTGACCACCGATGAGATCCACATGGCCCGGAACTGTCGCTTCGGGGTGGCCGGGTCGGTGGCGCAGGTGGCGGTGGTGGTGTCGGCCGCGCTGGGTGCGGCGCTCGCGGAGGTGGCGGTGACGAACGTGCCGAGTAGGGCTGCGACCAGCCCGGCGACTCCGAGTCGTGCGGTTTTCATGCGGTGTGTCCCTTCGTTGGGGCTCCCGGATGTTTCGCGCGGCGCGCGGCAAGATTCGCCACTGGTGTCCGCGTTACTGGTAGGAAATTTTCACAGTCTGGCCGTTGCCGCAAGAGTTCGTGGTTGACCAATCGCGCCGCTGGGTAGCAACGGCGGTCACCGGCCGCCACGGAGGTGGTCGCGCGGTGGGAGGGGTGACCGGGTGTCCGTGCTGCGCACAAAACCAATCAAGGACGTGATAGCCCAGGGCGAGGCGGACGGCAGCGACGGCCAGTTGGGGCTGAAGAGACGTCTCGGCGCGGTCGACCTCACCGGCTTCGGCATCGGCATCGTGATCGGCACCGGCATCTTCACGCTCACCGGGATCGAGGCCCGGGACAGCGCCGGGCCGGGCGTGGTGATCTCCTTCGCCATCGCCGGCGTGGTGGCCCTGCTCGCCGCCCTCTGCTACGCCGAGCTGGCCTCCAGCGTGCCGACCGCCGGCAGCGCCTACACCTACGCGTACGCGACGATGGGCGAGATCGTCGCCTGGATCATCGGCTGGGACCTGCTGCTGGAGTTCGCGCTCGGCGCCGCCGTGGTGGCCCGAGGCTGGTCCGGCTACCTCGCCGAACTGCTCGACCTGCCGACCCGATGGTTCGGCGAGGAGGGCAGCACTGTCAACGTGGGCGCCATCGCCATCGTGCTGATCCTCGGCATCGTGGCGATCGTCGGCATCCGGGAATCCGCGCGAATCACCAACCTGCTGGTGCTGGTCAAGGTCGCCATCTGCGTCTTCGTGGTGGTCGCCGGGCTGTTCTTCGTCAAGGCCGCGAACCTCACCCCGTTCATCCCGCCGGCCGAGCCCGCCGGGAGCGGCGACGACGGCATCAAGCAACCTGTCACGCAGGCGCTCTTCGGACTGGAGCCGTCAGTCTTCGGCTTCGTCGGGGTGCTCAGCGCCGCCGCCGTGGTCTTCTTCGCGTACACCGGCTTCGAGGCCGTGGCCAACCTGGGCGAGGAGACGAAAAAGCCCAAGCGGGACCTCACCCTGGGTCTGCTCGGCACGCTGCTGATCTCCACAGTGCTCTACATCGGCGTCTCGCTGGTGGTGGTCGGGATGGTGCCGTACACCGAGATCGACCGGGGCGCCCCGATCGCCTCGGCCTTCGAGTCGGTCGGCGCGGGCTGGGCGGCCGTGCTGGTCTCCATCGCCGCGGTCGCGGGCCTGACCAGCGTCATCCTGGTCGACCTGGTGGCGATGGGCCGGATCGGCTTCGCCATCGCCCGGGACGGGTTGATCCCGCCCTCGATCGCGAAGGTGCATCCGCGCTGGGGCACCCCGTACCGGATCTCGGCGATCATGACGGTGGCGGTCGCGCTGCTGGCCGGCTTCCTGCCGCTGTCCGCGCTGGCCGACCTGGTCAGCATCGGCGCGCTCTGCGCGTTCGTCCTGGTGTCGGTGGCGGTGCCGATCCTGCGCCGCAAGCGCCCGGACCTGGAGCGGCCGTTCCGGGTGCCGTTCTCACCGGTGCTGCCGATCGTCTCGGCGCTGGCCTGCTTCTACCTGATGCTCAACCTGTCGGTGGAGACCTGGCTGCGGTTCCTGGCCTGGATGCTGCTCGGCGCGGTGATCTACTTCGGCTACGGCTACCGCCGCAACCGGCTGGCCCAACACGAACCGGCGGTCGCCCCGGCCCCCCGCGAGCCGACCGCCGACAGCTGACCCCACCCGACCCTCGCGTTGATCATGAAGTTATTGCCATGAATGACGGCGTGTCGCCGCAATAACTTCATGATCAACGCGGGATTGGGTGGGTGGGTGGGTGGGGGTTAGTCGAAGAAGCGGGCCAGGTGGGACTGGGGTGCCGGGTCGGCGTCTGGGGGGAGGGGGGTCAGGTCGGCGAAGATCGAGGCGCCGTCGCAGCCCGCGTGCAGCGGGTACCACCGCGGCGCGCCCGGTGGCCGGAGCTGACAGATCCCCTTGAACGTCTGCACGTCCATCAGCCGAACGTGGGTCGGGTCGGCCACCGCGTTCACATGCCCCCACCACGGGCTCATCACGTGCAGCACGCCACCGGGGCGGAGCACCCGATGGCACTCGTCGACAAGCGGCAGGAAGTCGATCAGGTGCTCCAGGATGTGCACCGCGAAGAGGACGTCCACCGAGTTGTCGGCGAGCGGCAGTGAGCCGGACAGGTCCGCGACGGCGTCCACGCCGGGCGCCGGGTACTTGTCCAGCCCCAGGTTGCTCGACCACTGCTTGGTCGGCCCACAGCCGAGGTCCACGACCACCGGCGCCCGCCCGCCGATGCCGACCCGGCACCAGACGCCGTAGACGCCTGCCAGCTGTCCCACCAGGCTCCGTACCAGCCGTAGCTGAGCGGGCTCGGCCACGTCACCGCCCAGGTGGGCCACCCCCCGGTCGAATCGCACCTCGACCGCCAGGTCCCGCAACCGATCATCGTGGCGGACCTGGTCCGCCCATGCCTGGGCGAGGAATTCGTCGATCGCCCGCAGCCGGTCGGCCGAGGGCGGAGTCTGTGCCAAAGCGACCATTCGGGCCACCTCCCGCCGCGCGTTACCCGCAATCGCGCCCGTTATGCCCACCTCGTCCACCTCCTCGCCGACGCGGGGTGCGGCCGGCCGATGGACGTGTCGCAGGCTGCGGGGCAGGACCGCAGTCATCGTGATGCCACACAGGCATCAAGATGACTCTGTGGCATCAGGCTCAACGCAGACATCGGCTCCGCACGGGCCGAGCCGCGAACGACCAACTCGGCTCATGCCACCGCAGTCGGCCCGGCGCGGTCGGGTCCAGCCGGAGAGGGTGCGGCGGCCGGCGCGGTCGGGTCAGCCGGAGAGGGTGCGGCGGCCCCCGCGCATCCGCTGGCGAGGTGGCGGGTCGGCGGGCTTCGGCCGCTTGAGGTGGTAGCGGTGCAGTTCGTGGTTGCCGGGTAGGGACGGGTCCTCGCTCATCGCGACCAACTCCCAACCCTGGTCGCCGGCCCGGTTCAGGTGGGCCAGCGAGGTGTCGCCGTACGGCGTCACGTCGACCATCGAGCCGTCCGGCCCGTACCAGACGAAGACGACCTCCCAGCCGAGGTCGTTGGTCGCCGCCTGGCGGCGGCGGACCAGCAGGGCGTACTCCCACTTGAGCATGGCGTCATTCTCACCCCGCGCCCGCCAACGGGCACGGATCAATCCTCGGCGATCCGCCCGGCGTCGACCCGCAGTCGCCGGTTGGTCTCGATGGCCGCCAGCATCCGCCGGTCGTGGGTGACCAACAGCAGCGTTCCGGGGTAGCTGGCCAGCGCCGATTCGAGCTGCTCGATGGCGGGCAGGTCCAGGTGGTTGGTGGGCTCGTCCAGCACCAGCAGGTTGACCCCACGGCCCTGCAACAGGGCCAGCGCCGCCCGGGTCCGCTCACCGGGGGAGAGGGTGGCCGCCGGCCGGGGCACGTGCGCCGCCCGCAGGCCGAACTTCGCCAGCAGCGTCCGCGCGTCCGCCGGCGACAGCTGGGGTACGGCCGCCTCGAACGCGTCGATCAGCGGTACGTCGCCGAGGAACAGCCCGCGGGCCTGGTCCACCTCGCCGACCACCACGCCGGGCCCGAGCGAGGCGGTGCCGGCGTCCAACGGCAGCCGGCCCAGCAATGCGGCCAACAGGGTGGACTTGCCCGAACCGTTCGCCCCGGTCACCGCGACCCGGTCCGCCCAGTCGATCTGGAGGTCGACCGGCCCGAGGGTGAAGCCTCCCCGGCGTACCACCGCGGAGCGCAGCGTGGCCACGACGGCGCCGGCGCGGGGCGCGGCGGCGATCTCCATCCGCAGCTCCCACTCTTTGCGGGGCTCCTCGACCACGTCGAGCCGTTCGATCAGCCGTTCGGTCTGCTTGGCCTTCGCGGCCTGCTTCTCACTCGACTCGGCGCGGAACTTGCGGCCGATCTTGTCGTTGTCGGTGGCCTTGCGGCGGGCGTTCTTCACGCCCTTCTCCATCCACCCACGCTGGGTGCGGGCCCGTGCCTCCAGCCCAGCCTTGGTGTCGGCGTACTCCTCGAAGTCCGCGCGGGCGTGCCGGCGGGCCACCTCCCGCTCCTCCAGGTAGGCCGCGTAGCCGCCGCCGTAGTGGTTCACCTGCTGCTGCGCCAGGTCCAGCTCCAGCACCCGGGTCACGGTCCGGGTGAGGAACTCCCGGTCGTGGCTGACCAGCACCGTGCCGGCCCGCAACCCGGTGACGAACTCCTCCAGCCGCTCCAACCCGGCCAGGTCCAGGTCGTTGGTCGGCTCGTCGAGCAGGAACACGTCGTACCGGCTGAGCAGCAGCGACGCGAGCCCGGCCCGGGCCGCCTGGCCGCCGGAGAGCCCGGTCGTTGGGTGATCCAGGTCGACCGCGAGCCCCAGGTCGGCGCTCACCTGCTCGGCGCGTTCGTCCAGGTCCGCGCCGCCCAGGGCGAGCCAGCGCTCCAGCGCGTCGCCGTACGCGTCGTCGGCACCGGCCGCCCCGGCGGTCAGCGCCTCGGTCGCCGCGTCCAACGCCGCCTGGGCGGCGGTCACCCCGGTCCTGCGGGCCAGGAAGTCCCGTACCGTCTCGCCCGGTCGCCGTTCCGGCTCCTGCGGCAGGTGCCCGACGCTCGCAGTGGGCGGGCTGAGCCGCACGCTGCCGGCCTCGACCGGCAACAACCCGGCGAGGGTACGCAGCAGCGTCGACTTGCCGGCCCCGTTCGGCCCGACCAGCCCGACCACGTCACCGGGGGCGACCACCAGGTCCAATCCGGCGAAGAGCGGGCGGTCGCCGTGCCCGGCGGCCAGGTCCTTGACGATCATCGTGGCGCTCATCAGGACGGCAGCCTATCCGGCCCCGCGCATACGACCGGCCGGCAGCGGGCAGACTCAACGACGTGGTGACCACACTGGCGATCGACTGTGGCGGCGGGGGCATCAAGGCGTCCGTGCTCGACGAGGCGGGAACGATGCGGGCCCGGCCGTTGCGGGTGCCGACCCCGTACCCGTTGCCGCCCGCGTTGTTTGTCCGGACCCTGGTGGATCTGGGCGGGCGCCTGCCAACGGCGGACCGACTCACGGTCGGCGTACCCGGGATGATCCGGCACGGAGTGGTCGTGAGCACGCCGCACTACGTCACCCGCAGCGGCCCGCGCAGCCGGGTCGACCCGGACCTGCAAGCTGAGTGGTCCGGCTGGGACGCGCGCGGCGCGTTGGCCGACGCGTTCGGGGTGCCGGCGTTGGTGCTCAACGACGCCGAGGTGCACGGCGCCGGAGTGGTTGCCGGCACCGGCTGTGAGCTGGTGCTCACCCTGGGAACGGGGCTGGGCAGCGCGCTCTTCGACGGCGGGGTGCTTGCACCGCACCTGGAGCTGTCGCACGCGCCGGTGCGCTGGGGCACCACCTACGACACGTACGTCGGCGAGCCGGAACGGCGGCGGCTCGGTGACGCCTTCTGGTCCCGTCGGATCCGGCAGGTGGTGGACGGGCTCCGCCCGGTGTTCCGCTGGGACCGGCTCTACCTGGGCGGGGGCAACTCCCGACTGATCCGGCCCGAGCAACTGGCCCGGATGGGCGACGACGTGGTGGTGGTGCCGAACACCGCCGGAATCGTCGGCGGTGTCCGCGCCTGGGAACTCGCCGCCGGACGCCGGGGCGCCCGCACCTGACCCGTCGGCACTCGTCGGCGGCGTTCGGCGGCACCCGTCGGCGGCGTTCGTCGGCACCCGTCGGCGGCGTTCGGCGGCCGGAAGTGACCTGATCTCGACCGCGGGAACAGTCGCCAAACGCCCGGTGTTGTGCCAGCGTCGGAACAGGTGACGGTGCGACCCGAGGAGGTGGCAGATGGATCTTCTGGCGGACTACCGGCGGGCGACCATGTTCTTCGAGACCGGTGACCCCAGCGGAGCAGCCCGACTGCTGGAGCCGATCATCGACGCCGAACCCGGCAACGCCGCCGTTCGGCAGTTGCTGGCCCGGGCGTACTTCCAGTCGGCCCAGCTCAACCGGGCCGAGGAGCACCTGCGCGAGTTGATCGAGCGGGACCCGAGCGACCACTACGCGCACCACGTGCTCGGTCGGACGCTGGAACGGCTGAACCGGCACAACGACGCGCTGCGGCACCTGCGGATCGCCTCCGCGATGTACGCGGCCAACGACGACTATCGGGCCGCGCTGGAGCGGGTGGAGACCCGCCTCGGCGGCCGGCGCTGAGCGTGCGCAGTTCCATGACAGGGGCGGTCCTTCGGGGCCGCCCCATCGTCGTCGGGCGACCTGCCGGACATGCCTAGGATGGCGGACATGGGACCTGACCGGCCGGGGGCTGCGGCATGAAGCTCAAGCTGGACCTGCACGAGATCTTCAACAAGGGCCAGGACATCGACCGCGCGTTGCGCGGGATCATGGACGAGGCGGTGGCGAAGAAGGCCACCCTCGTCGAGATCATCCCCGGCAAGGGGTCCGGCCAGCTCAAGAAGCGGGTGCTGCGGTTCCTCGACCAGAAGGACGTCAAGCAGCTCTACCACCGCGTGGAAAAGGACTCGAAGAACTTCGGCCGCCTCTTCGTCCACTTCCGCTGGAAGTAGAAGCGGCATAGCTGCTGACCTGCATAGCAAGCCGCTGTCTGGGCCGATGAACCATGATCATGCCGTGTCCAGGCCGTCAAGGGCTTCCGGAGCAACATCGCCGCCCTGGTCCTCACCGAGTGCCTTGTCGATGGCCCGGCGGGTGCGATCCTCGCTGGCCGGCAGTAGGTGGGTGTAGGTCCGGAGGGTGAAGCCCGGGTCCGCGTGGCCCAGGTAGGCCGACAGCGCCTTGATGCTCTCTCCGGCGTCCAGGAGGACCGAGGCGTAGGTGTGCCGCAGGACGTGCATGCCGTTGTGTCGGTCATCGGGGATGCCGGTGGCCCGGATCGCGGGCTTCCAGACGCCGGAGTTGAACATCGAGCGGGAGAGCGCCAGAGCGGCGGGTGTCGTCAGGTACAGCTCTACAGTTCGCGGCTCGCCGGTCAGCGTCTCCCACGGCAGGGTCACTGCGACCGGCGGGCAGTCTCGCGCGTGTTGCTTCAACCGGCCGGCTACCGAGTCTGGCAACGGGACCTCGCGGGACTTGCCCCCCTTCGGCGGGGCGAAGATCAGTGAGCCACGAACCAACTTGATCTGCCGAGTGATTTGCAGGACCGGGCGGGTCGGGTCGAGATCCACGGGGCTGACCGCGAAGATCTCACCCTGCCGTAGGCCACACCCCGCGCCCAGGTCCACCGCCACCCGGTACCGAGGCCGCATGTTCTCCCTGAATGCTGTCAACCGGGCGACCGGCCACGGCACCACTTTGGTTGGAGCGGGTTTCGGTCGGCGGATGCTCTTGACCGCGAACGGGTTGCTGACGATCTTCTTGTCGTCCACCGCCGCGTTGAGAATCATCGACACATCGGTGAAGAGGACCCGCCGGTAACCCACCGACAGCCCCTTCTCCTGGATCTTCCGCGCCCAGTCCCGGATCGTCGTCGGCTGAATGGACGCGATCGGCTTGTGTCCCATGACCGGGTACACGTGCAGCCGGAGTTCGTATTCGATGCGGTCACGGGTGAGGACGTCGGTGGTCGCTGCGGCAAGCCATTCGTCGGCGTACTGCTTGAAGGTGGTTCGACCGGCGTCGGGGTCGACGTAGGTGCCCTTGAGGATGTCGGCCTGGACGTTGGCGAGGAATGCCTGTGCGTCGCGCTTCTTCTTGTCGGGGAACGACTGCGATTTCTCTTTGCCGTCAGGGGCGAGGTACCGAACGCGGTAGCGCATTCCCTGCCCGCACTCTGGCTTTGGTTCCTGCCGGGACTTCCCATCCGGGCCGACAACCGTCCTGTACCAGCGATCAACGATGTGGGCCATGTCAGGCCGCCTTGGACTGGTCGGTAAACCAGGCGCGCACCGAAGCCGGGTCGTAGCGCAGATGCCGGCCGACCCGGGCGGCGGGTGGGCCGTACTTGCGTTTGCGCCACTGGTAGAGCGTCTGCACTGGCACCCGCAGGTATGCGGAGACATCTTCGATTTCCCAGAGCGGTTCGGGTGTAGGCGGTGCGGTCATCGGGGCTCCTTCCGGGTGATGGTGATGTAGGCGCGGCTTTCGCCGCTGTAGCCGGCGGTGCGGGTGCTGGTGCGGCAGGTGACCCGCTCGCGGCCGTAGTAGGCGGTGAGCTGCGCCGCGATGGTGGCGGCGTGAGCAGTGACGGCGGCGGTCGGGCCGATAAGCCGGACCGCGACCAGGGGGCGGGGGCGTGTGGGCATGGCGCTCCTTCCGGGTGACGGGTGGGTGGGTTGTTGCGTGCGCTGTGGAGTTGTCAAGGAACGGCTTCACGGGCGTTGACACGTACGTGTCAAGCGGCCAGGGGTTGGACCGCGCGAGCGGCGGCGAGTTCGTCGGCCAGGGCGTCGATGCCGGCCAGGTGTTGTGCGCGGGCCATGGCGGCGGCGGTGTTGGCGAGCAGGGCGTCTCCGGTGGTGATCCAGCCGGTGGCTTGGTAGCCGAGTTCGTAGATGACCCGTTCGGTCTGTTCGTCGTCCCAGGTGTGCGGGTGGCCCTCGGTGCGCCGCCAGATGGTGCGCTGCAACCGGAGGAAGCCGAGGGTGACGGAGAAGGCGCGGCTCTTGGTGGCGATGTGTCCGCCGTAGCCGAGCTGGTGCGCCCAACGGCGAAGCCTCGCGTAGTCGGGGTGCTCTCCAATGTCCCAGCAGGCGCGGATCAGCCGGCCGAGGTGGGTGCCGGGGTCGCCGTGGACTTCGACGGAGAGGTCGTCGACGCGGCGCAGGCTCAGGC